>JBIKLX010000256.1:0-3769 GCA_044359565.1 Ilumatobacteraceae bacterium
CGACCTCGCCACCGCACCGCTGCGCAACTGCCTCACGTACTACAACGGCTACGGCGACGCCGAGCCCGGCAGCCTCGCCTACTACGGCGGCGGCCTGTGGAACCGCTGGCGCACCCGCGCCCAGGAATCGCTCGAGCCCTACCTGTTCGACTGACCCACAGGCTTCGATGCACTCCTGGCTACCCGGAGCATGACCGACCTGACCCACGTGAGCGACGCCGACCGCCGTGCCATGGCCCGCCAGGCCGCGTCCGCCGATGACCTGAGGCAGATCCTCTCCGACGACGGTCTGGAGTACCTCGTGTGCGCCCGTGTCGGCGCGGCCCGAGTCGATCTGCTGCTGGCCGAGACCGACTACCAACGACTCGCCATCGACCGCGCTGTCGATGGCGTACTGACCGTCGAAGACGTCATCGTTCACAAACTGATCGCTGGCGGGTCCTACGCGATCGCGGCCGGTGAGCGCCGTTGGAGAATCGGCGACGCAGACAGTTCGTGAGGCTTCCTCAAGCTGATCGTCTCGGGCGCGCCACCAACTCGCCGCTGCAGTTCGGGCAGCGATGGTCCATCGTGTCGCCGCAGTCCGTGCAGAACGTGCACTCGTAGCTGCAGATGAGCGCCGGCCCGTTCGGCGCCAGTGCTGCCTCGCAGCGTTCACAGACCTCTCGCATCTCGAGCATCGCTTCCTCCTCTGCCACCGGTGCGACCGACCGCCGTCGCCGTCCGCCCGGACCGTAGTCCGCCACTGTAGACAGAGGTCAAACCTCTGTCTACAGTGGCGGTCATGTCAGCCCACCTCACCCACGAACAGCGCCTCGCCGAGTCGTCGATCGAACTCCCAGCAGCTCTGCCGGCATTCGGCCAGTACGTGCCCGCCGTGCGCCACGGCAACCAGCTGTGGGTGGGCGGTCACTTCGGTACCGGACCCGACGGGTCGCTGATGGTGGGCCGCTGCGGGCACGACGTCGATGTGCCCGCCGCCCGCGATGCGGCCCGTTCGGCTGCGATCAACCTCCTGGCCACCGTGCGCGATGCGCTGGGCTCGCTCGATCCCGTCGAGCAGGTCGTGCAGGTGTACGGCGTGGTGAACGCCACGCCCGACTTCGTGCAGCACACCGGCGTCATCGACGCCGCCTCCGACGTGCTGGTGGCGGTGTTCGGCGATGCCGGCCGCCACACCCGACTGGCAGTCGGCGTGTCGTCGCTACCCGCCAACATGGTGCTGGAGATCCAAGCCCTCCTCATCGTCGCATCCTGATGGTGGCCAACCACACAGAAGCGCAGCAGGTGCCCGACTTCGCCTTCGGTGGTCGGCTGTCGCTCGACCTCACGTGGACGCTGCGCTACCGGGCTGTCTGGCCCACCGAACTGCTCGCCGAACCCGACCACCTGTGCCGATGGTTCGCCGTCATCGGTCTGCCCGCACCCGCAACCGCGTCAGGGCGCGACCTCGTCAAGGCCCGAACTCTTCGCGAAGCCATCCACCGTGCAGTCGCACTCGTCGTCGACGGCCGCCCGATCGAACCGACCGACCTGGCCGTCATCAACCGCAGTGCCGCCCAGCCCACGCCCCATCCAGTCCTGGCCAGCGACGGTACGAGCCATCTCGTCGCGCCGCCCGGCCGCGAGGTCGCTGCCGGCCTCGCCGTGGTCGCCCGCGACGCGATCGAGCTGCTCGGCGCCCACGACGGCCGCCTGCGTCGTTGCGAGGGCCCGCTGTGCAGCCTCGTCTTCCACGACGCCTCCCGCCCCGGTACACGCCGGTGGTGCCAGGCGACAGGCTGCGGCAACAAGGTGAACACCAAGGCCTACCGCCAGCGCCAGCGCCCCGTCTGAACCGTCAGCCGCGGCGACGCACCGCCACCGGCGGCATCGACTCCAGGTCGACGCTCTCGACCGGGTCGAGCACCAGCATCGGGCGACGGACTCGTCGGTAGGGCAGCGATGCCAGATCGGTGGTCATCGTGCCCGGCCCGTCGCAGCGGATGACCGACGCGGCGATGGGGCCGAAGTCGTTCATGAAGTGCTGCGTGCTCTTCACCACCAGCACCTTGCGGGCCAGATGGTCGATGCCGTGCTGGGTGAACACGTGATGGCTGAACACCTGGGTGCGCACCGACGCCAGCACCACCTCCACACCATCCACCCGGATGGCCGCAGTACGGCCGAGACGGAACGTCGGCTCACCCTTGCCGAACAGGGCCTGGGTGGCGTCGTCGCGCACTGCGAGCACCTCGGCCTGCACGTCGAGCGGGTCGCCCGACATCGGCCCGCACTTGCCGCCGATGCGCAGCGGCAGGCGGGCGCCCACGCCGGCGGCATGGCACAGGTCGACCGCTCCCGGGTCCCACAGCAGCGCCACCGCGGTGTCGGTGGCGCCACGACGCAGCAGTTCGGCCAGCACGAAGGTGGAGTCGCCGGCCGCACCAGCGCCGGCGTTGTCGGCACGGTCGGCCAGCACCACCGGCCAGGCCGTGGCAGTGAGCGCCTGGTCGACCGACTCGTCCACGCCCGGCCCGGCCCACGAGCGCGACAGCACCGTCTGCAGGAAGTCGTCACCAACCCGCCGGGCCACCCGCTCGGCCAGGTCGACGTCGCCGTCGGTGGTCACCGCCACCGAGGCCGACAGGTCGGGTTGGTCGGATCCCTCGAAGCCGTGGTTCACCGACACCAGCAGCACACCGGGTTCGGCCTGGGCGGCAGTGAACCGGGCGACGAACGAGCGCATCGGCTCGTCGGGCGTGGGGTAGGCACCGGGCCCCATGAACCGCACGGCCGCCGTGGTGGGCTGCACCTCGCCACGGCGGATGCGGGCCAGCACCGGCAGCATCTCGGCGGCCCGATCGCCGTAGTCGATGTGCGGATACTCGCGGCACGTCACCACCAGATCGGCAGCGTCGAGCATGCGCGTCGACAGGTTGGCGTGCAGGTCGAGCAACACGCCCACGGCGGCGCGGTCGCCCACGATCTGGCGCGCCCGCTCGAGCAGATCGCCCTCGCAGTCGTCCTCCTGGTCTGACATCTGCGCGCCGTGCAGGCACAGCCACACGATGTCGACATCGCCCGCCGCCCGCAACGGTTCGAGGATGCCCTCGCGCACGGTCTCCCACACGGCGTGCGCCGCGGGCAGCGACGGCTGGCACGACGAGAACGGGCCGGTGACGAGTTCGAACCCGAGCCCCAGCGCCACCCGGCACGACTCGCCGTACCCGAAACCGAGCGTCATCGGCTCGGGGTCGACGCCCCAGCGCACGGTGGCGAAGTCGCGCAACGACGTGGGGATGGGCGAGAACGAACTGCACTCGTGCTGCACCCCCGCGATGTAGCACCGCAGTGGTCGATCACTCATGCCGTTCCCCCTTCGGTCAGTACCGTAAGAACCTTACGCAAGACAGGTACACCCATTCGACTCCTGGCAGAGCGTCTGCCGAAAGATAGGTTGACCACATGGCTGACACCGCACGCGACTGGGCAACCGACTACGACATCTTCGACCCCGCCTACGTCGGCAATCCATTCCCCATCTGGGACGACCTGCGCCAGACCTGCCCGGTGGCGCACACCGAGCACTGGGGCGGCTCGTGGCTGCCCACCACCTACGCCGACGTCACCGCCATCGCCCGCGACGTCGAGCACTTCAGCTCGCGCAGTGTCAGCGTCATGCCACCGCCATCGCCGGAAGAACTCGCCGCCACCGGCGGGCCCGTGCTGGCCGCCGGCGTGCCGCCCATCAGCAGCGACCCGCCCGTGCACACCTGGAGCCGCCGGC
>JBIKLX010000257.1:0-3761 GCA_044359565.1 Ilumatobacteraceae bacterium
GACGGCCACCTAGGCCCCCAGCGCATCCTCACCGGCGCCGGGCCGCGCAACGTCGCCCTGGCCGCCACCGATCGCCCCGACACCATTTCGGCCAGCGTCGAGATGGGCTCGATCGTCGCCATCGGTACGCCTGAGGGCTGGGACGCAATCGGCGCCCACCCCGACCGCCCGGTGGCACACCTCAGCGTGGGCAACCCGCACACCGTGGTGGGGGTCGACGACGTGCGAGCGGTCGACCTGCTCACCCTGGGTCGGGCCGTGCCGGGCACCAACCTCGAGATCGTCGAACCAGGCCCCGAGCCCGATGCCATCACCATGCGGGTGCACGAGCGCGGTGCCGGGCTCACCGAGGCGTGCGGCACCGGCGCTTGCGCCAGTGCATGGGCGGCAGCTGCCTGGGGACTGGTCCCGTTGGCGGCAGCCGAAATCCTCGTGCACATGGACGGCGGAAGTGCGAAGGTGCGGTTGCACGATCCCGTCCCCGGCCAGGTCACCCTCATCGGACCCGCGGTGTTCGTTGCCGCCATCACCGTCGAACTCGACCAGTCGTATCTGCTCCGCACCACCGTATGAGGCCCGCCCGATGACATCCCCCTACCAGGAAGCGCTCGGCTCCACGCTGATCGAGCGCACCAAGCGCGAGCGCATCGTGCTGGTGGGCGTCACCCTGCCAGGCCACACCGAGCACGACACAGAGGCTGGTCTCGACGAACTGGCCCTGCTCATCGATACTGCGGGTGCCGATGAGGTGGGCCGCCTGGTGCAGCGCCGCGACACCCCCGACCACACCTGGTACATCGGCAAGGGCAAGGCCGACGAGTTGAAGGATCTGTGCCTCGAGGTCGACGCCGACACGGTGGTGTTCGACAACGACCTCGCCCCGGCCCAGCAGTACAACCTCGAGAAGTTGCTCGGCCGCACGGCCATCGACCGCACCGCGGTCATCCTCGACATCTTCGCCCAGAACGCCCACACCCTGGAGGGCAAGGCCCAGGTCGAGTTGGCACTGCTGCGGTACCGGTTGCCGCGACTTCGGCGAGGTGCCAACGCCAAGATGTCGCAGCAGCGCGGCGGTGTGGGCAGTCGCTTCGGTGGCGGCGAGACCAAGCTCGAAGTCGACCGACGGCGCATCAAGAACCGCATCGCCACCCTCGAACGCGAACTGCGCGAGTTGGGCCACACCCGAGAGCTGCAGCGCAAGGGCCGCACGCGCAGCGGCCTCGGCGCCGTCACGATCGTCGGCTACACCAACGCCGGCAAGTCGACGCTGTTGAACCGCCTCACCCGCGCCGGGGTACTGGTGGAGGACCGCCTCTTCGCCACGCTCGATCCCACCACCCGCCGGCTCGCCCTGCCCGGTGGCGAGCCGGTTCTGCTCACCGACACCGTCGGGTTCGTGCGTCGCCTGCCGCACGGCCTGATCGAGGCGTTCAAGAGCACGCTCGAGGTGGCCCGTACCGCCGACTTCCTGGTGCATGTGGTCGATGCCTCGGCGCCCGACCCGGAGGGGCAGATCGATGCGGTGCATGTGGTGCTCGACGAGATCGATGCGCGTGGCGTGCCCGAACTGCTGGTGTTCAACAAGGCCGATCTCGCCCCCGAGGTGGCGGCCGAGCTGGTGGCCGAGCACGAAGGGTCGGTGGCCATCAGCGCCGCCACCGGCGACGGCATCGACCAGTTCCTCACCGTGCTGGCCGATCGGCTCCGCGCGTTGGGCACCGTGGTGGAGCTGCTCGTGCCCTACGAGCGCGGCGACGTGGTCGCGGCCATCCACCGCGAGGGTGAGGTGGTGTCGACAGCGAACGACGATGCAGGCCTGCGCATCAGGGCCCGCCTCGCCGGCGCCTCGGCCGGCCGGCTCGCCGAGTTCATCGTCGACAGCGCGGCGCGGTGACCCGGCCCGATCTCGCGCCGGGCAGCGCTCATCGGGCAGGATGACAGCACCATGAGCCAGCCCGAGGGCTTCGTCCCGCCTCCATACCCCTACGACCGGCTCGATCGCTTTGCAGCGCTCGGGGCCCAGTTCGACGGGGGAATCGTCGACCTGTCGATCGGCACCCCCTGCGATCCGCCGCCGGCGGTCGTGCTCGATGCGCTCGCCTCGTCGAACAGCGAGCGTGGCTATCCGCCCAGCATCGGCACGCCCGCGTTGCGCAACGCCATCCAGGCCTGGATCGACCGTCGCTTCGGTATCGACGTGCCTGCGGCACAGATCGCCGCCTGCGTGGGCACCAAGGAGTTCGTCGCCACCACACCGCACTATCTGCGGCTGCGCACCCCGTCGCGCGACACCGTGCTGTACCCCGCCGTGGCGTACCCCACGTACGAGATGGGTGCAGTCCTGGCCGGGTGTCGACCGGTGGCGGTGCCCATGGCGGCCGACGGTGGCCTCGACCTGTCGGCCATCGACCCAGCCGACGCGGCGCGGGCACTGATGCTGTGGGTGAACAGTCCGTCGAACCCGACGGGGGCGCTCGACGACCTCGATGCCGCGGCGGCGTGGGGGCGTCGTCACGGCGTGCCGGTGTTCAGCGACGAGTGCTACGTCGAGTTCACCTGGGACGGCCCGGCGCGCACCATCCTCGAGGGTGGCCTCGATGGCGTCGTGGCGGTGCACTCGCTGTCGAAGCGCTCGAACCTGGCCGGCCTGCGGGTGGGCTTCTATGCAGGCGACGCCGAACTCGTCGACTACCTGAAGGAAGTACGCAAGCACGTCGGCATGCTCGTGCCCGGGCCGGCCCAGGCCGCCGGTGCTGCAGCACTGGCCGACGACCGCCACGTCACCGAGCAACGCGATCGCTATCGACGCCGTCTCGAGCGTGCCGCAGCCATCCTCGGCTCCTGGTCGGGCGTCGGCATCGGCCAGCCGCGAGGCGGCTTCTACCTGTGGTTCGATGCCGGCGACGGATGGGCGTTTGCCGAGCGCTTGGCGACTTCGGGCGGCGCGTTGGTGAGCCCGGGCGACTTCTACGGGGCAGGGGGTGCCAACAACGTGCGCGTGGCCGTGGTACAACCTGACGACCGGATCGAGTTGATCGCTCGTCGACTAGGGGTGCAGTGATGTCCAATCCGTCCTACCAGCCCGGGCCCGGTGCCCCGTATCAGCCCTATGGTGCCCAGCAGCCACCGCTGGTGTCACCGTCGCCGCGCCAGTCGCGTTCGGGTGCAGTCGCGGCGGCGGTGTTCGTGCTGCTCGCCGGTGTGGCCGGCGGCATCGTCATGCTGCTGCTCGCCGACAACCGTCACGACAAGGCGGTCGAAGACCTCGCCCGAGCACCGATCGGCTGCGCCACGACCCTCGACTTCGCCGACCCCGGCACGTTCGTGCTGTTCGTCGAGACCAAAGGCAAGGTGGGCGCCCTCGACGGCGACTGCCCCAACGCCAATCGCAGCTATGCCTACGCAGGCGCCGGCGCACCCGATGTCGACATCATTCTCACCGACAGCGATGGCACCGAGGTCGGCGTGTCGCGTGATCGGTCGAAGAGTTACGAGCGAGGTATCTACGCAGGCGAGTCGGTGGGCACGGTCACCATCTCCGCATCGGGCGAGTACGTGCTCACGGCATCGTCGGCCGAAGCCGAGGTAGTCGTCACCGTCGGCAAGGACCCGGCCGACGCAATGGGCTCGCTGCGCGTGGGTGGATTCATCGCCATCGGTGCCGGGGTGGTGGTGGGTCTGTTGATGCTGCTGCTGGCCATGCGCCGCGGCAAGGGTCAGCCCATGGCCCCGGCAGCACCGACTGCTGCGCCCACCGCCGG
>JBIKLX010000258.1:0-3745 GCA_044359565.1 Ilumatobacteraceae bacterium
CTGTGACGAAGTGTTCCCGGGCTGCGGGTGCGTGCCGGATGACCCTGCCGCCGGCATCTGGAAGAATCAGCGCATGGCACTGGTGAGTTGGTTCGAGATCCCCGTCGTCGACATCGAGCGGGCGATTGCCTTCTACGAGTTCGTCTTCGAGATCGAGTTGGAACGCACCGTCATCGACGGGCACCCGATGGCGCTGTTCCCCGACGCGGACGAGTCTGGGAGCGCGAGCGGCGCCTTGGCGACGGGTGACAGCTATGTGCCGTCGGTCGACGGCACCCGTGTGTACTTCCGCGTCGACGACGTGGAGGGCACGCTTGCGCGGGCACTCGACCGAGGTGGGCAGGTGCTCTACCCGGTCACCGATGTCGGCGAGCAGGGCATGGTGGCCGAGTTCGCCGACGCCGAGGGCAACCGCATCGCCCTGTCAGGCCCCCGGTAGGAGTTCACCCATTGGCCCCGGGTACGGCGACGGGAATCCGGGCGGCATCTCCATCAGGGCCTCGGTGTCGATACCGCGGTACGGCGGCACGCTGACGGTGCGGGCGCCCGGCACGCCACCGAGCCGAACGATCCGCTCCGACGCGTTGTTGCGCGTCGAGGCCTCATAGAGGTTGCCCTCCGGGTTCGCCGTGATGCGGATCGTGTACACACCGTTGGGGAGATCGGTGATGTCGAACGACTGGCCCGACACACTCTGCATGTACAGATCACCCCACCCGACGGCCAGCACTTGGCGAACCCACAGAGCGTCCTCGGAGCCACAACTGGTGGCCAGCGACTCCTGCTGGAGCGTCCACACCACACCGGGCAGGGTGAGGTCGACGGGGTAGTTGTTGGCCAGGCACCACGACTGCTTGCCGCTCAACTGGCTCTTGCCCTGCTCGGAGACGAGTTCGTAGCGCGAGAAGTCTTGGAAGTGCCAGTGGTCGTGCCCGCCGCCGCGGTGGTACTCGAGGGTGCCGATCGGGGCGCTGCCGATGGCCTTTCCGTCGGCGTAGAACGTCTGGTAGCCGTCCATCAACTCGGGATCGGTCGGGCTGCGGAAGCCGTCGATCACCATCGGCGCCGGACCGGCGTTCCAGGTGACGGCGCCGAAGTTGAGCAGATCGAGTTCGCCTGCGTTTGAGGTGCTGATCTGGAAAGCCGGCAGCGCCCGCAGGTCGGGCACCGTCGCCCGGTCGGGCCGAGCATCCGAGCCGTCGGGCCGGCCCGAGTGGTCGTGCGCCTGTTCGGGTTCGTCGACGACGTCCTCGGTGTACGCGTCGGTAGGCAGGGTGCCGTTCGGGATGCCGAAGATGTCGTGGAATCCGTCACCGTTCACGTCGACCTCGGAATCCTCGAAGTCGCTGAGGCCATCACCATCGATGTCGATGAGCGGATCGATCGAATCGTCGATCCCGTCGTTGTCCTGATCGAAGTTGAACGTGTCGTCCTGCGCGTTGGGTATGCCGTCACCATCGTCGTCACCGGAGTTCTCGGGCGCGCCGGCGTCGGCGTCGGTGACCTTCAGGTCGACTGTCACGGGCTCGAGGCCCCCGAGCCAGGTCGAGTACGGCTCGGCCACCTCGACCTGCATCGAGTAGTCGCCCGCCGGCACATCGCCGGGCAGCGTGATGCCGCCGTAGCCGCTCACGGGCACGGCCCAGCCCTGAGCGATGCCCCACACCGAGCCCAGGCTCAGCACTTGGCCGGAACAGTCGTACGGGTAGGGGTTGAGATCGGGACCCGTTGCATTGATCCGCTGCACCGGGCCGTTCGGGCAGAAGGTGAGCGCTTCGTTGGCTGCAACCTTCCCATCTGCGTCACGAATGGTCACCTCGACGAAGCCTTGGAAGCCGGTCCAGTCGAACTCGGCGCCCTTCGGTGTGGGCAGTGAGCGACTTGCCGAGGGTGAGACGAGCCGGGCGTCGACGGTCAAGGGTTGGTCGTAGTCGACGCGAGTGACTTCGAACTGCAGCGCAGCGCCCAGGCTGGCGAGGTACACCGGGATCGACAGGAACGCATCCTGGCCTTCGATCCGTTCGACGTCGACCTCCGCGTCGCCGACGATCAACGCCACGGATTGCTCCACCACCGGCGGAGCGGTGGTCGTGGTGACAGCCGCGGTGGTGGTCGGCGCAGCAGTGGTGGAGGGTGCGGTGGTGGACGGAGGCATCGCATCGGACGGGTCGTCGGCGCAGGCGGCCAGCACGACCATCGAGATCGCCAATATCGGCGTCCAGCGGCGGATCATTGAATCCTCTTTCGGCAATGACGACAGAGCCCACCGTCGTCGGCGGCACGGTATGCCGCAACGGTCCGCAGGATAGGCCAGTTCCCCACGACCGCTGACTGCACTCGGTGATCGCGGTGCGAGCTCAGTTGCGCAGCGCGTAGCCGACCGATAGTGAGGCGGCCAGCGCCACCCACACGTTGTACGGCAGCAGGATTGCGCCCGCCCAGGTGCGGGTGTTCCAGGCCGCCACCACGATGGGCACGGTCAGCACGGCGGCGGCGATGAGGGCGATGGCGGCCGGCCACAACGAATGGCTGAAGTAGAACAGCCGCGCCCAGGTGAGCGCCGCGGCGACGCTGAGCGCCAGGCCCACCAGCCACACCGTTCGGGCAGCGGCCGATCCGCTGAGCGCCACGGCGATACCGGCGGCGATGAGCGCGGCGAAGTTGTACGGCCAGATGATGGCGAACACGGCGCCGGGTGGTTGCCAGGGCGGCTGCTCGAGCGAGCGGTACCAGGCATCGTCGGTTGTCACCCACAGGCCCGAACCGACGACGTAGCCGACGACGAGCGCTGTGCTGGCCACGGCTGCCGAGATGCGGGCGATGTCCATACGCCACTGTGCCACGGACGGACGTGGCCCGGCGCGTCGGCCTAGCGTGTCCGGTATGGAGGCAGCCACCAGCGGACCGGTCACCCGGGCCAACACGCTCACCACGAAGCGGGCGACGGCGCGCACGTTCGCCAGCACCGGTTCGGGCCAGGTGGTGGTTCCCGTGGTGCTGGGACTGTCGGCGCTGCGCCTTGTTCTCGGTGCAGCCGGCTGGTCGCTGAGTTGGGTCGATCTGGTGATGGCCGTCGTCGTGGTGGTGATGACCGGGCCGGTGGAGTGGGTGCTGCACCGGCACGTCCTGCACGCGCCGGTCGAGTCGTTCACCACCCGTCGCCTCGGCCTCGGCCTCGGCCATCGTCAACACCACCTCGACCCGCCCGAGATGCAGTGGCTGATGCTTCGCGGCATCGAGATGGCCATCTTCCTCGGCATCCTCGCCGTGTTCACCGTGCTGTGGAGCCTGCCGCTGGCATGGGCGCTGGGCGGTGGGCTGCTTGGGCCGTTCCTGACGGCGTTCGTGTTCACCGCAGTTGCGGCCGGGCACTACGAGTGGACGCATCTGCTGGTGCACACGGCGTATCGACCCCGCAGCCGCTACTACGCCCGGCTGGCCCGCAACCACCGGCGGCACCACTACCGCAACGAGCACTACTGGCTGGGGGTCACCTCCAACCTGGGCGACCGGCTGATGCACACCCTGCCCGCCGGCGACGACAGCGTGCCCCGGTCGGAGACCGCGCGGAGCCTGTCGGCCTGACGATTTCCGAGTCGCCCGGCTACATCGTCCCCATCCCGCCCGCCCCACCGCCCCGCCCGTCCCTCCGCCCGCCCCCACCGCTGTCGGTGAGCCGTGGCCGCCGTGGGGCCGGGCCACGCTCACGAAGCCGGGTCATCGGTGAGCCGTGGCCGCCGTGGCG
>JBIKLX010000079.1:0-13614 GCA_044359565.1 Ilumatobacteraceae bacterium
AGACGACATCGTCTGTCGCATCGAGGTCGCCGTCCGCGAATCCTCCGGGCACGACCACCACGTCCAATTCATCGACGTCATCAAACGAGCGTGTCGCCTCGAGCGTGAGCTTTCCGGTGTGGTCGACGACGGGACCCTTCTGTGCCGCGACGAAGAACACATCGAGGCCGGGGACATCGACCAGGGTCTGGAATGGACCGACGATGTCCAAGGCAGTGAAGCGAGGGTAAAGGACGAGTCCGACTGACTTCATGGGTCCAAATCCTACGTGTCTCGTGGCACCCACGAACTTGTGCTCTACGACGCGCATCACTGCTGAAGGGCGCGGAATCTGCCCGCTGTTCCTCGGCCATTGGTGATCGGAGCCTGCGGACACAATGCGGCGCGCTCACCGCCTGACGCCGATCAGCCGCGCCACCGACCTGACCGGCCGTGCCCACAGACGAGTTCAGGGTCGCTCGAGCGCTCTCGCCGGCCTCGGGAACGGGCGGGTACCCTTTCCCACCGAGTCGACCGACCGCTTCCGGGCATTTCGGAAGCGCAATCGGAACACTCCCCGCCTCCGTGGGGCCTCCGCACCACCTCGGTCAATCCGAGACTCGTGCTGAGCGATGAAGGACTGAGGTTGGGTCGCGCACGGTCGGCCTTCCACATTCTCTCGTGGCGTGACGACCAGCCCCCTGGCGTGTCGACGTGTCGCTGACATTCCGGCTGGCTACGGCGTGGCGTTGGGTGGCCCGTTGAATCTCCACGCCTTCTTCTCGAGAGTCTTGCTGAGAGGTCGCATGCGATCGATGAACTGTTCTCGGTAGTCGTCGGTGGCCGCTGCGGCAAGAACGGTGAAGAGCCCATGCCGGGCGGCAGTCAGCAAGCCAGCGTCGTCGAGTCGTCCCGCACTCCACAGCATGGCGGCTCCCGTGTACGAGAGGAAGATCTGGCGGGCCAATCCCGATGCGTCGATGTCGTTGCGGATGATGCCCATGGACTGTGCCTGGCGCATGGCCACGACTTGAAAGCTGGATGGCTCGACCGGAGTGGGGTGTGCGGCCGCAGCGCGTTGAGTAACAGCAACAACTTGTCGGTATGCGTTGGGGTTGCTGACGAATGCGCGCACGGTGTGATCGACGACCAGCTGTGCCGCGGCGATCGGGTCGCCGGGGTCGAGCGCCTGCAGCGATTCGGCAAGGTCGGTCAGGATTCGGCCGACGAGTTGGTACATCAGCTCGTTGCGTGTGCCGACCAGGTTGTACACGGTGGCCGCTGAGACGCCGGCGAGCGCAGCGATCTCTTCGGTGGTGATGTCATTGGAGTCGCGTGTGCCGAGCAGGATGACCGCAGCGTCCAGGATGGCGTCACGCCGCTTCGCCTTGTTGAGATCCCGCAGTCCTCCCACGGCACGAGTCTGGCGCACCTTGGCTGGGTTCCTTTCAAGTCAGGCTTGCAGTGTCGGGGTGGCCCGGATGAGTTGACGGACTTGACCCTTCGACATGTTTAGAGTTCACTCTAAGTATGCGTCACGATGAGCAAGTGCGTCTGATCAAACAACTCTGCGCCCACCTCGATGCGGGCACCAACGAAGACGCCGGTGGTCTCCGGTGCTTGCCGACGGCCGCCTATACCGATTCGGCGCGGTCTGAGCGCGAGTGGAACGAGTTCTTCATGGCGACGCCGCAGTGCATCGGGCTGTCGGGCGACCTTCCTGAACCGGGCTCGTTCCTGACGAACAACGACCTCGGGATTCCGATCTTGGCAACGCGCGATCTCGATGGGTCCTTCAGGGCATTCGTGAACTCGTGTCGTCATCGGGGGGTCATCGTGGAAACTGAGGAGCGCGGCACGACGCGACGCTTCAGCTGCCCATTTCATGCGTGGACCTACGACACCGGTGGCGCGCTGGTTGGTCTACCGAAGTCCGAACACTTTGGCGACGTCGACAAGAGCTGTCTCGGCCTGCGTCCGCTGGCGGCTGAGGAACGGCACGGCTTGCTGTTCGTGCACCCCGACCCGGAAGCCGCGATCGATCTCGACCAGCTGTTGGGCGAATGGTTCAACGACGAGTTTCCCACGTGGCACTTCGCTGATCTCGTTCCGCTGACACGGCAGGTGTTCGAGACGGGGTGCAACTGGAAGCTGGCGATGGATACCTTTGGCGAGACGTACCACTTCTCCGTGCTGCACAGGGACACGCTGTTCAACGGGTTCCACGGCAACGTGCAGTGCTACGACGAGGCTGGCCATCTGCACCGAATGATCCTGTGCAAGCGCGACATCGACGCCATGCGCCTGTTGCCCGAGGAGCAGTGGGACATCACCGTTGCCGGTCTGCCCGTGTACTGGATCTTCCCGAACGTGATTCTGTTGCCGTTCGATGCCGGGTGTTTTCTTGTACGGGCCTATCCCGATCGCAAGGACCCGAGCCGGCATGTGAGCCGTGTGAGCTTCTACCTCAAGCCAGCCCTTGCCGCGATGGGCGATGAGATCACTGCATTCGCTGCTGACATCGCCGAGAAGTTCGCGCATGTGATCCGCGACGAGGACTATGCAATGGCCGTCTCGCAGCAGACCGCAGCAAACTCGGGGGCACTGAGGGATGTGATCTTCGGCCGAAACGAGCCCGCCCTGCACCACTACCACAACACGTACCTCGCCTTGTTGGGCCTCGAGCAGTTGCCACTGTTGGATGAAGCAGCCGTGACCAGCGGGATGTAGCACCTCGCAAGATCGACCTGAACCGCTCCGGGATTGATGCACCTCTGCGAACGCCTGAGTTGTTCTCCGGCGCTTCGGATCTGTGCCTGAGCAAGGTCTTGACATGAGCGGCCGACCGGTTTACGCCGTCGTTGCTCCTTGCCGACTGCCGTTGCCGACATCGAATCGCTTCGTGCGGCTGGGTTCGACGATGAACCAATGCTCGCCATGACGGCGCATGCGGCGCTGCGCCTGGCCTTCTCCATGGTGAACAACGCACTGGGCGCGCACCCGGACTGGCAGTTCAGGAACTCCACCGATCCGCGCGTGCTGGCCGCCATCGGCTACGGGCTACCGATCGGGGTCGTGCCGGCCACGGAGAAGTCGCGTTGGGGCATGACCCGCATCGGGTCACCCGCGAGATGCGCAGACGCTGCAGGGTGAACGCGCAGCGAACCAGGAGGATGTTCAGCTCGATCTCGATGCAGTGACTTGCCGTGCGATGTACGCCTTCCCTTTTCGTATCGTGGCGACCGAGATTCACGCGTAGCTCCATGCGGAGCCCCGCGCGGACGTCCCGCCTCCGTGGGACCTCCGCACCTGTGTTGTGAGCTGGTCTTCTAACGGCCGCCTCGGGTGTGTATGGGGTGGCATGTTGGAACTGTGCGAAGCCCGTTTTGGAACGCAATCGGTAGGGCAGACAAAGGCCTGCTCTCCTAAGTGGTGATAGTCGCTGTCCTTTGCCTTTCGCCGACGGCGGCTCCGAGCTTGCTGCTCAGCACAAACCGCCCCGGGATCTCTGACTGCTCTCGTGTTCGAGCGGCGGATGTGCTCAATGGCACCTGCCAGTACAGCGACCACTGCCGCGTCGCGTCCTTGTTCTGTGAGCGCCTCTGCGCCGGCTCGGCAGCGACCCACTTCTTGCCCTCGGCGATGGGCCCCACGATGCCGGGCTGCCATGCGCGACGAGGTGCTCATGGGTCGACGAACGTGATGACTCGATCCGTCACGTCGAAAGCCCTCGCGTGACCAGATCGATGAAGCCAGCGATCGCGATACGGACCTGGCCGTCGGATGCCTCGTCGTCGTCGACGCCCGGCACCATCGTCAGTCCGAACAGCGCGGTCAATAGCAAGACGGCAGTGCCGAGCGCGTCGAGGTCTGGCCGCACCCGGCCGAGCGCCTGCTCGCGCTGAAGATAGGTCGCGATCGCTTGCGGCGGCAGGTGAAGGTCGCCGGCCAACGGTCCGTCGAGGGCTGCTCGACGGCGGACCATCTCGGGGTCGGTCCTGAGCGCGAGCTCGAGCGGCATGAGGTTCTTGCGCAGCTCGACCAGTCGCGACAGCGCCTCGGTCAGATTCATCGCGACCGAACGCTCGCCGGCCTCATCGGGCAACGAGGCGAGAGCGGCGAGGGTCGGCTCACTGCCGTTCAGGGCTGCGGCGAAGAAGAGCGCGATCTTGTCGGAGAAGTGTCGGTAGATCGTCCCCTCGGCGACTCCTGCTGCCTCTGCGATGGCACGCGTGGTGGCGTTGGCGTAGCCGACTCGGCGCACGACATCACGGGTGGCGGCGAGCAGACGGTCTCGTGTGGCGTTGCCTCGTGAGGTCATGGTCAGTTGCGACGGACGATCAGTCGGTGATGTCACGCCGTTGCATCACGACAGTAGCGAAGGCCATCGCGACGACGACGTACACCGCACCCAGACCGAGTGCAGTCCGGTAGCCCGCTGCGGCGTTTCCTCCTGCCGCAAGAGACCGCATGGTCGACCCCGGCAACCACGACGAGTCGTCCATCGCAAGGCTCACGATCGACTCGACGACGAGCACCCACCCGATGCCGATCGAGATGGCGAGCGCCGACGAGCGCAACACCACTGCGAGTGCCAGACCGATCGCACCCCACACGAGCATCGCGAGGTAGGCGTTGGCCCACGCATCGAGCACGACCGACGGATCGGTACCCCACAGTGCGGTGCTGATATCCGCGGACTCGGCGGCGGCCGGCGCCACAACGGTGGTCACCATCATCGCCACGGTCGTCGCCGCCGCAGTCACCACTGCGAGCGCCAGCGCCTTGCCGGCGAGCAGCTTCCAGCGTCGCCGTTCGGCAGACGCGAGCAGGCGGATCAAGCCGCTCTGGAAGTCGATCCCTGTAGCGATTGCCCAGAACGCGAGCGTGACGACACCGAACATCGATGCGGCCGCCGACAGGCCCGCGACGACACCACCGGGTGCGGCGAGCTCGGCCGCGGTCGGGAACTCGACGCCGGGACCGGTCGGCGCCTGAGTCGAACCGGCGACCACTGAGAACATGATGGCGTTCGCCATGACGGCGAACACGGCCATCAGGCCAAACCAGCCGAGCAGCAGGCGCGGGCGGGTGAGGCGGACGAGTTCGCTGCGAACCACGCGAAGCATCACGCCACCTCCACGTGACGAGATGCGCGTTGCGCCGCGAGCTCGCCTTCGTCATCGCCCGTCATCGAGAGGAAGATCTCCTCGAGCGACGGCTGTACTGGAACGATCGCGGCGAGCGTCACACCAGCCTCGTGGGCGAGTCGATTGAGCTGCGCAGATGATCCTGGCGGGTCGGTCACGCGCAGACCGTCGGGCCCCTGCGTGACCGAGTAGCCAGCCGATCGGAGCGCCGTCGCGAGTCGTTCGAGATCTGCCTCGTGTTCGGGCTGGAGGTCGACGTGGGGCGCCGTGCGGGCCACCAGATCGGCCAGCGGGCCGGCGAACATCAACTCACCGAATCGGATCACGACGATGTGGTCGCACACCACCTCGATCTCCGAAAGCAGGTGCGAGGAGACGACGACGGTGCGTCCCTCGGTGGCGAGGCGTCCGAGGAGCGAGCGGATCTCGACGATGCCGGCCGGGTCGAGGCCGTTGGTGGGTTCGTCGAGGATGAGCAACTGCGGATCGGCCAGGAGGGCCGCCGCAATGCCGAGGCGCTGCTTCATGCCGAGTGAGAACCGGCGCACGGGCTCGCGTTCGCGTCCGTGGAGACCGACAATCCGCAGCACCTCGTCGACCCGCGAACCATCGAGGCCGCCGAGGCGCGCGAGCGACAGCAGGTTCCGTCGCGCCGACAGGGTCGGCACGAAGGCAGGGTTCTCGACGAGCGCACCAACGCTCGGCGCGTCACGGTCGTCGATCGAACGCCCGAGCACGGTCGCCGTCCCCGAAGTCGGGCGGATCAGCCCGAGCAACATGCGGATCAGCGTTGACTTGCCGGACCCGTTGGGGCCGACGACGCCGATGACGCCGCCCGCAGGTAGGTCGAGGGTCAGGTCACGGACGGCGACCGTGCGGCCGAACTCGCGACGTAGCCCGCTGGTGGAGATGGCGAGGCTCATGGATACTCCTTGTAAGTGAGCGTTCACTCACTCTACCGTCCCGATAAGCGAACACCCAGGCACACTTGGTTTGCCTATGTGACTCTCTCCAGGATCGGCGGTAGCTCGATCCGATTGCCGAGCACGTAGTCTTTGGCACGATTCTTCACGCGGAGCCTCACGCGGAGCCCCGCGCGGACGTCCCGCCTCCGTAGCTCAGTGGATAGAGCAACGGTTTCCTAAACCGCAGGTCGCAGGTTCGATCCCTGCCGGGGGCGCTCAGTGGTCGAGGGCCGAGCGAACGATCGGATTCGCTGCGCCCTGGGGTGACCTGATCGGTGTCGTCGTCGGAGTCGTCGTCGGTGTCGTGGCCGGCCGGCTGCTCAGTTGCTGCTTCCGCTGTTGCGGGCCGGTCCCTTGGCGCGGATCCAGGCGCTGTGGCTGCGCACGTCGCCGCCGCTGGGTCGGCGCCACCATGGGTACGGGTGCGTGGCGACCACGTCCAACCGCGCCGCCCGGTGCTGGAAGCCGGGTACCGGTGCGAACGTGACAGCCAGCGGTGTGCCGGCCAGTTCGTGAACCGGGTTGCCGAGCACGATGCGCAGCGGCCGGTGCTCGGCCACTTCGGCCAGGGTCTCGGTGAGGAATACGAGCCGCTTCGCGCTCAGCCGCAGCCGGGCGAGCAGCGGTTCGTCGAACACGAACACCGCCGGTGTGTCGGGCCACGCCGCCAGCGCCGGCTCGCGCAGGCCGAGCGACTCGGCGGTCAGCCAGACGGCCTCGGGGGTAGCGGTCACCTCGGCCGCCACAGGCCCGGCCAGGTCGGGACCCGAGCGGAGCAGTGCGTCGTCGAGCCCCTCGCCGGGTGTTGCGGTCGGCCAGTCCTGGATCGGGCAGTTGGCAGCCAGCGGGCACGAGGTGCACCACGCCTGGGCGCGGCGCTCGACCTGCCAGCGCGAGAAGCCGTACGCATCGGTGGTCATCGCCCCGATCGACCACTGCCACCCGTACCGGTTCGCCGCCCGCGAGCCGTCGAGAAGATGGCGGAACATCCACTCCTCTCCCTCACGCCAGTCGGCGCCCGCCCGCACCGACCAGTGCGAGGCCGTCCACATGCGGGTCTGGTTCACCAGCCAACCGGTCTGCTCGAGCTCGTCGCGCACCTGCTGCATACACACCATGTCGTCGGGCAGCACGTCGGGCCAGGCCGGTGTCGCCAAGGCAGGCTGCCGGCGCAACGGGGCAGCGTTGCGGCTACCGACCCGTGCGTAGAGGTGGCGGGTGTACTCCTGCCACCACAGTTCGTCGACGAACTTGCGTCGGTCGGCGGCTGGTGCGCCGGCAGCGGCGGCCGATGCCTCGGCCAGGGTGACGAGCCCATGCCGGATGTAGGGCGACAGCGCCGTGGCGCCGCGGCTGCGCGCCGGGTGCACCTGGCTGCGCCGCTTCGCATAGCCGGTGACGTCGAGCGTGGCGAGGGCGGCATCGGCGGAGCGCTGGCCGCCGCGCCGAGCGGGCTGCGCCACCGAGCCGGGGTCGCACACGAGATGCCCGAGATGCGAGTCGACCCATGCGGCAGCACCATCGAACGTGGGGGTGGGAAGCGCTGCCACGAAGGGCACCGTAGCCAACGCACGAAGAAGTGTCGGCTCAACAACGCCAATTAGCGCTAAATAGTGCTAAACCTTCCGCAGTGTCGCGGAGGGCGGCACCCAATGCAAGGAGGTCCGCAATGGATCTGACGTTGAGTAAGGGCCAGTTCTACCTCGTGTACAACTCGTTCTCGTTCGTGATCGCGTGCATGGGGGCAGCGTTCATCTTCTTCCTGCTCGTCAGGAATCGGGTTGCGCCGCGACACCGCATGGCCATCACGCTGTCGACCCTCGTGGTCGCCATCGCGCTGTACCACTACATCCGCATCTTCGACTCCTGGTCCGATGCATTCAGCTTCGACGGAACCCAGTTCATCCAGGACGGCACGCCGTTCAACGAGGGCTACCGCTACGTCGACTGGCTGCTGACGGTTCCGCTGCTCCTGGCCGAACTGGTCGTGGTGCTGAAGCTGGCCAAGGCCCAGACCCGCAGCCTGCTCGTCCGCCTCATCATCGCTGCCATCGCGATGATCCTGCTCGGCTGGCCCGGTGAGGTGTCGGCTGCCGACTCCTCCGCTCGCACCGTGTGGGGCGTGCTGTCGACGCTGCCGTTCCTGTACATCCTGTACGTGCTGTTCGTCGAGCTCGGTAAGTCGCTCGGCCGCCAGAGTGATGCGGTGCGCAAGCTGGTCGACGGCCTGCGCTACATCATCCTCGCCACGTGGGGCATCTACCCGATTGCGTACATGCTCCCCTCGCTCATCGACAACGAGGCCACCGCAGAGGTGGCGCGTCAAGTGGGCTACGCCATCGGCGACGTGCTCGCCAAGCCGCTGTTCGGCTTGCTGGTGCTGGGTATCGCCCTCGCCAAGTCGCGTGAAGACGGCTACGCCCCGGCACTCGAAGAGGCACACGCCGACGCCTGATCGTCGGTCACCGGTTTGCCACACGGCCCCGGTGCGGTTCGGACATTCGTCCGGGCCGCCCGGGGTCGTGTTGCGTCTCCGGCACCACCCTGACTGCCCCCTTCGACCACAATCGCACCCATGACCCCGCCGCCCAAGACCTGTGCCGCCTGCGGGCGCACGATGACGTGGCGTGCCAAGTGGGCTGCCAACTGGGACGAAGTGCGGTACTGCTCGGATGCCTGTCGCCGCCGCAAGGTGCGGCCCATCGACGAAGCGCTCGAGCAACAGATCCGCACGCTGCTCGAGGCGCGAGCCGGCGGCGCCACGATCTGCCCCAGCGAGGCAGCACGAGCGGTCGAGCCTGAGGGGTGGCAGGTGTTGATGGAGCCGGCCCGAGCCGCGGCTCGCCGCCTGGTGGCCGCGGGCGAGATGGAGATCACCCAGGGCGGGCGCGTGGTCGACCCGTCGACGTGCAAGGGCCCGATCCGCATCCGTCGGGTGGGTCGATGACCACCACCGCCGTCGTGCTGCTGTCGCTCCACCTCGCCGCCACCGCGGCAATGACGGGCCTGATCTGGTTCGTACAGGTGGTGCACTACCCGCTGTTCGCTGCGGTGGGCGCCGAGCAGTTCGTCGCCTACGAGGTGGCCCACCAGCGCCGCACCTCGCTCGTCGTGGGGCTGCCGATGTTGGTGGAGGGCCTCACCGTGCTGGCGCTGTTCTTCTGGCCGCCCGAGGGCGTGGGCAGGATGCTGCCCTTCGTCGGCGGCGTGCTGCTGACCGTCGTGCTGGCGAGCACGGTGTTCCTGCAGGTGCCCGCCCACGCTGCACTCGCCCAGTCGTACGACCCGGCCCACGTCCGCCGCCTGGTGCGCACCAACTGGTTCCGCACCATCGGCTGGTCGGCCCGTCTGGTGCTGGCGGTGGTGATGCTGGTGGTGGCGGCGTGAGCCGCACTTCGACGGGGGCGGCCGCATGACCGTGAGCGACGCCTACGTGTTCAGCGCCGAACTCTGGGAGTGGCACGGCCAGGCCAGCTGGCATTTCGTCAGCCTGCCCGAGGATGTCACCGACGACATCGACGACCGCTTCGGCCACCTCGCCGCCGGGTTCGGTTCCATCCGGGTGGAGGTGCGAGTGGGCAGCAGCACGTGGCGCACGTCGGTGTTCCCCGACACCAAGCGAGGCGCGCTCATCCTGCCGGTGAAGCAGGAGATCCGCCGCAAACAGCACCTCGCCGTGGGGAGTGTTGCCGAGGTCGAGCTGCGCGTGGTGGTCGACTGAGGCGTCGACGCGCCTCGATAGTCAGCATGTGACTAATCTGCTCGTCATGTTCGCCGCCCGCCGTCTCGTGCTCGCCGGCCTCGCCGTCGCCGGCATCGCAGCAGCCTCGTGTGGCGGTGACTACGCACCGCAGACCAGTACCTCCGGTTCAGCAGTCGCCGGCTCGGTGGTGGTGTTCGCGGCCTCGTCGCTGACCGAGGCGTTCACCGCGATCGGCGCCGCCTTCCAGGTCGCCAACCCCGACGCGACGGTCACCTTCAACTTCGCCGGCTCGAGCGACCTGGTCACCCAGATCAACGAGGGGGCACCGGCCGATGTGTACGCCTCGGCCGACGACTCGAACATGGCCAAACTCACCGAGGCCGGCGGCAACGCCACCGAACCGGTGGTGGCCGCCCGGAACACGTTCGAGATCATCGTCGGGCCGGGCAACCCGAAGGGCATCGCCGGCGTGGCCGACCTGACCGACCCCGACCTGATCGTCGTGCTCTGCGCCGACACCGTGCCGTGCGGCACGGGTGCTGCCGAGGTGCTGGCCAACGCCGGCGTGGCCGTGACGCCGAAGAGCTACGAGGAGAAGGTGAAGGGCGTGGTCACCAAGGTGACCGTCGGCGAGGCCGATACGGGCATCGTGTTCGTCACCGACGTGATTGCCGCGGGCGATGCTGCCGCCGGTGTGCCCATTCCCGCCGACGTGAACGCGATCAGCAACTACCCGATCGTCGTCACCAAGGAGGCGCCCAACGCTGCCGCAGCCCAGGCGTTCGTCGACTTCGTGGCCAGCGCCGAAGGCCAGGCGATCCTGGCGAAGTACGGGTTCCTACCCGCCTGAGCCACGGCCCGGCGCGACTGCGCGGCAGGGTCGGTCCGGCGCCCTGTAGATTGTTCGGGGCCGAACGACCTGGGAGGTGGGTGCTGTGGGAGCAATCGTCGGAGCCGCACTCGTGTCGCACGTGCCACCGATCGTGTTGCCCGAAGCGGTGCGGCTCGAGATCAACAACGGTCGCGACACCACCCTGCGCGACGGCCTGTTCCGCATGCGGCGCGACTACATCGACCCACTGCGGCCCGACACCATCGTCGTCATCGACTCGCACTGGTTCACCACGTTCGAGTGGGTGGTGTCGGCGAGCGAGCGACGCAGCGGCCGCTTCACCAGCGAAGAGTTGCCCCGCGGCAACCCGCAGATGCCGTACGACCTGCCGGGCGACCCGCACCTCGCCCACTTGGTCGAGGCCGTGGCAGCCGAGCGCACCGACACCTGGGTGCACGCCAGCGCCGACCCGTGTCTGCCCGTGAAGTACGCCACCATCTACCTCACCCCGTTCCTGCAGGGCGACGAGGCCTGGATGTCGGCCAGCGTGTGCCAGACCGCCGAGCTTGACGACATGGTGGTGTTCGGCGAGGTGCTCGGCGAAGCGATCCGTCGCTCCGACCGACGAGTGGTGGTGCTGGCGAGCGGTGCGATGTCGCACAAGTTCTGGCCGCTGCGCCAACTGCGCCAGCACGAGCCGAGCGACCCGGCGCACATCGTCAGCGCCGAGCACCGCGCGGCCGACGAGCGGGTGATGGCGCTGCTCGCCGCAGGCGACCACGCCACGGTGCTGGCCGAGTACCCCGACTTCCGCCGCTTCTCACCCGAGGCCCGCTTTGCCCATTACGTCGTGATGGCCGGCGCGCTCGGGGGTGCAGCGTGGCGTTCGCCCGGCATCGCCCTCAGCGACTACGAGAACGCGGCCGGCACGGGCAACATCCAGATGTGGTTCCCTGTCGACGCGAGGTGATCAACCCATCATTGATCAGTGCGGGTCGCTCGGTCTGGTACTTTGCTCCCTAACGATCCGGTAGGGCGGATCTGCACAAGCTGCACGGGGGTCAGCACCATGTCTACAGAAGCTCCGCGGTTGGCGTCCGGCCAACTCTCCACGATCGACTGCGTCGCCCAGTCGCTGGCAGTCGGGCCGGTGTTCTCCGGCGCTCTGCTCGGCGGCATCCTCGCTGGCCTCAGCGGTGGGGTGGGCAGTTTCGTCATTGTCATCACCACCATCGGCATGCTGGCGCTCGGTCGCATCGTCAGCGAGTTCGCCAAGCGCTACAGCGGCACGGGCACCGTGTACGAGTTCGTCGCCCGCTCGCTGGGCAAGCGCGCCGCGGTGTTCGCCGCCGGCGTCTACCACAGCGCGGCCACGGCGCTCGCCGGCCCTGGCATCGCCATCATCGGTGGTCTGCTGGCCCACAGCTTCTTCAACGACCACCTCGGCCTCGACCTGCCGTGGTGGGTGTGGTCGTTCATCATCGCTGCGCTCATCTTCGGCCTGAACGTGTTCGGCGTGCAGGCCTCGATGAAGGTGCAGTTGGGCCTCATCGTGCTGTCGGTGGTGCCGTTCGTGCTGCTGTTCATCGCCGTCATCATCGACGGCGGCCCCAGCGGCAACTCGCTGTCGTCGTTCAACCCGGGCAACGTGGCCGAGGGCGGCTCGGTGTTCAAGGGCATCTTGTTCGCCATCCTCATGTTCGTCGGCTTCGAGCTGTCGGCGGCCCTGGGCGAAGAGACCAAGGACCCCAAGCGCAGCATCCCGCGCGCGGTGCTGTCGACGGTGCTGATCGTCGGCGTGTTCTACGTGATCACCCAGTACACACTGGCGGTCGGCTCGACGGCGGAACTGTTCGACTTCGCCCCGATGGCCGAGGAGTACCTCGGTCGTTGGGCGCTCATCTGGATCGAACTGGCCGTGCTGCTCGACGTGCTCGCCGTGGGCATCGGCTTCCAACTGGCGGCCGCACGCGGCTTCTTCTCGCTCGGCCGCGACGGTGTGTTGCCGAGGGCACTGGCGAAGACCAACGCCAAGCAGCTGCCGGTGGCCGGCAGCCTGACGGTGTTCGTGATCACGATCGTGCTCACCCTGTGGGCGCTCATCAAGTACGGCGCCGACCTGCTCGACCCGGCCGGCCCCGATGCGTTCTTCAACTACGACGTGTTCAACGGGTTCCTGGGTACCACGGTGGTGGGCGGCATGCTGATCTGCTTCGTCTACCTGCTCGTCTGCCTCGGAGCGGCGCGGACGTTCGCGCTGAAGAACCCCATCGACATCGTGGCCGTCGTGATCGGGCTCGCCGTGTGCGTGCTGGGCATCTCGGCCCAGTTCGTCGAAGGCACCAAGCCGGCGCCCACCTACGAGTGGGGCCGCACGTTCGGCATCGTCCTCGTGGTGATCATCGCCATCTGGGCCGCGGTGTCGAAGAAGGACGCCGTCGACCGGGTGGCCCAGCACGCCATCGAACACGAGTGACCGGAACAACTCCTTAGGGAGCGAACGATCTCTCGGCGGTGCTACATTTTGCGGCCATGGGGGAACGTCGAGTTCGAGTGATGTGGTGCGACCTCAATGGGTTGTCGCACGGTCGGTATGTGCCTGAGCGGCGCCTGAACGAGCATGGTCACCACGCGGTGACCACGCTCACGATGGGCATCGACGGCGAGATCCAGATGGTGGAGGGGTACTCGGCCGATGTCGGGTTCCCCGACATGTCCACCGTGCCGTTGCGCGAGACGCGGCGGCCCGGCTGGGAGACCGGCACCGATGTCGTCATCGCCGACCTCGAGTACCAGCACGCCCCGCTGGCGTTGGCGCCGCGCACTGCGCTCGCCAACGCCGTCGAGGCGTGGCGGGCTCTCGGCTACGAGCCGATGCTCGGCTTCGAGATGGAGTTCTACGTGATGCAGCCCGACGCCTCGGCGCCGGGTGGCTACGTGCCGCTGCACATCCCGTCGCACCGTGTGTACGGCGTGGGCCGTGGC
>JBIKLX010000080.1:0-13524 GCA_044359565.1 Ilumatobacteraceae bacterium
ACTTCGCCCGCGCCGTGCACACCGCGGCGGCAGCCGCCGGGTACGACCTCGAGGAGGTGGCCCGCACCGGGCACGCCCTCGACCACCCGATCGGGTTCCCCGAGGGCGGCTACCTGAAGGCGATCTTCGCCCGCCCGCACCGGATCAAGCGCCTGTGACCGGTGTCCGGGTGCCTGGCATCCCGGTCGTCGACCTCGGTGGCCCGCCGGCCGAGGTGGCGGCCGCCGTACGCGACGCGTGTGAACAGGTGGGGTTCCTGCAGGTGACCGGCCACGGGGTCGACCCTGGTGTAGTCGACCGGGCCTGGCGGGCGGCGCGTGCGTTCTTCGACCTGCCCACCACCGACAAACTCGCCGCTGCTCGCCGTGCCCCGGCCGACGCCTACGGCTACATCCCGCTCGAGGTCGAGTCGTTGAACCGCTCGCTCGACGACTCGGCCGCACCGGCCGATCTGAAGGAGACCTTCAACATGGGGCCGCCCGTGCTGCCGTCGCGGGCACTTGCCGACGACGGCGAGCGGTGGGCCTTCGCCCCCACCCCGTTCCCGCCCGCACTGCCCGCACTCCAGCCGGCCCTGGCCGACTACTTCACCGCGCTGCTCGATCTCTCGGCCCGGATGATGGGCTGGTTCGCCGTGGCGCTCGGACTGCCCCGCGACCACTTCGCTGCTCTCATCGACGAGTCGCCCGCCGCGCTGCGAGTGATCGACTACCCGCACCGCGACCAGCCACCGCTGCCCGGTCAACTGCGGGCCGGAGCACATACCGACTACGGCACGCTCACGCTGTTGCTGCAGGACGATGCGCCCGGCGGGCTCGAGGTGCTCGACCCGCGCGCCGAGCAGTGGACGGCGGTACCTGCGGTACCCGGTGCGTTCGTGGTGAACCTGGGCGACCTGATGGCCCGCTGGACCAACGATCGGTGGCGATCCACCCTGCACCGGGTGGTGAACCCGCCCCGCGACCACGCCGGTTCCACCCGCCGGCAGAGCATCGCCTTCTTCCACAACGCCAACTACCACGCCCTGGTCGAGTGCCTGCCCACGTGTGTGCAGGCCAACGAGGCGCCATGCCACGCCCCGGTGGAAGCCGGGCCGCACCTGATGAGCAAGTTCCACCGCACCGTCCAGGCCCAGCCGGGGCCCACTGCCCACTAGCGTCGCGGCGATGTTCTCCGTCACCGAGGCTGCTCGGCTCGTGCGCACCGGTGAGGTGTCGGCTCGCGAGCTGCTCGAGCAGTGCATCGTCGCCATCGATCGCCACAACCCGGCACTCAACGCCTGGGCGCACCTCGACCTCGACCGCGCCCTCCGGGCGGCTGCCGATGTCGACCGTGCGGTGGCGGCGGGACGGGCCGACGAACTCGGGCCGCTGGCCGGGGTGCCGTTCGGAGTGAAAGACCTCGAGGACTGTGCCGGCATGCCCACTACGCGCGGCTCGCGGTGGTACCAGGGCGGCCCGCCCGTGACGAGCGACGACATGCACGTCGCCCGCCTGCGCGCCGCGGGGGCCATCCCCATCGGCAAGACCACCACACCCGAGTTCGGCGCCTGGGCCTACACCGCCAGCCCGGCCCTCGGGGTGACCCGCAACCCGTGGAACCCCGAGCGCACCCCGGGCGGATCGAGCGGGGGGTCGAGCGCCGCGGTGTCGGCGGGCATGGTGCCCTTCTGCACGGCCAGCGATGGCGGCGGCTCCATCCGCACACCCGCCGCCTTCACCGGCCTGCCGGGCTTGAAGCCCACCTATGGCCGGGTGCCCACCTTCGGCGTCACCCACATCGCCCAGAACGCAGTGAACTTCGCGCTGGCCACCACCGTGGCCGACACGGCGTTGCTGCTCGACGTGTGCGCCGGCCCCGACCCGCGCGACCGCACCTGTCTGCCCGCACCTGCAGGCAGCTACGTCGATGCGCTGCACAGCCTGCCGCTCGACGGGCTGCGGGTCGGCTGGTCGCTCGACCTCGGCTTCGCCGTGGTGGAACCATCGGTGGCGACCGTGTGCGAGTCGGCGTTCCACGCGCTGGTCGATGCACTCGGCGCCCGGGCCGTCGACCCGGCGCTGGCGATGCGCGACTACATCGGCACCTACGTGCGCTTCGAGGTGGTCGACATGTTCGTCGGCCACGAACCGCACCTGTGGCAGCACCGCCTCGACGAGCTCGACCCGCGCAGCGCGGGCGGCTGGCGGCACGCACCGGCGGTGACCGCGCCCGACATCGCCCGCACCGAGCGGCACCGCGACGAGATCGTGGCCACGATGGCCGACGTGTTCGACCGGGTCGATCTGCTGGTCACCCCGATGGTGTGCCGCAGCGCGTTCGAAGCCGAGGGGCCGATGCCCACCGAGGTGGCGGGCGTGGCCGGGCACGGCGGGATGGCGGTGATCCACGGGATGCTCGCCAACCTGGCCAACCTGCCCGCCATCAGCGTGCCCGCCGGCCTGGCCGCCGACGGCATGCCGGTGGGGTTGCAGATCATCGGGCCCCGCCACCGCGAAGACCTGCTGCTGGCTGCCGCTGCCCGCTACGAGGCGGTCCGGCCGTGGCCGCGGCACGCGCCGGGCACGGTCGCCACATGAGCTCGGCATTCGAACTGGCCGCTGCCCGAATGGCCGCGGGCGACAGCACTGCCCACGACGAGGCCCGCTCATTGGTGGCGCAGATGACGCTCGACGAGAAGCTCGAGTGCCTCGACGGCGATGTCGACTGCTGGCCGGGCATGGCCGGCCTGATGCGCGGCAGCTACCACCAGCGCACGTTCCCCGCCGCTGTCATCGAACGCCTCGGCATCCCCGGAATGCAGTTCAGCGACGGCCCGCGCGGCTGCGTGATCGGCCACAAGACCGCCTTCCCGGTCAGCATGGCGCGCGGCGCCGCGTGGGACCTCGACCTCGAGCAGCGCATCGGCGCCGCCATCGGCGCCGAACTGCGCACCGAGGGCGCCACCTACTACGGCGGGGTGTGCGTGAACCTGCTGCGCCACCCGGGTTGGGGCCGGGCACAGGAAACCTACGGGGAAGAGCCGTTCCACGTGGGCGAGATGGGTCGCGCCCTCATGCTCGGCGCACAGCAGCACGTGATGGCCTGCGTGAAGCACTTCGCCGTGAACTCGATGGAGAACGCCCGCTTCAGGGTCGACGTCCGCACCGACGAACGGACGCTGCACGAGGTGTACCTGCCGCACTTCCGCCGCATCGTCGAAAGCGGCGTGGCCAGCGTGATGAGCGCCTACAACTCGCTGAACGGCTCGTTCTGCGGCGAGAACCACGAACTGCTCACCGGCATCCTGCGCGACGAGTGGGGCTTCGACGGCTTCGTCATCTCCGACTTCATCCACGGTCTGCGCGACGCGGTGCAGTCGGTCGAGGCCGGCCTCGACATCGAGATGCCGTTCCGCCAACTGCGCCGCTGGCGCCTGCCCGAGGCGATCGAACGCGGCCGCCTCGGCGACGCCGCCATCGACGCCGCTGTGACCCGTACAGTCGCCACCCTGCTGCGCTTCCACGCGGTCACCTCGCGACCAGCCGATCCGTCCGTCGTGCTGTCGGTCGAACACCGGGCGCTCGCCCGCGAGGCCGCGGCGAAGAGCATCGTGCTGCTGCGCAACGAAGGTGCTGCACTGCCGCTCGACCCCACGCAGATGAGCCGCGTCGCCGTGCTCGGCCGCCTCGCCCGGGTGCGCAACCTGGGCGACCGCGGGTCGAGCAATGTGATCGTGCCCGACTGCATCACCCCACTCGACGGGTTGCGGGCCGCACTGCCCGGCACCGAGGTGGTACACGACGACCGCGATGTCACCCTGACTGATGGTGCCGACGCCGTCGTCGTCGTCGTGGGCTACACCCACCGCGACGAAGGCGAGTACATCGACCCTGCTGCCACTGATCACCTCACCGAGCTGCTCTTCCCGCCGTTCGACGAGGCCGACCGGGCCGATCTGTCACTGGCAGCGCCCGGCGACCCGATGGCAGGCGGTGTGGGTGGCGACCGTCGGCACCTCCGGCTCAGCGGCGACGACGAGGCGCTGGTGCTCGAGGCCGCGGCTCGCCACCCGCGCACAATCGTGGTGGTGATGGCGGGCAGCGCCGTGGTGATGGAGGCCTGGCGCGAGCAGGTGCCGGGCATCGTGATGCTCTGGTACCCGGGCATCGAGGGCGGTCACGCCCTGGCCGATGTGCTGCTGGGTGTGGTGAATCCCAGTGGGCGGCTGCCGTTCGTCGTGCCCACCGACGAGGCCCACCTGCCGCACTGGGCACCCGATGCCGACACCGAGACCTACGACCTGTGGCACGGGCACTGGCTGCTCGCCCGCGACGGCAATGCCCCGGCGTACCCGTTCGGGTTCGGCCTGTCGTACACCACGTTCGCCGTGCAGGGGCTCGACGTGCGACTGGTCGAGCGCGACGCGAACGGTTTCGGCGGCGCAGTCGCCCGGGTGGCCGTCGCCAACACGGGCGCACGCGACGGGGCCACCGTGGTGCAGGTGTACGGCGGTCTACCGGGCAGCACGGTGGAGCGGCCGGCTCAACGGCTGATCGGCTTCGCCCGCGTGGAGGTGCCCACAGGAACCACGGTGGAGGTGGACGTCGACCTCGACCTGCGCCAACTCGACGTGC
Source organism: Ilumatobacteraceae bacterium (assembly GCA_044359565.1). Taxonomy (GTDB): domain Bacteria; phylum Actinomycetota; class Acidimicrobiia; order Acidimicrobiales; family Ilumatobacteraceae; genus VFMC01. The sequence continues at coordinate 4,617 of JBIKLX010000080.1, forward strand.
GCTGGCACCGCAGCTGGGTCACCGAGGACGGCGACTACCTCATCACCGCCGCGCTCCACTCGCTCGACCCCCACGCTGCGACGGCGCCCTGCACCAGCCCGGGGTCTAGCCTGCGGGCATGGCACTGCACCCCAATGGCGTCAACCACCTGGCCATCGCCACCCGCGACATCAAGCAACAGCTCGAGTTCTTCACCGAGGTGCTCGGCGGCGAGCTGAAGGCCCTGTACTGGATGCACGGCGTGGCCAACACGTTCCACGCGTTCGTCGAGCTGAGCCCCAGTTGCTACATCGCCTTCCAGCAGCACCCCGACAATCCCGGCGAGGTGCAGCTGGGCGTCACGCACGCGGGCAACGCGGGTGGCACGGTCACCGCCGGCACGATGCAGCACCTCGCGCTGAACGTCGACACCCTCGACGACCTGTACGCGATGCGCGATCGGCTGCGCAGCAAGGGAGTTCCGGTGATGGGGCCGATGAACCACGGCATGGTCCAGAGCATCTACTTCGCCGGGCCCGAGGGCCTGGCGCTCGAGATCACCCACGGCGGCGCCATCGACGGCATCGCCTGGATCGACCCCGAGGTGCAGGCCCTGGCCGGCATCAGCGACGACGACCTGCACCGCTACCGCAATCCGGCACCGTTCGCGCGGCCCGCCGACCCTGTGCCGCAGCCCGCGCTCGACGGCCCCGGCCCGCACCTGGTGTACCCGGCGCCGGTGTATCGGCAGTTGATGAGCACCCCCGACGAGATCATGTGGAACGCCGTCGAGTCGGAACCCCCGGTGACGACGCACCGGTAGCGTGCCGGGCATGGAGCAGTACGACCTCGTCATCATCGGCACCGGCAGCGGTAACTCGATCATCGGGCCGGCGTTCGACGACTGGTCGATCGCCATCGTCGAAGAGGGCGTATTCGGCGGCACCTGCCTGAACCGGGGCTGCATCCCCACGAAGATGTTCGTGCATGCCGCCGATGTGGCGCACTCGGTCACCCACTCGGCGCACCTCGGTATCGACGCCAGTGTGCAGCAGGTGCGCTGGCGCGACATCCGCGACCGCGTGTTCGGCCGCATCGACCCCATCGCCGCCGGAGGCGAGCGCTACCGCCGGCACGACTGCCCCAACGTCACGGTGCACGCCGGCCGCGGCCGGTTCGTCGGCCCCCGCCAGGTGGAGGTGGCCGGCCACGACGGGTCGGTCACGCGCATCGAGGGCCGCCACGTGGTGCTCGCGGCAGGCGCACGACCGACGATCCCCGACATCCCCGGCCTGGCCGAGGCCGGTTACCACACGAGCGACGACATCATGCGCCTCGATGAAGTACCCGAGCACCTCATCGTGCTCGGCGGCGGGTTCATCGCCTGCGAGTTGGCGCACGTGTTCGGTGCGTTCGGCGCGAAGGTGACGATGATCCAGCGCAGCCTGCAACTGATGCGCGCCGAAGACCACGACGTGTCGGCCGCAATCACGGCCGCGTTCGCGCAGCGCTTCGACCTGCGCCTCGGCCAGCACGTCGACCACGTCGAACGCACCACCGCAGGCGTCGAGGTACATCTCGCCGACGGCACCGTGGTGGTGGGCAGCCACCTGCTCGTGGCCACCGGACGCACCCCCAACAGCGACACGGTCGATGCCGTCGCCGGTGGCCTAGCCGTGCACCCCGACGGTCGCGTCGTGGTCGATGCCACCGGCGCCACGTCGGTGCCCGGGGTGTGGGCGCTCGGCGACATCAGCTCGCCCCACATGCTGAAGCACGTGGCCAACCACGAGATGCGCGTCGTGGCCCACAACCTCGCCCACCCCGAACAGTTGCGCACGGTCAACCACGACTTCGTGCCGCACGCCGTGTTCACCAACCCGCAGATCGCCGCCGTGGGACACACCGAGATGGAGGCCCGCGCTGCCGGGATCGACGTGATGGTGAAGACCCAGCGCTACGGCGATGTGGCCTACGGCTGGGCCCTGGAAGACACCACCAGCTTCTGCAAGCTCATCGCCGACCGCGCCACCCGCCGCCTGGTGGGCGCGCACATCATCGGCCCCCACGCATCGAGCCTCATCCAGCAGGTCATCCAGGGCATGAACGCCCGCCAGACCGTCGACCAGATGGCCACCGAGCAGTACTACATCCACCCGGCACTGCCGGAGCTGATCGAGAACGCGCTGCTGGGGTTCCCGCCCGCCTGAGCCGATCGGCGTTACGCGCCGAAGTCGCGATCGGGCGGGTTCGTCGCGGCGAGCACCGACTGGTGGCGTGGTTCGAGCGACGCCACCATCTGCATGTCGGTGAAGATCCAGAACGTGTCGGTGAGGATGGCGTCGAGCACCATCTCGGCCACGTTCTCCGGCGCCATCCCCGAGCGGATCTGGTCGGCCACGTAGGCCCGCACGAACTCCTCCATCGGCGTCGGCTCGACAGTGCCGCGCGGCGCCGCCCACTCGGGCCGGTTGCGAGTGGAGTCGACGATGGCCGTGTTCACCCACCCCGGGCACAGGCACGACACGCCCACCTTCGCCGCCCGCAGGCGCTGGTCGTGGTACAGCCCCTCGGTGATGCCCACCACCGCCCACTTGCTGGCCGAGTAGGCCGAGTGGCCGGGGAAGTGACCGGCCATCGAGGCCGTGTTCACGATGTGGCCGTCGCCGTGCTCGACCAGATGGGGCAGGAACGCCCGGTGACCGTGGATGACGCCCCACAGGTTCACGTCGAGCACCCACCGCCATTCGGCCTCGCTCACCCACTCGCCGCCGCCCATGCTGCCGCCCACGCCTGCGTTGTTGCACAGCACGTGCACGCGCCCGAACGCCTCGATGGCGGCATCGCGCAATCGGTCGACCGCATCTCCGTCGCTGACGTCGGTGGGCACCCCGATGGCCTGCGCACCTGTGGCCGTGATGGCGGCCACCGCGGCGTCGAGCGCGGGCACCTCCACATCGGCCAGCACCACGTTCATGCCCGCCGCAGCGAAGCGCTGCGCGAACGCCAGGCCCATCCCCGAGCCCGCTCCGGTGACCACTGCTGTCTTGCCCTGCACGTTGTCCATCGGCGGATGGTACCGTCCGCGCATGCCGTCGGCCTTCCTGCACCCGTTCGCCAAACCCACCCGCGAGTCGTTCATCCGCATCGTGCGGGGTGAGGGCGCACTGCTGTGGGACGCCGATGGGAACGAGCTGATCGACGGTATGGCCAGCCTCTGGTACTGCGCCGTCGGCCACGGCCGAGGCGAGATCGCCGATGCGGTGGCCACACAGATGCGCACCCTCGAGGCCTACAGCTGCTTCGACCCGTTCACCAATGGCCCCGCCGACGAGCTGGCCGAGCAACTGCACGACATCGCCCCGATGGACGACAGCCGGGTGTTCTTCTGCTGCTCGGGCAGTGAAGCCGTCGACAGCGCGATGAAGCTGGCACGCATGGCCCACGTGCAGGCGGGCCAGCCCCAGCGCAAGCTCATCATCAGCCGGGTGCGCGGCTACCACGGCACGGCGTACGGCGGCACCAGCGCCCAGGGCATCGCCCCCAACCGCGAGAACTTCGGGCCGTACGTGGGCGATGTGGTGCAGGTGCCGGCCGACGATGTCGAGTCGTTGGCCACGCTGATGGCCCAGCACAGCGACACCCTGGCTGCCGTGCTGCTCGAACCCGTGCAGGGCGCGGGCGGTATCTACCCGCCGGCCGACGGTTACCTCGAGTCGGTGCGCCGCCTGTGCGACCAGCACGGCGCCTATCTCATCTTCGACGAGGTGATCAGCGGCTACGGCCGTCTCGGTCACTGGTTCGCGGCCCACCGCTTCGGGGTGCGGCCCGATCTGGTCACGTTCGCCAAGGCCGTCACCTCCGGCTATCAGCCGCTCGGCGGCGTGTTCGTGGGCCCGGCACCACGGGCCGCCCTCGAGGCCGACCCCGACTTCTTCCTGCGCCACGGCTTCACCTACTCGGGCCATGCGTCGGCCTGCGCGGCAGCGCTCGCCAACCTGGCCATCATCCGGCGCGAAGACCTGCTCGAGCGGGCGCACCATGTGGGTGCCCGGTTGCGCGACGGCCTGCAGGCGCTGGCGTCCGACGGTGTCATCGACCACACCCGTGGCGACGGGGCGATGTGGGCGGCGGGTCTGCACCCGCACCAGAACTCGACGGCGCTGCGCGACGCGATGCTGCGCGGCGGGGTGATCACCCGGGCCATCAACGCCGACACGCTCACGTTCTGCCCGCCGCTCGTCATCACCGACGAACAGATCGACCGCATCGTCGACACGCTTGCCGAGGCGGCCCGCTGATGGACGTCACCACCGCCATCCACGCCCGCATCTCGGCTCGCGCCTTCCTGGCCGACCCCGTTGCTGACGCCACGTTGCGCCAACTGCTCGTCGACGCCTCGTACGCACCCAGCGGCGGCAACCTGCAGCCGTGGCGCATCTACGTGGTGAACGGCGAGTCGATGACCCGACTGCGCGAGTACCTGCCCACGCAGCCGCCGCTCGAAGCCGGCGAGTACGACATCTACCCAAAGGCACTCACCGAGCCCTATCGCACCAACCGTTTCACCATCGGCGAGCAGATGTACGCCACGCTGGGCATCGCCCGCGACGACAAGCAGGGCCGCTTCCAGCAGTTCGCCCGCAACGGCGACTTCTTCGGTGCACCCGCCGCGCTCTTCTGCTTCATCGACCGCCAGATGGGCCCGCCGCAGTGGTCAGATCTCGGCATGTTCCTGCAGACGTTCATGCTGCTCGCGATCGAACGTGGTCTGGCCACCTGTGCGCAGGAGTACTGGTCGGTGCGCCACGGCGCGATCGCTTCGTTCGTGGGCGCGCCCGAGAACGAGATGCTGTTCTGCGGGATGTCGATCGGCTACGCCGACCCTGCCGCCCCGGTGAACGGTCTGCGCAGCGAGCGGATGCCGCTCGACCAGTGGGCCCGCTTCGTCTGAACGCCTGAGAGAGCCATGACCGAACCGATCTTCAACCCCTTCGACCCGGCATTCCGGGCCGACCCGTATCCGTTCTACGCAGCGCTGCGCGAACACGACCCGGTGCATGTGTCGCCGTTCGGTTTCACGGTGCTCACCCGCTACGACGACGTGGCCCGCACCCTGCGCGGTGCCGAGTTCGCCCGCGACATCGAGGCCCACACCCCGGCGCCGGTCGATCCGGTCCGGCGGGCCCGTCGCGAGCGGTTCCACGAACGCCTCGAACGAGGTGAGGTCGCCAAGACCATCCTCAACCTCGACCCACCCGACCACACCCGCCTGCGCCGCCTGGTGAGCCAGGGCTTCACCCCCACCACCATCGAGCGGCTGCGGCCACGGGTGCAGCAGCTGGTCGACGATGTGCTCGACCGGGCCGCCGAGCGGGGCGAGATGGAACTGGTCGACGAACTCGCCTTCACCGTGCCGTTCCAGGTGATCAGCGATCTGCTCGATCTGCCCACCGACCACTCCGACGAGATCCGCGACTGGTCGCAGGCCCTCACCGCGTCGCTCGAACCCACCGCCACCGAGGCCACCCTCGACGCCGCCGAGTCGGCGGGCCGGTCGTTGGGCGAGTACCTGGCCGACGTGATCGAGCACCGTCGACAGCACCTCGGCGACGACCTGCTGTCGACGCTCATCGTGGCCGAGGAGGAGGGCGACCGCCTCTCCCCCGTCGAACTGCGTTCGTTCGTGGTGCTGCTGTACGTGGCCGGTCACGAGACCACCGTGAACCTCATCGGCAACGGCATGCTGGCGCTGCTGCGCCACCCCGACGAACTGCGCCGCTGGGCGGCAGACCCCAGCCTCGACACCACGGCCGTCGACGAGTTGCTGCGCTACGACGGCCCCGTGCAGCAGACCGTGCGGGTACCGCTCGACGAGGTTCGCTATGGCGACATCGCCGTGCCCGCGGGTTCGATGGTGATGACCGTGCTCGGCGCGGCCAGCCACGACCCCGCCGTGTTCGACGAGCCCGGCGTGCTGCGCCTCGACCGACCCAACGCCAACCGGCATCTCGGCTTCGCAGCCGGCGTGCACTACTGCCTGGGTGCGTCGCTGGCGAAGCTCGAGGCCCAGGTGGCCATCACCTCGCTGATCCGCCGCTTTCCCGACGTGCAATTGGCGGGCGAGCCGCGCTGGCGCGACCGTCTCACCATCCGCGGCGTCGACCACCTGCCGCTGTCGCTGCGCTGAGGCGTTACGGGTTGGCGAGCAGGTGGATGAGGCTGCTGGTGTCCCACCGGCGGCCGCCGCGCTCGACGACCTGCGCGTAGAACTGGTCGACCAACGCCGTCATCGGCAGTCGAGCGCCGTTGTTGTCGGCTTCGCGCAGCACGATGTCGAGGTCTTTGCGCATCCACTCGACGGCGAACCCGAACTCGAACTCGCCACGGGCCATCGTGCGGCCACGGTTCTCCATCTGCCAGCTCTGTGCCGCGCCGTAGCGGATGACGTCGATGACTGCGTCGGGGTCGAGGCCGGCCTTCATCGCGAAGTTGATGCCCTCCGACAGTCCCTGCACGATGCCGGCGATGCAGATCTGGTTCACCATCTTGGTGAGCTGGCCGGCACCGGCCTGGCCCATCAACGAGATCGCCTTGGCGTAGGAGGCCATCACCGGCTCGGCGAGGCCGTAGAACGCCGCGTCGTCGCTGCCGCACATGATGGTGAGCTGCCCGTTCTCGGCGCCCGCCTGCCCGCCCGACACCGGCGCGTCGACGAAGCCCACACCGGTTTCGGCGCACGCCTCGGCCAGTTCGCGGGCCACCTCGGCCGAGGCCGTGGTGTGGTCGACGAGCACAGCACCGGCCTCCACCCCGGCGAGCACGCCGTTGGGGCCGTACACCACCTCGCGCACGTCGTTGTCGTTACCGACGCACATCATCACGAACTCAGCCCCCTCGGCCGCTTCGCGCGGCGTGGGCGCAGCGCGATGGCCGTAGAGAGCGACCCAGGCGAGCGCCTTGTCGGGGTTGCGGTTGAAGACGGTGACGGAATGGCCGGCGGCGGCGAGATGGCGGGCCATCGGGGCACCCATCACGCCGAGGCCGATAAAGGCGACGGAACTCATGCCCACAGTCTTGCCGGTCACAAGGGCACGCACTGTCAGATCTGGTTGATGCTCACCGATTGCTTGCCGGACAGCGCCCTCGCCGCCGCTACCGCCAGCAGGCCCACCACCGTTGCCGCCGACCCGCCCAACCCGCTCAGCACCAGCGCCGCTGCCGTGAGCGGGCAACCGTAGGCACTGGTGAGCATCACGGCAGCACCGATCATCGTCGTCGCCGCCGGCGGCGCACCGACCATGCCCCACCGGTCGAGCACGGTGGCCACCGTCGCCCCGATGGCGAGCATCGGCAGGAACAGCCCGCCCACCACACCGGCACGCACCATCACCCCCACCAATCCGATGAAGATCGCCAACAACACGACCGCACCCACCGTGTTGCCGTAACCCGCCCACGACATCAGTTGGAAGCCCGAGCCGAACAGCACTGCGTAACCGGTCTCGAACTGGGCAAGCGGCACCGCGATCAGCAACGGGATCACCGCCCAGGCGATCCGTCGCGAGGGTGACAGCACCGGTGCCGCCTTGGCGCGACGGATCACCATCACGAACACGCGGGCGACAACCAACACCACGCCGACCAAAACAGCAGACGAGCCGAGCAGCGTCAGCAGCGAGCCACCTGGATCGGTGCCGATGACCCCACCCCCTCCTTCACGCCAGCGGAGCACCGCCCACGAGGCCGTGCCACCGGCCGCCAGCGCGACGAGGTCGGCGCGGCGGGGTCGGCCGCGGCGGGCCACCTCGACGGCGAACAACGCCGCCGCCAGCGGAGCCGCGATCACCATCGCCACCGCTGCCGTGGCCCCAGCGAGCACTACAGGCCGCTCGCGCCATCCGAGCCGCTGCGGCACGGCTGCTCCGGCTGCGCCGCCGAAGTACACGGCTGGCCCCTCGTAGCCGAGCGGCACCCCAAAACCGACCCCCGCCACCAGTGCCAGCAAGCGCGCCGGCACGGACCTGACGTCGATACGACCTTCGTGCAGTCCGCGGGTGTAGTCGTCAGCGGTTGCAGGGGTCACGCGGGCCAGCACGACGATGCCGACCGCCACCGCTGCCCCGACCGCCGGTGACAGTGCGGTGACCCACCCTTTCTGATCGCGAACCCAGTCGAGCAGATCCTGGAACCACGACTCGAGCCACCCGAACACCAGCGCAACCGCGGCTGCGGTGGCGACGACGAGCAGGAGTTCGCGTGCCCGCTTCATGACTGCAGGCTGGCGAGCAGGTCGGCGATGAGGTCGGCGGGGGTCGATGGATGCATGAACACGATGCGGCCAACGGCCTCGCCGCGGTAGGTCGAGGGGGCAACGAACGCGATCTGATCGACCAGCAGCCGTTCGGCCCACTGCTTCCACTCGGGCGCACCCCACCCGTCGCGGCGGAACAGCACCACACCGAGTTCGGGTCGCAGCACCAGACTGGCCACGGGGCAGGCGTCGAGCGCGTCGGCAAATGCGGCGGCCAGGTGGATGCTCACCCGGATCGCGTCGCGGAAGGCGTCGAGGCCGTGCAGGGTGAGGGCGAACCACAGCGGCATCCCGCTGGCCCGGCGGGTGAGCTGGAAACCGAGATCGCACGGGTTGTACGCGGTGTTGCCGGCGGGGTCGTCGTCGGTGCGCAGCACGTCGATGTAGGGGCCGTGCTGGGTGTGCACCTCGCGGGCCAGGTGCGGCTGCCGGTACACCAGCGCGCACGATCCGGCGGTGGAGAACAGCCACTTGTGCGGATCGACGATGAACGAGTCGGCCCGCTCGATGCCCACAAAGCGCTCGCGCAGTTCGGGCAGCAGCATCGCGGCCAGGCCGTAGGCGCCGTCGACGTGCAGCCAGGCGCCCATCTCGGCGGCCACATCGGCACAGCCC
>JBIKLX010000259.1:0-3720 GCA_044359565.1 Ilumatobacteraceae bacterium
AGAGGCAGAGGGCATCCGCACCGTCGGCCTGTCGTACCTGCCCACCTATTGCGAGCACGTGCGCTGTGGCAAGGTGCTGGGCGATGCCGTGCCGACGGTGACGCAGCCCCGTGCCGCCACCGTGGTGGTCGATGCGGGCAACGGGTTCTGCCATCCGGCCTTCGAGGTCGGTGAGGCGCCGCTGGTGCAGGCCACCCGCACCTGCGGTGTGGGCGTGCTGGCCATCGCGCACAGCTATTCCGCCGGGGTACTGGGGTGGTTCGTCGAGCGTCTGGCCCGGCAGGGCCTCGTGGCAGTGATGTTCGCCAACTCGTCGCCGCTGATGGCGGCGTGGGGTGGCAAGCAACCGTTCTTCGGCACCAACCCCATCGCCTGGGCTGCGCCCCGCGCCACCGGCGACCCGGTGGTGGCCGACCTGTCGTCGTCGACCGTCGCCTGGGTCACGGTGAATGCGGCCGCGCAGCGCGGCGAGGCCATTCCGCTGGGCTGGGCGCTCGACGTCGACGGCCGGCCCACCACCGACGCGCAGGCCGCGCTGGCCGGCACCATGGCGCCTGCGGGCGGGCACAAGGGGTCGGCACTGGCGCTGCTGGTCGACGTGATGGCGGGCGGGGTGGCCGGCTCGAACTTCTCGCACGAGGCCTCTGGCTTCGGCGGCAACGAGGGTGGCCCGCCCGATGTGGGTCAGGTCATCTTGGCGATCGACCCGTCGGCCACGATGGGTGCCGGGTTCGCCGAGCGCATCGAGGCCGACCTGCAGGCGATGGTGGGCGAACCCGGTGTTCGCCTGCCCGGCGACAAGCGCCTGGCCAGCCGGGCACACACGGCGGAGCACGGGGTGGAGGTGCCCGACGACCTGATGGCCGTGCTCACCTCCTACGCCGAGCCACGCTGAGCTGCTCGGCCAGAAAGGCCGGGATGTCGTTGGGTTGCACGGTTGCGCCGCGGATGAGGTCGTCGAAGTGCTCGGTGAGGGTGCTCACCTGTTCGCTCGACGTGAGCACCAGGTACATCTGGCCGAGGTACAGCGCGGCGCGTTGCGGCCCGAAGATGGTGACGGGCGCGGCGTAGCGCTGCAGGCCGTCGAACAGGAACCACCGCAGCGTGGGGTACAGGGTGCGGGTGAGCTCGATCATGTGCTCGATCTGCTCGATGCGCTGCGCGTGGGGGAGGGCGCGCCAGATGCCTTCGCCGCGGGCGAACGACTCGACGCTCTGCACACTGTTGCAGCACTCGAGATCGCTGCCCGGTGAGCGGGTCCACGCCAGACGTGCCGCGGCGGTTCCGATCTGCTGTTCGGGTCGCATGGTGACGAACTCGCCGAGCTCGAAGCGGATGAGGTCGTCGGTCTTCAGCATGTCGGGCAGGGTGCTGGGCACGTACCGCACCTTGTAGCCGCGGGCCTGCTCGAACCAGGCGATCAGCCGCTCGTCGTTGGGTGACAGCGCGTTGCGTTCGAACGCCGCCTGCTCGCGCATCATCTCGGCCTGCATCGGGCCCGCGTTGCTGAGGCCGAGCAACCAGTCGACCGACACCTGGTGGGTGGCTGCCACCTCTGCCAGCGTCTCGACACGCGGCAGGCGGCGGTTGGTGGGCGACAGCAACTGCGACAGGGTGGAGCGATCGATGGCCGACCCGGCTGCGAACGCCGACCGGGTGAGGCCGCTGTGGCGGATGACGTCGTCGAGTCGCTCGCGGAACGTGGCGAGCATCTCCTTGCGGTCCATGACCGCCAGCCTAGGGATGTGAGGTGGAACCGCACAAAATGTTGCGGCTCCGCACCAGCCATGGGCGAACTGTGCGCATGTGCACCGGACAACCACGTGCGCAACAGGGGGTGGCTGCTCCACAATCGACAGCAGTGGACAACGGGGGAGTGCAGCATCCGACACGGGTCGAGTGGCCCACCATCGCTGTCGCGCTCGCAGTGTGGGCCCTGTGGCTCGGTCTGGTGTTCGGGCACGACTCGATTCCGTGGCCGTTGCTGCTGGTGGGGCTGGGCCTCTCCGGCGGTTGGTACATGAGCCTGCAGCACGAGGTCCTCCACGGGCACCCGACGCCATGGGGTTGGCTCAACGTGGCCCTGGCCGGTGCCCCGCTGTCGCTGTGGCTGCCGTACTGGCTCTACCGCGACGAGCACCTGCTGCATCATGAGATCGAACTCACCATTCCCGATGAAGACCCCGAGTCCTTCTACGTGAGCCCGGCGCACTGGGCACACGCGGGGCCGGTACGTCGCACGACGCTGCGCGTGAGCCGCACCTTCGTCGGCCGCTTGCTCATCGGGCCGCTGATGGGGCCGCCACGCCTGCTCGTGTCGCAGGCCCGCGCCGCGCTCCGCGACGGCAAGGTGGCAGTCCGCTGGCTGCGGCACCTGGTCGGCGCCGCGGTGGTGGGCTGGGTGGTGTTCGGTCTGGCCGGCATGCCGGTGTGGCAGTACCTCATCGGCTACTGCTGGTTCGGTATGTCGGTGTCGTACATCCGCTCGTTCGTCGAGCACCGGGCCGTTCCCGCTCCGGCCACCCGCTCAGCGGTGGTGCGCAGCGGATGGTTCTTCGGGGTGCTGTTCCTGTTCAACAATCTGCACCACACCCACCACGCCAGGCCCGGTGCCGCCTGGTACCGCCTGCCTGCGCTCACCGAGCAGATGGGGTCGGCCGACATCGCCCGCAACGGTGCCGGGCTGTACCGCGGCTACACCGAGGTCATCCGTCGCTTTGCGTTCCGGCCCTTCGACAGCCCGGTGAACCCACTGCTCGTCGACGCGGCGAACGGCCGGGTCGACGCGTCGTCGTGAACACGCCGCGTGCCGGCTTGGGCATGTACCCGTTCGAGCCGCTGCGGCCGGCCTACGACCGGTTGTGGCAGGCGGTGCGCGAGCGGGCCAGTTGGGTGCCCGATCGGCTCGAGTGGGATGTCGACCTGCACTCCCAGTGGCGCGATCCGGCCACGGTGGTGAGTTACACGTGCGGTTGGCCGCTGGTGACCGAACTGGCCGACCTGGCCGACACCGGGCGCATGCACGTGGTGGGTTCATTCGTGTTCGCCATCCCCGAGTCCGACGGGCCCACGTACCGCAGCGTGCTGGTGGCACGGAGGCCTGGCACCGCGGCCGACTTCGCAGGCGCCCTTGCGGCAGCGAACGGGGCCGACAGCCTGTCGGGCTGGGTGAGCCTGCTGCACGCCGTGCACGGCCCGGGGGCGCGTTGGCAGGGAGAGGTGCTGTTCACTGGCGCCCATCTCGAGAGCGTGCGTGCCGTGCACGAGCGACGTGCCGACGTGGCCTCGATCGACGCCGTGTCGCTGGCCCACATCCGCTGCCTGTACCCCGACCTCTGCACCGGCCTGGTGGAGGTGGGCCACGGGCCGCAGGTGGGCTGCTTGCCGGTGATCGCCGGTGCCTCGGTGTCGACGCAGCAACTCGCCGAGTTGCGCGCTGCGTTCACCGATGCCGTGGCCGACCCGACCCTGGCCGACGTGCGCGCCACGCTGCTCGTCGAGGCCTTCGTCGCCCGCGAGTACGCCGACTACCGGCCGCTGCGAGAGCTGGCCCCGGCGCCGCAGTAGCGTCGCCGGGCATGTCACTCGTCGACGTCCCGTTCACCGCCGGCACGGTCGAGATCCGCGGCGCCCTCGACCTGAAGCCCACGGCCGACGGCCTGTTGCCGCGCCGTGTTCCTGCCTGGACTGCGCCGCAGATCCCCGATGCCTTCATGGACA
>JBIKLX010000081.1:0-13513 GCA_044359565.1 Ilumatobacteraceae bacterium
AACGTGGGCGGCCTGCCCGCCGACATGACGCTGAAGCTGGTCGAGCCGCTGCGGACGCTTTTCAAAGACGAGGTGCGCCGGGTGGGCCGCGAACTCGGTCTGCCCGACGAGATCATCCTGCGCCAGCCCTTCCCGGGGCCGGGCCTCGGCGTGCGCATCATCGGTGAGGTCACCCCTGAGCGGGTGGCCATCTTGCAGCACGCCGATGCCATCGTGCGCGACGAGATCGCCAAGGCCGGCCTCGAACGGCAGTTGTGGCAGGCCTTCGCCGTGCTGGCCGATATCCGCTCGGTGGGCGTGATGGGCGACGAGCGCACCTATGCGCATCCGATCATCATCCGTGCGGTCACGAGCGACGACGCGATGACTGCCGACTGGGCGCGCCTGCCCTACGACCTGCTCGAGACGATGTCGAACCGCATCATCAACGAGGTGGCCGGGGTGAACCGGGTGGTGTACGACATCACGTCGAAGCCACCCGGCACCATTGAATGGGAGTAGGCGAGCGGGAGTAGGCGAGCGGGAGGAGGCGGGGGCCGCTTCGCAACACGTTCGTCATATTGGTAAGGTTCTCGTCGTGCGGAGTTCTCACCTTGTTCGCGTCGTGTTGCCGGTGGTGCTGTTGGCCGCCTGCCTCGGCGTCGGCTCCGCCGCTGCCGACGATGTGAGCGACCAGCAGCGCCGGGTCGAGCAGATCGCCGACCAGCTCGATGCGCTCGAGAATCGCATCGGTCAGCTGGGTGAGGACCACGCCGCAGCACTCGACCGGCTCGACGAGCTGGCCATCGAAATCACCCGGGCCCAGGCATCGGTCGATGCCAAGAACGCCGAACTTGCCACCGTGCAGGGCCAGCTCACCGCCATCGCTGTCGATGCGTTCGTCGGCGCTGGCGCCGTCGAGGCCAGCCCGCTGTTTTCGTCGATCGACGATTTCACCGACGGCCTCGCCCGCACCGAACTGGCCCGGGTGGCGCTCGACCAGGGTGCCGGCACCTCCGACGAGATGCAGGCGCTGATCGCCGACCTCGCCACCGAGCAGGCCGCGCTGCAGGCCAAGCAGGCCGAACAGACCAGCCTGGTGGCCGACATCGAGGCGCGCCAGGCCGAGGGCGACCAGCTCACCGTCCAGTACGAGCAGGACTACGCCGCGGCGAAGGCCGAATTGGGCGACCTCATCCGCCAAGAGCAGGAGCGTCGCCTCGCTGCTGCGGTCGCGGCAGCGCAGCGGGCCGCCGAGAACAACCGGCCCGTCACCCCGCCGGCGCGCGGTGGCGGTGCCACGCCACCCGCTGGCGACGGCAACGGCGGGAACGGCAACGGCGGCGATACCGGCGGCGATACCGGCGGCGGTTCGACCCCCGCTCCGACGCCTGATCCGACGCCGGCACCACCGAGCGCGCCACCGCCGGCCTCCACCGCCGGCATCGCCGTGGGTGCCGCTCAGTCGCAGTTGGGTGTCTCGTACAGGTTCGCGGCCGAGAGCCCCGGCGAAGCGTTCGACTGCTCCGGTCTCACCAAATGGGCATGGGGAAGGGCCGGCGTGTACCTGCCGCACCAGTCGGCCCGGCAGTACGCCTCCACCCCGCACGTGTCGCAGGATCAGGCCCAACCGGGTGACTTGATCTTCTACCACTCGCCCATCGGACACGTCGGCATCTACATCGGCGGCGGTCAGATGATCCACGCCACGCAGCCGGGCGATGTGGTGAAGGTGTCGCCCGTGCGTTGGAACAAGGTGGTCGGAGTCTCCCGACCCGGTTGAGCCGGGTACGGTTGACCACCATGTCGTCGCACGAGATCGCCGGAATCGCCGTCGAACCGGTCAGTCGTTGGCTGGTCGAGCACGTCGAGGGCGCAGTTGCTCCATTCGAGTTCCGGCTCATCACCGGCGGGCGCTCGAACCTCACGTTCATGGTCACCGGTGGTGATGGTGCGCGGTTCGTGCTGCGTCGTCCGCCGCTCGGCCATGTGCTCGCCACGGCGCACGACATGGCCCGCGAGCACCGCATCATCGCTGCGGTCGGCCAGACGGCCGTGCCCGTGCCCCGGGCCCTCGGGGTGTGCACCGACACCGAGGTGAACGGTGCCCCGTTCTACGTGATGAGCTACGTCGACGGGGTGGTGCTCGACAGCGTCGAGAAGGCCGACCTGCTCGCGCCCGCGCTGCGCCGTGGCGCGTCCGAGCATCTCATCGATGTGCTGGCCGACCTGCACGCGGTCGATGTCGACGCCGTGGGCCTCGGCGACCTCGCCAAGCGCGAGGGCTACGTGGAGCGTCAGGTGAAGCGGTGGAGCACCCAGTGGGCGCAGTCGAAGACACGCGAGTTGGCGGCCATCGATGAAGTGGCTGTGCGTCTGCGCGAGCGACTGCCGGTGCAGCAGGGTGTGTCGATCGCTCATGGCGATTTCCGCTTCGGCAATTGCCTCACCGATGTGGCGAACGGCCGCATCGCCGCCGTGCTCGACTGGGAACTGTGCACGCTCGGCGATCCGCTCGCCGATGTGGGCTACCTCGGGGTGTACTGGTTCGACGGGCAGGCCGCCACGGCTCGCGCCAACGATCCCACCCCGGCGGGCGGATTCCCGCGTTACGACGAACTGCTCGAGCGGTACGCGCTGCGTACCGGTCGCGACCTGTCGGGTATCGACTACTACGTCGCGTTCAGTTGCTGGCGACTCGCTGTCATCAGCGAGGGTGTGTACGCGCGGTATCTGCACGGCGCGATGGGCGATCAGGACGACATCGATCTCGAGTCGTTCAAGACCGGGACCGAGGGGCTCGCCGAGCGGGCTCTCGCAGCAGTACGACGATTGTGATGAAGGGGAGACTGTGATGGCTGACGTGAGTGGCGATGTGCTGGCAGGGTGGACGAAGGGTTCGTTTACGGCGGCCGGCCTCACCCGCGACACATACCGCCGTGGTGAGGGCCCGGGCGTGGTCATCGTGCACGAGATCCCGGGCATCACCCCGGCGGTCGCCCGCTTCGCCAACGACGTGGTGTCGTCGGGCTTCACGGTCGTCATGCCGTCATTGGTGGGCACGCCGGGCAAGGCGCCGAGTGGTGCCTACATGGCCAGTTCGATGAGCAAGGTATGTGTCGCCAAGGAGTTCTCGAACTGGGCGCTCAACCAGACGTCGCCGGTCATCGGCTTCCTGCGTGCGTTGGCCCGGTCGCTGCACACTGAGGTGGGCGGCCCGGGGGTAGGTGCCATCGGGATGTGCTTCAGTGGTGGCTTCGCGCTGGGCATGATGGTCGACGACATCATGGTGGCGCCGGTGCTCAGCCAGCCGTCGATGCCGTTCGCGGTCGGCAAGGCGGCCCGCAAGGCCGACCTCAACCTGTCGCCCGACGATGCGTTGGTCATCGCCCGGCGGGCTGCCGAGGGCTGCCAGGTGCTGGGTCTGCGCTACGACAAGGATGCACTGGTGGGCGACCGCTTCGCCTCGCTGCGCGCGCTGCTGGGCGATGCGTTCATCGCGGTCGAGTTGCCGAGCACGTCGAAGAAGGACCACAGCGTCCTCGCCGAGCAGCGCCACGAGCCGAGTGTCGAGCAGGTGCTCGCCTTCCTGCGCGCCAAGTTGCTGCCCGCCGCCTGACCTCCACCCGAGTCATCGCCGCCCACCCGAGTCGCAGCCGCCCACACGCCGAGTATGCGGGCTTCTGGCGCTCGTAGCGATCACGTGACGCCCGCTTACCCGTCTCGGGTCGGTGCGGGGCAGGGTGCCCGGTACCCTCGGGAGGCATGTCCGCCCGCCGCCCGTTCGGGGCCGCTGGCGAGTTCGCTGCCTCTCGCCACGGTGCTCTCACACGACGCCAGGCAGCCGAGTTCGGTCTCACTCCCATCGTCGTTCGGCGCATGATCCGCGAGGGGCATCTCCTCGAGCCCA
Source organism: Ilumatobacteraceae bacterium (assembly GCA_044359565.1). GTDB lineage: Bacteria > Actinomycetota > Acidimicrobiia > Acidimicrobiales > Ilumatobacteraceae > VFMC01. The sequence continues at coordinate 3,890 of JBIKLX010000081.1, forward strand.
CCCCGGGAGTACTCACCATCGGCGGCTCTCCGCCCACCTGGAAGCAGCGACTCCTCGTTGCCACGCTGGCATCGAATGGGGCTGGTGTCGCCGGGCACCATGCCGCGGCAGCATTGCACGGGGTCGACGGCTACGCCCCTGGCCGCCTCAGCATCGTGCTCGCGGGGCATCGCCGGATCCACCTGCCTGACCTCGTCGTGCATCGAGGCCCGCTCGACCGGTGCGATGTCACCGAGGTCGACGGTATCCGTTGCACCACCATCGCCCGCACCCTGTGCGACCTCGGTTCGGTCGATTCCGAGACGATGCTGCGCCAGGCATTCGACTGGGCGTGGCGCGGGGGTGTCAACCTGCGCTGGCTGGCCGAGACCGCCCGGCGCCTCGACACCAACCGTCGACCGGGGCCACGCCGAGTGCTGGCGCTGGTGGACGAGGCATCCCGCGTCCGCCGTCCCACCGAATCAGCGCTCGAGGTGGGCGTCGAGCGGGCCCTCGGGTCGATCGACGGACTGGTGCGCCAGTTCGTCGTGCGGCGTCGTGACGGCTCGTTCGTCGCGCGGGTCGACTTCGCGATTCCTCACCTCAGGATCGCGATCGAGGCCCACAGCCGGCGGTTCCACTTCGGACTCGATGTCGAGGAGTCGGACGCCGCCCGTGAGTCGTCGTTGCAGGCGGAGGGCTGGATCGTGCGGTACGTCACCGATCGGCAGCGTCGGTATCCGGTCGAGCTGCGCCGATCGGTGCTGGACCTCATTGCCGCCCGTTCGGCCGCGTGACCGAGTATGTGGGCTCCTCGTGCTCGCGGTGAGCACGGAGAGCCCGCTTACTCGCCCCGTGGGCGCGAGTGACTCGGGTGCGCGGTTGCGACTCGGGTGGGTCAGGCGGTGGCGTCGAGGGCGTGCTGCTTGGCGGCCTTGTAGTCGGCCTTGCCGTTGGGGGCCCGCGGTACCTGGCTGACGAACACGACGCGCTTGGGGGCCTTGAACCCGGCGAGCTGACCCTTCACCCCGGCGATGATCTCGCCCTCGGTGGCGGCAGCGCCCTCGTTCAGCGACACCACGGCGGTGACGGCCTGACCGAACTTCTCGTCGTCGATGCCCACGACCAGGCAGTCGTGCACACCGGCCACACGCTTGACGGCTTCTTCGACCTCTTCGGGGAAGATCTTCTCGCCGCCGCTGTTGATGACCTGGCTGCCACGGCCGAGCAGGATGAGCGAACCGTCATCGGCCACCATGGCCAGGTCGCCGGGGAACGAGTAGCGCTGGCCGTTGATGACACGGAACGTGCGGGCCGACTTCTCGGGATCCTTGAAGTAACCGAACGGCACGTTGCCGCCGGCGGCCACCATGCCGATCTCGCCCGACCCGGGCTGCACCTCACGGTCGTCGTCGGTGAACACCTTGGTGGTGGGCATCTGGCTGAACTTGGCGGTGGAGGGCGGGAGGCCCTTCATCGTGATCGACATGCCCATCGAGCCCTCGGTGGAACCGATGGCGTCGAGCAGGACGAGCTGTTCGACACGGTCGAGCAGTTGCTCTTTCACCTCGGCGGTCCACATGACACCCGACGAGATGACCATCTTCAGCGACGAGGTGTCGTAGGGGCGGCCCGCGGCGATGGCCGCGTCGAGGGCGCGGATGATGGGCTTGGCGAACGCGTCGCCGACGATGGTGAGGTTGGTGACGGCCTCGGCCTCGACCAGGCGGAGCAGTTCGTCGGCATCGAGCGAGCGGTTCTGCAGGGTGGTGACCACACCGCCGGCGAGGTGGGGGATGAACGCCCCGAGCCACACGCCGGTGCCGTGCATGAGCGGCGCAGCAGGGATGGAGATGAGCCGGTTGCCGGCCTCGGCGGCACCCTTCACCAGAGCGGCGATCTCGCTGGCATCGGAGGGCGCGGCAAGGCCGAGCAGCGGGAAGCCCGAGGTGACGAACCCGCCGGTCATACCGCCCATGGCGTACATGACACCCTTGGGCATGCCGGTGGTGCCACCGGTGTAGAGCATGTAGATGTCGTCTTCGGCGCGGCTGATGCGCGGCATCGGGTCGTGGCCCGCCAGCACCGCCTCGTAGGCGAGGGCGCCCGGCACCTGGCCGGGGCCGCCGTCGTCGACCTCGACGAGCAGCTTCAGCTTCGGCAGGCGATCGACCACGCGCGCCACCCGGTCGCCGAGCGACGAGTGGAACACCAGCGCCTCGGCGTCGGAGTTGTCGAGCAGGTACCAGAGTTCTTCGTCGAGGTACCGGTAGTTCACGTTCACCGGCACGCCGCGCATCTTGAAGCCGCCGTACTGGGCCTCGAGGTACTCGTTGCCGTTGTACATGTAGAGCCCGATCTTCGAATCGGACCCCAGGCCGGCGGCGACGTAGGCGGCAGCCATGCGGGCCGCTCGCTCGTCGTACTCGGACCAGCTGCGACGTGTGTCGCCGTGGACGACAGCCGTCTCGTCGCCGATGACGTCGGCGATGGATTCCCACACAGAGGCGAAGTGCATTTCCATGAGGTGATGTTAGGGCGGGACCTGTGACGTCGGCCACATCGACGCCGAAAAGGTGTGAAGTTTGTTTCTTGTGTCGTGCAACCAGTGCGGGCGGGCCCAGAGATGGGCAACTCAGCCGACGGGTTCGCCGTACATCTCGAGCAACGGGTCGCTGATCAGCTCGAGCCGCTCGCCGTCGGGGCCGCGGAAGTACAGCGACGAGCCGTCGACGTGGGCGTACTCGATGCCCTCGGCGTCGAAGCGGTCCTTGATGCGCTGCCACTGGGCGCGCTCGATGGAGATGGCGAGGTGGTGGTGGCCGCCGAGCACCTCGGCGTACTCGCCCAGCGGCAGGCCCGGCAGGTCGAAGTAGGCGAGGGTGTTGCCATGGCCGATGTCGAAGAAGAAGTGCGTCGACCCGGCGTAGTCGCGGTTCTCGAACATCTCGATGAGCGGGAACCCGAGCAGACCGTCGTAGAAGCGCACGGTGCGCTCGACATCGCTGCAGATGAGCGCCACATGGTGCACGCCGCGGGCGGTGCTGGCCGGGCGCTCGGCGCGAGGCCGCAGGTGGCGGGCGGCGATGTCGGCGCGCTGCGCGTCGAGTGCAGCACGGGTGGCCGCATCGACGCCATGGGGTTCGCTCACGGTGCCACCAGGTGGGCGTGGGTGCGGTGGATCTCGCGGAGGTGCTCGGCGTGCACGCCGTCGAGGGTGGTGAGCCGGTGGTGGCCGACGCCCTCGGGAATGGGCACGATCAGTGGCACGGTGAGCGTGACGCAACCGGCTGCATGGGCCGACCGGGCGCCGGTGGGCGAGTCCTCGATGGCGATGCACTGGTGCGGCGCGACGCCGAGCAGGGCTGCGCCGGTGAGGTAGGCCTCGGGGTGCGGTTTGCCGTGGGTGACGTCGTCGCCTGCCACCACCGCGGTGAACGACCCGGCGGGTAGTGCGGGCAGCAGGGCGTCGGTGAAGCGCCGCCACGACATCGTCACCAGCGCGCACGGGATGCCGGCGGCACCGAGGTCGGCCAGCAGTTCGCGCGCGCCCGGCCGCCACGGCACCTGCTGCTGCACCCGTGCCACCACGCCGTCGAGCAGCAGGTTGACGATGTCGTCGATCGGCAGGTCGACCTCGCCGTGGTGGGCGATGTAGCGGGCCGAGTCGCGCAGGTCTTGGCCGACGAGCGCGTGACCGTGGGCCTCGCTCCACGCGCCGTTGCCGTGCTCGGCCACGATCTCGAACTCGCGCTCGATCCAGTACGGCTCGGTGTCGACCAGCGTGCCGTCCATGTCCCACAGCACGGCCGCGAGCGTGCCCGTGTCGACGTGGGGCCTCAACGCGGCCCGCCGTCGACATTGAGCGTGGTGCCGGTGGTGTAACTGCCGGCCGCGGTGGCGAAGTAGAGGGCGGCGCCGACGATCTCGTGCGGTTCTCCGCCGCGCTGCAGAGCGAACCCCTGCTTGGCGCTGCGCTCGAACGCGGCTATGTCCCACGCCTTGGATATGTCGGTGAGGAACGGGCCGGGCACGATGCAGTTCACGCGCACGGTGGGGCCGAGGGTGCGGGCAAGGCCGTAGGTGAGCGCGTTGAGGCCGGCCTTCGCCGGGCCGTAGACCAGTTCGGTGGCACTGGGCCGCTGCGAGGCGATGGACGACACGAAGATGATCGAGCCGCCACCGTCGGCCACCATGCGCGTGCCCACCACGGCCGACAGCCGGAACGGGCCCTTCAGGTTGACGCCCATCACCTTGTCGTACAGGTCTTCGGTGACCGCATCGACCGACGGGTACAGCGGCGACATGCCGGCGTTGTTCACCAGCACGTCGATGCGCCCGAACTCGGCGTAGGCGGCCGCGGCCAGGTCGTCGGCGCCCTGCCACGACGCGGCGTGGTACGCCACCGACAGTGCTCGGCGGCCGAGGGCGCGCACCTCGGCAGCCACGGCTTCGCAGTTCTCGATCTTGCGGCTGGCGATGACCACGTCGGCGCCGCGCTCGGCGAACGCGAGCACCATCTCGCGGCCGAGGCCACGGCTGCCACCGGTGACCAGCGCCACCTTGCCCGTCATGTCGAACAGATCGGTTCCCATGGGGGAGTTCTACTCGTTGAGCGAACGCACCGTGTCGTCGAGCGCGTCGAGCGCCTGGGCCAACTGGTCGTCGGTGTGGGCCAGGCCGACGTTCATCATCCCGCGGTAGGCGGTGTACACACCGCGCTCGAGCAGGCCCAGGAACAGGCGTTCCTGCAGCGCGGCGTCGCGCTCTGCCATCTGGTGCACGTGGGTGGGCGCTTCGGCCAGCGCGTGGAGGCTCATCATCGAACCGAACCCGCTGACGCTGACCGGCAGCTGGTGACGGGCCAGCACGGCGGCCACGTTCTGGCGGAACTCGTCGCCGCGGGCGAAGTGCGCCTCGGCGACATCGTTGGTGTACACGTCGCCCAGTACGGCGACGCCTGCGTTCATCGTGGCGATGTTGTTGTTGAACGTACCGGCGTGACTGATGACGGTGGTGCGCCCGCCCTCCGGGCTGGTGTCGTACTGGTCGAGCAAGTCGGCGCGGCCGCCGAACGCGCCGAACGAGAAGCCGCCGCCGATGTACTTGCCATAGGTGGTGATGTCGGCCTGGGCGCCGAGCATGTCGACCATGCCGCAGCGGCCGTGACGCGACGTCATCACCTCGTCGGCGATGCACACCGCGCCGACCGCGCGGGCGGCGGCGAACACGCCCTGGACGAACTCGGGTGTGGTGGGGATGCAGCCGCCTGAACCGAGCATCGGCTCCATCACGACGGCAGCGAGTTGCTCGCCGTGCTGTTCGATGAGGGCGAGTGTGCCGGGCAGGTCGTTGTAGGGCGCGATGACGAAGTCGTACGGCGCGTTCCACGGCGCGGGGCCGCTGGCGAAGTAGAGCACGCCGCCGTGGTAGCCGCCCAGCATGACCATCAGCTTCGAGCGGCCGGTGAACTGCATCGCAGTGGTGATGGCCATCAGGTTGGCCTCGGTGCCCGAGTTGGTGAAGCGCACCCGGTCGAGACAGAAGCGATCGCACATCAGTCGCGCCAGTTCGGCCTCGGCGGGGTGGATGCCGCCGACGCTGACGTTGGTGTCGAGCGCCGCTTTCACGTGGTCGATCACCCGGCGTTCGCTGTGGCCGAGCAGGCCCGCCGTGTAGTCGCCCAGGAGGTCGATGTAGGTGTGGCCGTCGACGTCGGTGAGGGTGGCGCCCTCACCCGACACGAACGTGAGCGGGAACGGCGGGTGGGTGAGCACCGTACGGGTGTGCCCACCGGGCAGTACCTGCCGGGCCCGGTCGTAGGCAGCGTGGCTGGCGGGGTTGCGATCGGCGAATGCCTGGCGGTCGCGTTCCAGTTGGACGACGTTCACGGCGTCGACACTAGATCGATGCAGCGGCCCGCCTGGCTTCGAGCACGGCCTCGGCGATGGTGCGCGGCGCCACGCAGTCGCCCACCCGTTGTGCGCCGGCCACCAGCGGCGGGGTGGGCAGCCGGAAGCCGCAGTCGACCAGCGCGACGCACTCGATGGTGCGCACGTCGCCGCTGAAGCGGTCTTGCACCGTGACGCCAGCGGGGCCCACCCGGCGCAGCAGCGCCCGCTTCACCACCTGCACCCCGCGTTGGGCGAGGCGCACGTTGGCGGGGGCGAGGTCGCCGGTACGGCTGAGTTCGTTGCCGGCGATGTTGTCGTGGGTGATGAGGACGGCCCGCTCGCCGAGTTCTTCTGCGAGGGCGACGGCGATGGGGCCGCCGATCGGGTCGAACAGGGCGATCGTTCCGTCAGCCGGCAGCGAGGCAGCGCCGGTGCGCACGTCGAGCACGTCGACCACCACGGCACCGGGTTCGATATCGAACGGCTGCTCGCCGGGCACCGACCCGATCGCCTCGATCACGACCCCGGTGGCGTCGGCGCCGTCGACACCCGAGCGCAGTTGCACGCCGAGCCGGGTGCACTCGGCCACCAGCCAGGCGGCAAAGGCGCGGCCCGGGCCCGCCACCGCGGCCACACCGCCGAAGGTGTCGCTGCGCTCGCGTACCTGCACCCGGTGGCCGCGGATGGCCGCGGTGCGGGCGGCTTCGAGGCCGGCCACACCTCCGCCCACCACGGTGACGTCGCGGGGATGGGTGGAGGGGGTGTACCAGTCGGGGTCGGTCGTCTCGTGGCCTGCCGACGGTTCGACGGTGCACGACACGATGGGATTGCGCGCGTCGCGTACCTGGCACTGCTGGTTGCAGCGGATGCAGGGGCGGATGAGATGGGTCGCGTCGGCCCGCACATGCACCACCAGGTGGGGTTCGGCGATCTGGGCGCGGGTCATCTCCACCCCGTCGCACACGCCCTCGCCCAGGGCCCACTCGGCCTGGCCCCAGTCGACCACCGAACCCTGCAGGAACACGGGCGTGTCGCCCACGGCAGCCTTCACGGCGCGGCACACGTCGATGTTGAACCCCGTGGGCTCGTGGAAGTCGGGACGGGTCTTCTCGGCGGAGAAGATGGCGCCACGGGTGACCACGATGTAGTCGAGTCCGGTGGCCGCGAGGTGGGCGGCGATGCCCGGCGCCATCTCGGGTGTGATGCCTGCCCACGGCGCGAGTTCGTCGCACGACAGGCGCAGGCCGACGATGGCCCCGCGAGCGGCGGCACGCACGACGTCGATGATCTGCCGGGCGAACAGCAGTCGGTCGGTGCCCCACTCGTCGCCGCGGTGGTTGGTGAGGCCCGAGAGGAACTGGCGCACGAGGCTGTGCTGGCCGGCATTGATCTCCACACCGTCGCAGCCCGCCTCGACGGCGAGGGTGGTGGCGGCGCTGAACCCGGCGACGACGGCGGCGATGTCGGCAGCCTCCATCCACTTGGGCACCTCGCGGCTGTTCACCTCGGGCACGCGAGATGGAGCCCACAGCGGTGCCTGGTTGTAGGCGCTGGAGCCCTGTCCGCCGGCATGGTCGAGCGAGGCGATGACCAGCGAGCCGTGCGCATGGCAGGCGGTGGCGATGGCTGCCCAACCGGAGGCACAGCGCTCGGCCAGCGGTGCCCGCTCGTAGGGCCAGTCGCTGGCGTGCACGCTGGCGCCCTCCACCACGATCACCCCTGCGCCACCTGCCGCGCGCTGCGCGTAGTAGGCGACATGGCGGTCGGTGAGGCGGCGTTCGTCGTCGCCGAGGTTGGTGACGTGGGGGCCGAACATCACCCGCGACGGGGCCGTGCGGGCACCGAGATCTATGGGTTCGACGAGGCGCGTCATGCGGTGGGCGACGCTACCGCGGCTTGCTCAGGATTTCGTCGCCGAGAGCTCGTTGCCGGCGAGCAGCCGCTTGATGTTCTCGACGTGGCGCACCATCACCAGCAGGGCCAGGCCCACCACGGCGGCCACTTCCCATCCGGCTCGGCCGCTCACTGCCACCCCCACGGGCAGGCCGATGATGACCGCGAACGACGCGAGCGACGCCTTCTTGGTGGCCGTGCGCACCACGTACCAGAGCACGACCAGCACGGCGAACACCACGGGGTGCAGCACGATGGTGGCGCCGCCGAGGGTGGCCACGCCCTTGCCGCCGCGGAAGCCACGGGTGACCGGGTACATGTGCCCGAGCACCGCTGCGGCGACCAGCACATAGGCACCGGGCCGGGTGTCGAGCAGCAGGCCGAGGGCAGCGGGGACGGCACCCTTCAGCGCGTCCATCGCGAACACCGCGATGCCCCACTTCGCGCCGAGCGTGCGGGCGATGTTCGATGCACCGGGGTTGCCTGAGCCGACGGTGGTGATGTCGATGCCCTTGCTGCGCGCCACCATGATCGCGCTCGGGAAGGTGCCGAGCAGATAGGCCACCGGCACCAGGACGTAGACGATGGTGTTCATGGATCCCCCGCAGGGGACTCTACGCGCAGGAGTCGTTACGCGCCGGCGACGGGCACCGGCTTGCGGCCGATGCTGCGGCCGAGCGTGACCGGCTTGGAGTGGTCCATCGCGGGCTTCGGGGTGAGGCCCACGTTCACCGTGCGCAGCATCTCGTCGGCGGCGCCGCCCACGCACTCGGGGTCGGGGCCGTCGAGGGGCAGGCCGGTGAAGAACTTCGCCGCCATGCATCCGCCCTGGCACGCGTCGTAGCTGCCGCAGCTGGCGCAAGCACCGGCCGACTGGGGCTCGCGCAGTTCGAGGAACAGCGGGCTCTGCTTCCACACCCGGGCGAAGCCGCCCTCGTCGCGCACCGACCCCGCCTTGAACTGGTCGTGGATGACGAACGGGCAGGCGTACACGTCGCCGATGGGGTCGATGAGGCACACCACCCGGCCGGCGCCACACATGTTCAGCCCGGGCAGTGCCTCGCCGAGCGCGTTGAGGTGGAAGAACGAATCGCCGGTGAGCACGTTGTCGCCGTGGGCGAGCAACCAGTTGTAGATCTGGCGCTGCTGGGCGTTGGTGGGGTGCAGGTCGTGCCATGTGTCGGCGCCGCGGCCGCTGGGCCGCAGCCGGGTGACGCGCAACTGCGCGCCGTAGCTGTCGGCCAGCGCCTTGAACGCGTCGAGCTGGTCGACGTTGTGGCGGGTGACCACGACTGAGATCTTGAACGGACCGTTGCGCTCGACGAAGCCGGCGGCGGCGAGGTTGTCCATCGCCCGCCGGGCCATGTCGTAGCTGCCGGCGCCGCGCACGGCGTCGTTCGTGGCCGCATCGATGCCGTCGAGGCTGATCTGAATGTCGAGGTAGTCCATCGCCGTGAGGCGGCGGGCCTTCTCGGCATCGATGAACGCACCGTTGGTGGAGAACTTCACGCCGATGCCGCGGCCGATGGAGTACTCGAGCAGTTCGAAGAAGTCGCGGCGCACCATCGGCTCGCCGCCACCGATGTTGATGTAGAAGACCTGCAGGTCGTGCAGTTCGTCGAGTACCTGCTTGGCCTCGGCGGTGGTGAGTTCGCGCGGGTCGCGCTGACCGCTCGACGACAGGCAGTGCACGCACTGCAGGTTGCAGGCGTAGGTGAGTTCCCAGGTGAGGCAGATCGGCGCGTCGAGGCCGGTCTTCAACTGGCTGACGAGGGATTCGACGCTCATGATTCAGCGCTCACGGACGATCTCCGAGTTCTGCAGGTTGGTGAAGGCAGCGGTGAAACTGGGCCAGCGC
>JBIKLX010000082.1:0-13299 GCA_044359565.1 Ilumatobacteraceae bacterium
CAAGTGGGGGGCTGTGGGGGAAGAATGGGGGCCATGTGGGGAGCCGTGGCGATCGCAGCGAGGTGGTGGTAGGTGCTCTTCGTCGGCACCCACGAGCGCCAGCTCGACGACAAGGGCCGCCTGGCCTTGCCAGCGGCTTTCCGCGCGCACCTCGGCGAGCACTGCTACCTCGTGTTCGGCGACGACCAGTGCGTGAATGTGGTGCCCTCCGCCACGTTCGAGCAGATGGCCGAACAGTTGATGGCTCGGGTCGAGCGCGGCGAGGTGTCGCTGCAGCGCCAGCGCGCCGTGTCGTCGAGCGCGACGCTCGTCACCGTCGACAAGCAGGGCCGGGTCAGCATCGACGAGAAACTGCGCACCTATGCCGGGCTCGCCACCGAACAGCGTGTGGTGATCTCGGGCAACTTCCGCGTGATCGAACTCTGGTCGCCCGAGCGCTTCGCCCAGGTGAACGCCGCTGGGACCAGCGATCTCGCCGGGCAGGTCGTCCAATGAGCACGAAGGAGGGCCGAGGAACCGAGCCGACGGCACAGCCGCGGCGATGAAGCACACGATCGACACGAATCACCCGACACCTCATGTCACCCGCCAGCGCCGCTGGTGCGGTGACCGAGCCTCCTGGCTCGCCTGCAGTTCGTCGGCCGGCAAGATGGTCAGCCCCACTCCGCCCGCTTGCCGTCTCGTCGACCGGGGAGACATCCCGGCGACACCCGCCGACCGGCGAACTGCAGACGAGCCGGGAACCAGCCCGGCACCGCAGCCCGCAGGGTTCCTCCGATGAGCGAACCCTTCGAGCACCAGCCCGTGATGGCAGCCGAGATCGTCGAGGCATTCGCTCCGGTACCACCGGGATGGGTGCTCGACGGAACGCTCGGCGGTGCAGGGCACGCGGTGCTGCTGCTCGAGGCCCACCCGCACCTGAAGGTGCTCGGCATCGACCGAGACGCCGATGCGCTCGAGGTGGCCCGCCAGCGGTTGGCGAGATTCGGCGACCGGGTGGCCACCGCCCAACTGCGCTTCGACCACCTCGCAGACGCCATGGAAGCACTCGATATCGCCACCCTTTCCGGAGCACTGTTCGACCTCGGTGTCAGTTCACCGCAGCTCGACCGTGCCGAGCGTGGGTTCTCGTATCGCAACGCGGCACCGCTCGACATGCGGATGGACCGCAGCCAGAACTGGTCGGCGGGCGACATCGTGAACGGCTACGACGAACTCGACCTCGCAAGTGTGATCCGTCGATTCGGCGACGAACGCTTCGCCCGCCGCATCGCCGCTGCCATCGTCGCCGCCCGGCCGATCGAGACCACCACCCAGTTGGCCGAGGTGGTGGTGTCGGCCATCCCGGCGGCCGCTCGTCGTACCGGCGGCCACCCGGCCAAGCGCACGTTCCAGGCCATCCGCATCGAGCTGAACCAGGAACTCGAGGTGCTGCCCGACGCCATCGACACCGCCATCGACCGCACTGCCGTGGGCGGCCGCGTGATGGTGCTGTCGTACCACTCGGGCGAGGACCGCATCGTGAAGGAGCACTTCCGCCTGGCCGAGACCGGTGGCTGCGAGTGCCCACCCGAACTGCCGTGCGTGTGCGCTGCGGTTCAGACAGTACGCACCGTCCGCAAGGTGGCGCGGCGCCCATCGATCGCCGAGCAGGAGGCCAACCCGCGCTCGCGTAGCGCTCGCCTCCGTGTGGTCGAACGCATCGCGCCGACGCGTCGCGGCGGTCGGTGACCATGGCGCAGCCCGCTCGCGTCCCGCTCGAACGACGGCACACCCGTATCGCCGTCGCGCCCGATGCGGTCGCTGCAGCGCGGGCGCGCACCGACGCTCGTACGCATCTCGAACTCGTGCCCCGTCGGCGCCGCGCCGCACGTTGGGCCACTGCTGTTGCAGTGGCGGTGGTGGCGGCGATGATGGGCGCCGCAGCGTTCCAGACCTATCTGGCCAAGGGTCAGCTCGAACTCGACCGCCTCGATCGCGAGATGGCAGTGACTGCCGCGAACTACGAGGCCCTGCGCCAGGAGCGAGCAGAACTGCGGTCGCCGGGCAGGCTCACCGCCGTCGCTGCGGAGCGCGGTATGGAACCGGCCACCAAGACGTCGTTCATCGCCATCCCACCCGAGGTGCTGGTGCTGGTCCGCCAGGCCACCGGGGCGCTCGATCCGACGTTCGACGATGAGGCTGAACTGCTCGCCCAGTTCCGGGCCGTGAAGGCACTGCGCGAGGTACAGCCATGAGCCAGCGTCCCGGTGCCCGCCACCACGGACGTGTTCCCGCTGCGCGATCCAGCGTCACCGCCGATCCGCGCCAGCGCTCCAGCCGCCACGATGCACCAGTGCAGCGCACCCGCCGCTCTGAGGCACCGGTGCAGCGCACCCAGCGCGCGCACATGGCACCGGCTGCCCGCCCGACGAGCGCTCGTCATGCGCCGGCTGCCCGCCGCAGCCCGAAGCCCGCACCTCGTCCGAGCGGTCATGGTGGGGGCCAGAACCGCTCGCTGCAGCGTCGGATCATCGACGCCCCGCGTCCTAGCCGGCAGCGGTTCAAGGCGGGCCGGTCGCGTCGACGCCTGCTCGCGGTCTTCATCGTCACCATGCTGCTGTTCGTGCTCGTGGTGGGCCGTGTGGTGCACCTCCAGGTCACCAGCTCTGACGAACTCCGTGCGGCAGGTCTTCAGCAGCGCACGACCGAGTCGGTGCTGCAGGCCCGTCGCGGTGTCATCTTCGATCGCAACGGCGACGAGCTGGCCATGTCGGTGCCCTCGACCACCATCATCGCCAACCCCAAGGCGGTCGGCGATCCAGCCGCCACGGTGGCCGTGCTCGCCCAGGTGCTGCCGCTGTCGGCCGACAAGCAGCAGTCGCTGCTCGAGGCCTTCACTGCGAAGGACAAGAGCTTCGTGTACGTGGCGCGCCAGGTGAGCGACGACCAGGCAGCCGTCATCGACGACCTGAACCTCAACGGCGTCGACGCGATTGCCGAGGATCGCCGCACCATGCCCACCGGCGAGGTGGGACGCAGCGTCATCGGCCGCACCGACCCCGACGGTGTCGGCACGGCCGGTATCGAGAAGCAACTCGACACCTTGCTCACGGGCACCGATGGCGAGATCGTTCGTCAGCACGACCGTAAGGGCCGCTCCCTGCCAGGTACCGAGACCACCTCGGTCGAGCCCGTCCCGGGGCACGACGTGGTGCTCACTCTCGACCGCTCGGTGCAGTACACCGTCGAGCAGCAACTCCTCGCCCAGGTCACCACGCTGCAGGCACGCGGTGGCACCGCTGTGGTGCTGTCGACCAAGACCGGCGATGTCATCGCGATGGCCAGTGTGCGCCGCGACGACGTGACCGGCCAGTACTCGGTGAGCAGCGGCAACCTGGCGGCCGTCGACGCGGCGGAACCGGGTTCTGTCGTGAAGGCAGCGACGCTGGCCGCGGCCCTGAACGAAGGCGTCGTCACACCGGACACGACGTTCGAGGTGCCGTGGCGCAAGCAGTTCAGCGACACGATGCTTCACGACGCAGAGCAGCACCCCGACGGGGTCTGGAACGTGGGCCAGATCCTCACCGAGTCGTCGAACATCGGCACCATCGAGGTGATGCTGAGTATGTCGCCCGAACTGCGCGGCGCCAAGCAGAAGCTCTACTCGTACCTGCGTGCCTTCGGCCTCGGCGAGAAGTCGGCGCTCGACTTCCCCGGTGAGTCGGCTGGTCTGCTGAAGGACTGGAAGCAGTGGGAGGGCGCCGAGCAGTACACAATGGCCTATGGCCAGGGCCTCGCCTCGACATCGGTCCAGCTCGCTGCAGCCATCAACGTCATCGCCAACGGCGGCACCTATGTGGCCCCACGGCTGGTGCACGCCACGATCGGCCCCGACGGTGAGATCACCGAGACGCCGGCCTCCGCGACGCATCGGGTGATCCGGCCCGAGGTGGCGGCCCAGGTGACACAGATCATGCAGTCGGTGGTGTGCTCGGGCACCGCCACCCGTGCCCAGGTCGACGGCCTGTCGATCGCTGGAAAGACCGGTACCGGTCTGAAGGCGCAGGACAACGGCACCTACCTGAACGCCAAGGGCGAGCGCACCTACTACGCCTCGTTCGTCGGGTTCTTCCCAGCGGAAGACCCGCAGGCCACGGTGCTCATCTCCATCGACGAGCCTCCGGGTGCCGAGGGTCAGCTCACCCGCTTCGGTGGCACCGCCGCGGCACCGGTGTTCGCCCAGGTGGCGCCCGCCATCATGCGTGAGATGGACATCACGCCTCCCGCCGCCGGTGGCGGGTGTGCGGCGAGGTGAGTGGTGAGCCCTTCCCTTGCAGAGGTACTTGCCACGGTGCGAGGTGGCCCGTCGTTCACCGTCGTGAACGACGACCCGTCGGTGATGATCACCGACGTCACGATCGATTCTCGCGAGGTGGTGCCGGGCGCGCTGTTCAGCTGCTTGCCCGGTGCTCACCACGACGGGCATGAGTTCGCTGCGGCAGCGGTGGCGGCCGGTGCCGCAGCGATCATGGTGGAGCGGATCCTGCCGATCGACGTACCCCAGGTGGTCACCACCTCGGCGCGTGCGCTGACCGGCTGGGTTGCTGCGGCATTCCACGGGCATCCGTGCGATGCGCTGCTGATGGTGGGGGTGACCGGCACCAACGGCAAGACCACTACAGCGCAACTCGTCGGTGACGTGTTGCGTTCGGCCGGTCGTCGGGTGGAGGTGCTGGGCACGCTGTCGGGGCGGCACACCACCCCGGAGGCGACGGTGCTGCAACGCCAACTGGGTCGCTGGCGCGACGACGGCGTCGACGCTGTGGTGATGGAGGTGTCGTCGCACGCTCTCGTGATGGACCGCGTTGCGGGTGCCCACTTCGACGTCGCGGTGTTCACCAACCTGGGTCGCGACCACCTCGACCTCCACGGCACCGTCGAGCGGTACTTCGCTGCCAAGGCCCTGCTGTTCGAACCAACCCTCAGCGACCGTGCCGTGGTGAACGTCGACGACGTGCACGGCCGGTTGCTGGCCGACACGGTTGCCATGCCGGTCGCCACGTGCACTCTCGACGACGTGGCCGGACTGCGAGTGGGTGCCACCTCGCATTCGTTCTCCTGGCGTGGGGTGGCAATCGAGGTGGGTATCGGCGGCCGGTACAACGCAGCGAACGCGCTGCTGGCAGCTGAGACCTGCATCGCCGTTGGATTGATGCCCGAGCAGGTCGCGGCCGGTCTGCGGGCCGCACGTCCGGTGCCGGGCCGGTTCGAGCCGATCGACATGGGCCAGCCCTACTCGGTGGTGGTCGACTATGCCCATACTCCCGACGGACTGGCCGTGGCCCTCGCCGCTGCACGCGAGGCGGCGGGCGAGCGACAGGTCGTCGTGGTGTTCGGGTGCGGTGGTGATCGCGATCGCGACAAGCGGCCCGAGATGGGCGCTGCGGCAGCTGCTGGTGCCGATGTCGTCGTGGTCACGTCCGACAACCCACGCTCGGAGGACCCGACCGCGATCATCGATGCCATCATCCGCGGGGTACCTGCCGACTACCGTGGCCGCGTCGTGATCGAAGCCGACCGAACCCTCGCCATTGCTGCAGCCCTCGACCACGCCCGCCCGGGCGATGTCGTGCTCATCGCCGGCAAGGGGCACGAGACCACCCAGACCATCGGCTCCACTGTCATCGAGTTCGACGACCGTGCTGTCGCCCGCACCCTGCTGGAGGCCCGCGCATGATCGCGGTGATGATGGCCGGAGCGGCCGCCATGTTCGTGGCGCTCCTCGGCACGCGGGGCCTCATCAGTTTCTTCCGTAACCGCGGCAAGGGCCAGCCGATCCTCGGCAAGGAAGACCACGGCCCCGAGCACCATCTGAAGAAGCAGGGCACACCGACGATGGGCGGCCTCGCCATCATCGTGGCGGCTTTCGTCGGTTGGTTCGTCGCCCACCTGAGGCGCGGCCTGGCGTTCTCCGATCAGGCGATGATCATGTGGGTCGGCATCCTGGTGATGGCCTTCATGGGCTTCCTCGACGATTACATCAAGGTGAAGCGCGCCCACAACCGGGGCATCTTCTGGAAGAAGAAGGGGTACATCACCTTCGGTCTGGCCCTCCTGATCGCCTGGTGGCTGGCAGCGTCCACCGGTATCAGCGAGACGATCTCGTTCACCCGCGCGGACTGGCCGGGTTGGGACGTCCACTGGTTGGTGTGGGTCGTGTGGGCGGGTCTCATCATCTGGAGCACCACCAACGCCGTCAATGTCACCGACGGACTCGATGGCCTCGCTGGCGGGTCGGCGTTGCTGGGCTTCCTGGCGTTCGCCGTCATCGCCTACTGGGAGTTCCGCAACCCCGGTATCTACGGCTCGGTGGTGAACCCGCTCGATCTCGCCGTCATCGCGGCCGGGTTCGCCGGTGCCTGCGGCGGCTTCCTCTGGTTCAATGCCGCTCCGGCGCGCATCTTCATGGGCGACGTCGGTGCGCTCGGTATCGGTGCGGCGCTCGCGCTGCTGGCGCTCGGAACGAACACGCAATTGCTGTTGGTGCTGATCTGCGGCCTGAACGTGATGGAGGCCGGATCGGTGGCCATCCAGATGGGCGTGTTCAAGGCGTCGGGCCGCAAGAAGCGCCTGTTCCGCATGTCGCCGGTGCACCACCACTTCGAACTGCTCGGGTGGCCCGAGACCACGGTCATCATCCGCTTCTGGCTCATCTCCGGCATCTGCGTCGCTACGGCGCTGGCCATCTTCATCGGCGACTTCACCCGCCTCGAGTCGCTGCGATGACCTCGCCCACGGCGCTCGTGTACGGGGTGGCCGTGGCGGGCGAGGCGACGGCACGTGCACTCGTGGCCCGTGGCTACCGGGTGCTGATGGCCGACGACGCTCCCACCGACGAGCGACGTGCCGCGGCCCACCGGCTGGGCGCCGAACTCGTCGAGTCGCCCGATGCCGCCACGATCGACCGCCTCCTCGCCGAGGTCGACCTCGTCGCGCCGGCACCGGGTGTGCCCGAGACGCACCCGATCGTGGTCGGGGCGTTGGCGAAGGGCATGGCGCTGCGCACCGAGATCGATCTGGCCTACGAGTGGGAGCAGCAACGTCCCGGTGGCGCACGGCCGATGGTGGCGGTCACCGGTACCGACGGCAAGACCACGACGACGATGATGCTGGCGGCGCTGCTGTCGGGGGCATCGTTGCGCACCGCGGCGGTAGGCAACACCGAGGTCCCGCTCATTGATGCGCTCGACGAGCCGGTCGACGCGTTCGCCGTCGAGTGCAGCAGTTTCCGGCTTTCGTGGATCCGCGAGTTCCGTGCCGAGGCCGCCATCTGGTTGAACCTTGCGCCCGATCATCAGAACTGGCATCGGTCGATGGCGTCGTACGAGCAGGCGAAGGCCAACATCTGGCTGCATCAACGCGCCGCCGACGTGGCTGTCGGCTGGGTCGACGATCCGGTGGTGATGCGCCATCTCGCCGCGGTACCCGGCCGCCGCGTCAGTTTCGGGCTGCATGGCGCCGACTACCACACAGTGGGTGAGGGCGACGCCCGGATGCTGTGCGGCCCCTCGGGCGAGATCGCCCCGGTGACCGCGTTGCAGCGCCGGTTCCCGCACGATGTATCCAACGCGCTGGCAGCAGTGGCAGCGTGCGTCGAGAGCGGCCTCGTTCGGCCCGACCAGGTGGCCACGGGCTTGTCGGCGTTCCGCACCCCTCCGCACCGCATCGAGCCCCTCGGCGACATCGACGGGGCATCGTGGTTCAACGACTCGAAGGCCACGTCGCCCCATGCGGCGCTCACGGCGATCCGGTCGTTCGACTCGCTCGTGCTCATCGCCGGGGGCCGCAACAAGGGTCTCGACCTCGGCAGCCTCGTGGTCGAGGCGCACCGGATGCGGGGCGTGGTGGCCATCGGTGAGGCAGCCGATGAGGTGGCAGCAGCCTTCGCCGGGCGGTGCCCGGTGGTGCGGGCCGACTCGATGGATGCAGCGGTGGCCGAAGCCCACCGACTGGCTCGGCCGGGCGACGCGGTGCTGCTGTCGCCGGCGTGTGCCAGTTTCGACTGGTATCCCGGTGGCGGATACCCGGCACGTGGCGACGACTTCCGTCGGGCAGTCCATTCGATGCGTGAGGAGGCGCCGGCATGAGCACGAGCAGCGCGGTCATCGCCGACCGCCGCCGCCAAGCGGCGGCCCGCGCCTCGTCGAAGCGGCGACACCCCACCGGCCGCACCGATGTGCCGACCGTGCCGCTCGGTCCGCCGCCCACCACGTATTACGTCATCGCCGTGGTGGTGGCGGTGTTCGTGATGCTCGGCCTGGTGATGGTGCTGTCGGCGTCGTCGGTGCAAGAGTTCCATCGCGGCAACTCGCCATGGCGCATCTTCAACAAGCAGGTTATCTGGGCGTGTCTGGGTGGTGTGTCGTTGCTCGTGTTCGCTCGGGTGAAGTACCAGTTCTGGCGCCGACTGGTGGTGCCCGGCCTGGGCGCCTCGTTCGTGTTGATGCTCCTGCCGTTCGTGCCCGGCCTGGGGTCGGAAGCGAACGACGCCACCGCGTGGGTGGCGGTGGGCCCGCTCACGTTCCAGCCGTCGGAGTTCTTGAAGTTGGCGGTGCTGCTGTACTGCGCCGACCTGCTCACGCGCCGCGAGGCCGAGATGGCCGACCTGCGGCGCACCCTGGTGCCCACCGCCATGGTGGCCACCGCCGGTGCGCTGCTGTGCCTGCTGCAGGGCGACCTCGGCTCGGCAATCGTGCTGGTGGCCATCATCTTGTCGGTCGCGTTCGTGGGTGGCACGCCGCTCACCCCGATGCTCGGCACGTCGCTGGCTGCAGCCGCCTGTGCGCTGCTGTTCGTGTTCACCAGCGAGCGGCGGTTCCACCGGTTCACGTCGTTCCTCGACATCACCGGCAACCGCGATCACTTGAGCTACCAGCAGTATCAGGCGATGATCGGTATCGCCCAGGGTGGAGTCACCGGGGCCGGCCCGGGCCGAGGTCTGAACAAGTTGGGCGACTTCCTGCCGCTGGCGCACAGCGACTTCATCTTCGCGGTCATCGCCGAGGAACTGGGCCTGGTGGGTGTGGTCGCCGTGCTCGGCGGATTCCTCGTGCTCACGTTCTGCGGCGTGCAGGTGGCGCTGGCGGCCAAGGATCGGTTCGGTCTGCTGCTGGCCGGTGGCATCACCTCGTGGTTCGTCGTGCAGACGCTCATCAACGTCGGAGGCGTGACGGGCACGATGCCGGTGACGGGCCTCACCCTGCCGTTCTTCTCGGCCGGTGGCAGTTCGCTGTTCGTCTGCATGAGCGCAGCCGGGCTGCTGCTGAACATCGCCCGGCACGCACGATGACCGCGGCCGAGCCGTGCTGGGCGGTGGTCACGGGGGGTGGCACATCCGGCCACGTACTGCCGGCACTCGCCATCATGGACCGTCTGGTGATGGCGGGCCACGACCCGTCTCAGCTGTACTACGTGGGGTCGCAGCGCGGGATCGAGACTCGTCTCCTCCCCCCGCACGGCTACCGCACCACGCTGCTCGATGTGGTGGGTCTGCAGCGCTCGCTCACGTTGAGCAACCTGCTGTTCGTTCCGAAGATGTTGCGGGCCACCTGGCAGGCATGGCGACTGCTCGGCCGACTCCGCCCGCAGGTGGTGGTGAACGTGGGCGGCTACGCCAGCATGCCCGCCACGTTCGCGGCGCGACTGCGGCGCTGCCCGGTGGTGGTGGTGAGCTACGACCAGCGCCCCGGTCTGGCGTCGAAGGTGGCGGCGCGATTCGCGTCGGCGGTGGCGGCCGCCTTTCCCGATTCGCCGCTGCGGCGGGCTCGCACCACGGGTGCACCGATCCGGCCGGAGATCATCGGCATCGACCGTGCGGCCGACCGACACGCCGCTCGATCGGCCCTCGGTCTGCCTTCCGACCGGTTCGTGCTCACCGTGTTCGGCGGTTCGCTTGGGGCCCGGGTCATCAACCAGGCGGTGGGTGGCCTGGTCGAGGCGTGGACCGACCGCACCGATGTGTGCGTCTATCACGTGGTGGGCGAGCGGTTCGTGCAGGAGGTGCCCAGTGAACGCACTGCCGCCTCGGGCATCATGTATCGCGTGATCGGCTACGAAGACCGCATGCCCCTCCTGTTCGCGGCGAGCGACATGATGCTCACCCGCGCCGGTGCCAGCACCATCGCCGAACTGGCGGCCACTGGCACCCCGGCCATCGTCGTGCCCTGGCCCGATGCGGCCGAGAACCACCAACTCGAGAACGCCCGTACGCTCAGCGATGTCGGTGCGGCCGTACTGCTCGAGCAGCGCCAGCTCGACGCGGCACGGTTGTCGGCGATGGTCGATGCGTTCGTCGCCGACCTCGAGGCGCTCGTCCTCATCGGGGCGCGTGCCCGCGCCGAGGGCGAACGGCACCGGGGCGATTCGTTGATCGACCTCATCACCGACGTGGCCCGAAACGACGGGGTGGCCCGAATCGACGAGGTGTCCCGATGAGCCCGATGCCCCTTGCTCCGCTCGACCTGTCCACGCCGCAGCGCCTGCACGTGGTGGGTGTGGGCGGCCCCGGGATGAGCGCCGTCGCCATCGTGCTGGCCGAAATGGGGCACCGGGTCAGCGGCAGCGACATCCGCGACCGTCCGGTGCTCGACCGGCTGCGCGCGGGTGGGGTCGACGTGCACATCGGCCATCAGCGCAGCCATGTCGAGGGCTGCGACGCGGTCACGTACTCCACCGCGGTCCCCGAGCGCAACGTCGAACTCGAGCAGTCGCGGGCCGACGGCATCACCACGTTGCGCCGCGCCGGCATGCTGGCCTCTATCTGTGCCCGCGCCAAGTCGCTCGGGGTGGCCGGCACCCATGGCAAGACCACCACCACGTCGATGCTGATGCTCATCCTCGCCGAGGCGCAGTTGCGACCCAGTTTCGTCATCGGCGGCGACGTCACCGACATGGGCACCGGGGCGCAGTGGACCGGTGGCGAATGGCTGGTCGTCGAGGCCGACGAGAGCGACGGCACCCACCTCGAACTGCCGTTGCATGGCACCATCCTCACCAACGTCGAGGCCGATCATCTCGACCACTACGGCACGTTCGCCGAGATCGAGGCCGGGTTCGACCGTTACCTCGCCCAGATCCCCGGCCCCAAGGTGCTCTGCTCCGACGACGAGGTGTGCCGCCGCCTGGCCGCAGGGCACGACACGATCACCTACGGAACCGGGCCCGAGGCCGAGGTTCGCGCCGTCGACCTCGTCGCCCGCGACGGCTCGTTCCGGTTCGGGGTCGAGCGCAACGGCGAACGCCTCGGCACGGTCGACCTACCACTGCGAGGCATCCACAACGTACGCAACGCCACCGGCGCATTGGCGATGGCGCTCGCCATCGGCGTGCCCTTCGTCGATGCCGCTGCGGCGTTGGCCCGCTTCGGTGGTGTGGCCCGACGCTTCGACATCCGCGGTGCCTCGGGCGGGGCCACCCTGGTCGACGACTATGCGCACCTGCCCACCGAGATCGCGGCCGTGCTGGCAGCCGCCAAGGGCAGCGGCGACGGGTGGAGTCGGGTGGTGGCGGTGTTCCAGCCGAACCGGTTCAACCGGATGGCGGTGCTGTGGCCCGAGTATGCCGATGCGTTCGTCGACGCCGATGTGGTGGTGCTCACCGACATTTACGCCAGCGGCACCACGCCGATCCCGGGCGTCACCGGCAAGTTGGTGGTGAACGCGGTGGTCGACGCGCACAGCGACGCACGTGTCGTGTGGCTTCCCCGCCGTGCCGACCTGGTCGAGTTCGTGGCGCGCGAACTCCGTGACGGCGATGTGTGCATCTCGATGGGCTGCGGCGACATCGCCTCGTTCCCGAGTGAGGTGCTCGAGCGCCGGGCCGAACTCGCGGTGAGACGCGGGTGACCGTGCAGGGCGCCGATGCCGAAACCGATGCCGTCGCTGTTGCGACCGAGGTGTTGGGCGAGTTGGCCGAGATCTCGGTGCCGCTCGCTCCGATGACCACCTACCGCGTGGGCGGTGCAGCAGCGCTGTTCGTCCGCCCGAAGTCGGTCGCCGACCTGGACGTGGTGGCCGAGGCGATCCACCGCTCCGGCCTTCCCGTGCTGGTGGTGGGCCGCGGCTCGAACCTGCTGGTGGCCGACGGGGGATTCCGGGGCATCGCCCTGTCGCTCGCGGCGCTGGGCAATGACATCGAGATCGACGGCGACAGGGCGCGCGCCGGGGGAGCGGTGGCGCTGCCGGTGCTCGCCCGCCGAACCGTGGCGGCCGGTCTGCAGGGTTTCGAATGGGCCGTGGGGGTGCCCGGATCGGTCGGGGGTGGTGTGCGGATGAATGCCGGTGGGCACGGCTCCGACATGGCGGCGGCCCTCGTCGATGTGGAACTGTTCGACCTTCTGCAGCGGCGGCACGGCCATGTGTCGGCCGATCGTCTGGGGTTGCGCTTCCGTGGTTCCGACCTCGCCGACCACCAGGTGGTGGTGAGTGCCGAGTTGCAGTTGGCGTACGGCGACCGCGAACAGTCGGAGGCCGAACTCGACGACATCGTGCGCTGGCGGCGCGAGCACCAACCCGGCGGGCAGAACGCCGGCTCGGTGTTCGTCAATCCGGTGCCGGGCGAACTGGCTGCTGGTGCACTCATCGACGGACTCGGGCTCCGTGGCATGCGGATGGGAACGGCGCACGTCAGCGACAAGCACGCCAACTTCATCCAGGCCGACGACGGTGGATCGGCGGCCGACGTGCGCGCGCTGATGGACGAAGTCCGTCGTCTCGTGGCCGAGCACACCGGCCATCTGCTGCGCAGCGAAGTGCGTCTCGTCGGGTTCGCCGACGACGAGCACGAACGCGAACGTGGCGCGCTGTTCGCCGGGGTGTCGTGGTGAACGAACCGCGCCCCGCCGACGATCAGGTGCCGTCGACCGTGCTCGATGAATTGAAACTGGCGTTCGGCGACGACGATGCGGCCGCAGTGCCTCTGGTTGCTGCGGACCCACTGCCGGTCGATGCTGTGCTGGCTGATTCTGGGCCGGCTGAGTCTGTGCTGGCTGATGCTGGGCCGGCTGAGTCTGTGCTGGCTGATTCTGGGCGGGCTGAGCCTGTGCCGGCAGCGCGGTCGACCATCGTCATCGGCGGCGGCGAAGAACTGCCCGACACGTTGTACCTCGACGATGTGATCGAGGGCGGCGACCGCCGCGACGATGCCGCCGGTGGCGCCGGACGTACGATTCTCATCGGCGGCGACCTCGATGTGAGCGGCGCGTTCGATGCCGTACCGGTGCCGAATCGCCAGATGGACCCGCGGGTGCGCGAGCGGCGC
>JBIKLX010000083.1:0-13241 GCA_044359565.1 Ilumatobacteraceae bacterium
CAGTTCGCCATCCTCATCGCCCGCACCGAGGAAGACCCCGACATCCCGCAGGCCGCCAACACTGCGTTCATCGTCGACCTGCCCAGCGAGGGCTGGGAGATCGTGCGCGACGTGCACACCATGAGCGGTGGCCACAACCACTGCGAGATCCGCATCACCGATCTGCGCGTGCACAAGGACCAGATGCTCGGCGGCCAGGGACAGGGGCACCTGCTCGGCCAGTACCGCCTCGGGCCCGCTCGCCTGGCGCACTGCATGCGCTGGATCGCCCAGTGCGAGACGGCGCTCGACATGATGGTGGCCCGGTCGCTCGAGCGGTACAGCCACGGCTCGCTGCTGGCCGAGAAGCAGGGCATCCAGTGGCTCATCGCCGACTCGGCGATGGAGATGTACCAGTGCAAGCTGATGGTGCTGCACGCCGCGTACAAGATCGAGAACAAGATGGACTTCACCAGCGAGGTCTCGATGGCGAAGCACTTCGTGGCCAACAGCCTGTGGCGCATCATCGACCGGGCCATCCAGGTGCACGGCGCGCTGGGCTACA
Source organism: Ilumatobacteraceae bacterium (assembly GCA_044359565.1). Taxonomy (GTDB): domain Bacteria; phylum Actinomycetota; class Acidimicrobiia; order Acidimicrobiales; family Ilumatobacteraceae; genus VFMC01. Next base: position 545 of record JBIKLX010000083.1, read on the forward strand.
GCACCGACACGCCGCTGGCGCACATGCTGCAGCAGGCCCGCTGGAGCCGCTTCGCCGACGGCGCCGACGAGATCCACCAGATGCGCATCGCCCAGCGCACGATCGCCGCCTACAAGGACTACGGCACCACCAAGAAGGCGACGGGAGATCTGCCGCTGTGAGCACCGAGTTGTGGCGTCACGGGGCGCTCGAACTGGCCGAGATGATCGCCCGGCGAGAGGTGAGCAGCCGTGAGGTGATCGACGCCCACCTGGCCCGCATCGACGAGGTGAACCCACAACTCAACGCCATCGTCCGTCGCCTCGACGACGAGGCCCGTGCCGCAGCCGAGGCGGCCGACCGCGCCGTCGCTGCGGGCGAACCGCTCGGCCCGTTCCACGGTGTGCCTATCACGGTGAAGGAGAACATCGACCTCGCCGGCACGCCCACCACGCAGTCGCTCGCAGCGTTCGCCGACGCGATCGCGCCGGTCGATGCACCGGTGGTCGAGCGGATGCGTGCCGCAGGTGCCATCCCCATCGGCCGCACCAACCTGCCCGACCTCGGGCTGCGGGTGTTCACCGAATCGAGCCTGCACGGCATCACCGACAACCCGTGGATGTCCGGTCGCACAGCAGGCGGGTCGAGCGGCGGCGAGGGCGCTGCGCTGGCGTCGGGGATGAGCCCACTCGGTCTTGGCAACGACATCGGCGGATCGCTGCGCAACCCGGCCCACTGCTGCGGTATCGCCGCCATCAAGCCCTCCACGGGCGTCGTGCCCAGTGCCACGGTCATCCCGCCCGAGGATGTGTCGATCATGTCGCAGCTCATGGTGGTGGAGGGCGTGATGGCCCGCCATGTCGCCGATGTGCGCGCCGGGCTGCAGGTGGTGGCGGGCCCGCACGTACGCGACCCGCGCGCCCTGCCGGTGGTGCTGTCCGACCTCGAGCCGGGTCGGCGCCTGCGGGTGGCGGTCGAGCCCGAGCCGCCCGGCGGCTCCACCCATCCCGGTGTGGCTGCGGCTATCCGCCGTGCCGCCGATGCGCTGGCCGACGCCGGTGCCGAGGTGGTGGAAGTGGTGCCCGACACCTATGCCGAGTCGATCGACCTGTGGGCCCGCCTGCTGGTGGAGGAGGTGCGCAGTCAGGCACCGCTCATCGAGATGGTCATGGGTGCCGATGGCTACCGGTTCCTCACCTATGCGATGGAGTTGTACGGCCCCGCCACCACGGCGCAGCTCACCGAGCTGCACGCCGCGCGCAACCGGGTCGAGAAGCAGTGGCACCTCTTCCTCACCGACCACGACGTGTTCCTCAGCCCCGTGTGGACCCAGCCGGCACTGCCCCACGGGTTCGACATCGCATCGGTCGAGAACGCGACATCGATGCTCGAGGTGCTCCGTCCGGTCGTGCCGCTGAATCTGCTCGGCCTACCGGGCGCTGTGGTGCCGGTGGGCTTCGCCGATGGACTTCCCGTGGGTGCCCAGGTGGCGGCGCGCCGCTTCAGCGATCTCGCTGTGCTGAGCGTGGCTCAGCTCATCGTCGATGTGTTGGGCGACACTGCGCCCGTCACGCCGATCGATCCCCGCTGACCGCCATCTGCTTGGCCCAGCGGTAGTCGGCCTTGCCCGACGGCGAGCGCACGATCTCGGGCACGAACACGAACGCCTTCGGCAACTTGTAGCGGGCGATGTGGCGCTCGGCCTCGTTCAGCAGCGCCGCCTCGTCGGCTGCGTAGCCCGTGCGGATGCGCACGACAGCCACCACCTCGTTGCCCCAGCGCTCGCTGGGCCGACCGGCCACCACGCAGTCGTACACCGACGGGTGTGCCTTCACCGCGGCCTCGACCTCCTCGGCGAAGATCTTTTCGCCGCCGGAGTTGATGGTGACCGAGTCGCGGCCGTGGAGTTCGATGATGCCGTCGGCACGCAGCCGGGCTCGGTCGCCCGGCACGGCGTAGCGCACGCCGGCCACCACCGGATAGGTGCGGGCCGTCTTCGCCGCATCGCCCAGGTAGCCGAGAGCCAGGTTGCCGCTCTTGGCCAGCCAGCCCAGTTCTTCGTCGCCGGGTGCGAGCTCGCGCTGGAGGTACTCCGACAGCACGTGGTTACCGGGTGAGATGGGGAACGTGCCGGTAGTGGCACCCGAGCCGGCCGACACGTGCGACAACTGGCCGCCGGCCTCCGACGAGCCGAGCCCGTCGACGATCATCAGCGTGGGCAGATGACGGAGGAACTCCTCTTTCAGATGGGCCGACAGCGGGGCCCCACCCGACAGCACCACGGTGAGCGAGCTGAGGTCGTAGTCGGCCTGGCTCAGCCCGTCGAGCAGCGGCCGGGCGAAGGCATCGCCGACGATGAGCAGGAAGCTCAATTGCTCGCGCTCGACCAGGCCCCATACGTCGACCGGGTCGAGTCGTTCGGGCTGCGACTGCACGAACACGGTGCCGCCGCCGTTCCAGGTGCGAAAGCTCATCCAGTGGCCGGCACCGTGCATGAACGGCGGCGCCAGCAGGGCCCGCAGTCCGGTGTTGGCCTCGACCAGCACGCCCTCCATGGTGTCGGCGCGCGACCCGCCGAAGCACTCGACGTTCGCATCGCCATTGCGCCACAGCACGCCCTTCGGCATACCGGTGGTGCCACCGGTGTACAGGATGTAGAGATCGTCGGGGCTCCACTGCACGGCCGGCTTGTCGGGTGAGGCGGTGGCCAGCGCGTCGTCGTACCACTGGGCGCCGGGCAGCAGCGGGTTACCCGACTCGTCGGGCACCTGCAGGATGACGCGCAGCCGGGGGAGTTCGCCCAGCACCTCGGCGAGCACCGGCGCGAACCGGCTGTGTACCACCACGGCCTCGGCCAGCGAGTCGTTCAGCAGATAGCGGAGTTCCTCGGCCACGTAGCGGTAGTTCACGTTGAACGGGGCGACCCGTGCCTTGAACGCGCCGAGCATGCACTCGAGGTACTCGTTGCCGTTGTGGAGGTAGATCGCCAGGTGCGACTGGCCGCTCTCGTGTCCGGCCAGCTCGCTGCGCTCGACCTGCACCCCGAGGCCGGCGCCGATGAGGTGGTTGGCGAGGCGACGAGTGCGGTCGGTCACCTGCGCCCAGGTGAAGCGCCGGTCGCGGAACACGAGGCACTCGTCGTCGGGCCGGCTGGCGGCGATGGCCTCGTGTACCTCTGCGACCGAGAACTGCATGCGGCGACGCTAGTAGGGTCGGCTCCATGTTTGCAGCGTCGCGTCCCATCATCTTCGGAGTGTTCATGCCCCAGGGCTGGAAGATGGAGCTGTCGGGTATCGATGGCGCCGCTGCCAAATGGGACAAGGCGGTCGAGATCGCCGTGCGCGCCGAAGAGCTCGGCTACGACTCGATCTGGGTGTACGACCACTTCCACAACGTCCCCCGCCCGGCGCACGAGGCCGTGTTCGAGTGCTGGACCACGATGGCCGCCATCAGCCAGCGCACCAGTCGGGTGCGCCTCGGCCAGATGGTGGGCTGCAACAGCTACCGCCAGCCCGCCGTGCTGGCGAAGATCACGTCCACCATCGACGTCATCAGCGGCGGCCGCCTCGACTGGGGTATCGGTGCCGGCTGGTACGAGAACGAGTACCGCGGCTACGGCTTCGAGTTCCCGAAGCCGAAGGATCGCATCGGCATGTTGCGCGAGGCGGTCGAGATCGTCCGCAGCATGTGGACCGAGGAAGAGACCACCTTCAACGGCAAGTACTACAAGTTGTCGCGAGCCAACTGCGATCCCAAGCCGCTGCAGTCGCCGCACCCGCCCATCTGGATCGGTGGCGGCGGCGAGCAGCTCACCCTGCGGGTGGTGGCGCGCTACGCCGACTACAGCAACTTCGGCGGCCGCCCCGACGAGTGGGCCCGCAAGCGCGAGATCCTGAAGGGCCACTGCGCAGCCGTCGGCCGCGACGAGGACACCATCGGCAAGACCTGGTCGCCCGAGGTGTTCATCCGCTCCACCGAGGCCGAGGTGGTGGCCGCCGGTTCCCGCAATCTGTGGGGCGAGCCGTTCGAGAGCTGGCGCGAGGCCAACCTGGTGGGTACGCCCGAGCAGGTCGCCGAGAAGATTCAGCGCTACGTCGACCTCGGCTGCACCGGCTTCATCCCCTGGTGCGCCGACTACCCCGACACCGAGACCCTCGAACTCTTCGCCACCCAGGTGATGCCCAGCTTCCGCTGACCCTCAGCCGCCCGCAGCCGAACTTGTTCGAGTTTCCGTCGTAGACAACCGAAACCCGAACAAGATTGCCGTTCGAGGCTGCACGGTGTCGATCACTGATGCATGGAACTCGATGCGATGCGACTGGCGAGCGCGCTGTTCAGCCGGCAGGACTCGCTGGCGACCACCTCACAGCTGCTCTCGGCCGGGGTGACCGAGGGCGTGATCCGCCAACGGGTGAGGAGTGGGGAATGGGAGCGGCCCGCCCAGGGGGTGGTGGCCCTCTCGGGTGTGTCGTGGTCGTGGCGCCGAAGAGCGCGTCGGGCCCTGCTGGCAACGGGTCTCGAGAGCGCCCTTGCCGCCAGTAGCGCGGCTCGAGTCCACGGATTCGACGGGTACAACGACGACGAGCGTGTCGTCGTGACTGCACCTGATGGTGCCGTCCTGCGACGACGAGAGGATTGGTCCACCGTCCGGTCGACGCGGTTGCGGCGCCAGGACTGTGTGGTGGTCGACGGGCTGTGGTGTGTGATGCGGCCCGTGGCGCTCGTCCAGGTGGCAGCGGCCGATGGTGTCGACGCGGCAGGGCGGGCACTCGACTCGATGCTGCGCCGTGGTGACTCGCCGGAGTGGATCCGCTCCGCCGCCGAGCGGTGGAAGGGCCACGGTGTGGCGGGTCCGTCGACCGTCCTGGCGCTGCTCGACCAGCGGGTCGATGGCCGGTTGCCGCGCAGTTGGTTCCAGCGGCTCGCCAAGCGGGCGCTGCAGGCCCGGGGGTTCCGGATGGTCGACGAACACCCGGTGCACGCGCCCGATGGTCGCCTGATCGCCGAGCTCGACCTGGCGCTCCCTGAACTGCAGATCGGGGTGGAGTGCCAGAGTTGGAGCTGGCATGCAACGCCCACGGCACGGGCCGCCGATGCGGCCCGCAAGCGCCGAGTCCGCCTGCTGGGGTGGGAACTGGTGGAGGTGTGGTGGAACGACCTGCACCGCCTCGACGACGTCGTGGCCGAACTGTTGCTGCTGGTCGACCGGCGGGTCAGTGGGCGGGGGCGTGGGTGGCGATGAGGGCGTCGACGGCGTCGGCGCTGCCCTCTTCGAGTGCCGAACAGCCGTGCAGCACCTCCACCACCGCCGGGTCGGGGTGGCGGGCGGCGATGTTGCGCCAGGCCTGAGCGCCCTGGCGCTCGGCGTTGGCCTGCATGCGCAGCTGATCCCACACGTCGTATGGCGAGAAGGCCGCGTAGTAGGTCTGCTTCGCTGCCGGCAGCGGCGCCTCGAGTTGCTCGCGCAGGGCCGGGTCGAGCGCGAACGCGCCCTCGATGCGGTTGGCGATCTCGTCTTCGTCGGCAGCGCACTGCAGCAGCACGGTGGCGTGCTCGGGAAGCGCCTCGGCCCAGCCGCGGTAGCGGTCGGCGGCGGTGCGCTCGAGCAGAGCGAGGAACCGCGGCATGGTGCCGGCCGGCACCTGGCCGATGAACTCGCCGAGCAGGGCGCCGAAGTTGGGGATGACCAGGTTGCTCATGAGTCGTCGCTCACTCGTACGAGCGGAAGATGACCTCGGCCACGCAGCTGGGCTTGGCCGCGCCCTCGCACTCGAACGAGAAGCCGTAGGTGACCTGCGCGCCGCCGGCGATGTCTTCCACGGCCAGCAGCGTGACGCCGAGGCGCAGCTTGGCGCCCACCGGTACCGGCGACATGAAGCGCACCTTGTTGCAGCCGTAGTTGACGCCCATCTTGTAGCCGGTGGTGATGACCACCTGCGGCATCAGCACCGGGCCGAGCGACAGCGTGAGGTAGCCGTGGGCGATCGGCCCACCGAACGGGCTCTCCTTCTTTGCCCGCTCCGCGTCGATGTGGATCCACTGGTGGTCGCCGGTGGCGTCGGCGAACTGGTTCACCCGCTCCTGGGTGATCTCCATCCACTCGCTGTAGCCGAGGTGCTCGCCGATGAGCGACTTGAGTTCTGCGGTGCCGTTGATGATGCGTGCTGCCATACCCGCAGCATGCCACGCCGGAACCACTGGTCACGACCCCTCCTCGGCACCTGCTACGAAATGGGCCATGGCCGACTTCCTCACTGCGTACGCGCTCACCCAGCCCGACAAACTCGCCGTGGTCGACGACCGACCCGACGGCACGGTGCACTCGCTCACCTACGCCGAGTTGAACGCGCAGGCCAACCGGTTGGCGAACGTGCTGCTCGACCTCGGGGTGCGGCCCGGTGAGTCGAAAGTGGTGTGGTGCGGCCAGAACTCGATCGGCATCGTGGTGATGGTGAACGCCGCCCGCAAGCTGGGTGTCACGGCCGTGCCGCTGAACTACCGGCTCAGCGACGAGGAGGCGGCGTACGTCACCGATCACAGCGACGCCACGTTCGTGTACGTCGACGCCGAGTTCGCCCCGATGTTCGACCGCATCCGCGCCGACATCCCTCAGGTACAGCACGTGCTGGTGTTCGACGCGGCTGCAGAGGACCTGGCCGTGCCCGCCGGCCAGGTCGATGTCGACGCGTTGGTGGCGCTGGCACCGACCGACGAGCCGGCCATCGAGCCGAGCACCGAACCGGGCGCCACGATGATCTACACCTCGGGCACCACCGGTAAGCCGAAGGGCGCCCTGCGCCGCGGTAACACCGGTGCCGCCCAGTCGGCCGCGCTGATGGCCCACATCGGCTACGTGCCCGACGACGTGTACCTCACCACCGGCCCGCTGTATCACTCGGGCCCCGGCGGCTTCATGGGCCTCGCCCTCGCCCTCGGCAACACCGTGGTGGTGCAGCGCAAGTTCAAGGCCGAGGACTGGTTGCGCCTCGTGGAGAAGTACGGGGTGACGTCGACGTTCAGCGCACCCACCCCGATCCGCATGGTGTGCAACCTGCCCGACGAGGTGAAGCGCCGTTACGACACCAGCACGATGAAGCGGATGATCGCCAACGCCGCGCCGTGGAGCTTCGCTCTGAAGCAGATGTACCTGGCCTTCATGCCCGGCGACAGCCTGTGGGAGGTGTACGGCAGCACTGAGCTGGGGGTGAACTGTGTGCTGCGGCCTGAGGACCAGTTGCGCAAGCCCGGGTCGTGCGGTCAGCCGGCGCCGATGGTGGAGGTGAAGCTGTTCGACGACGACGGCAACGAGGTCGTCGGCACCGGCCCCGAACACACCGGCGAACTGTTCGTGAAGAGCCCCAGCGTGTTCGCCGACTACTACAAGCAGCACGACAAGTTCCTGGCCGACCAGAAGCACGGCTACCAGACGGTTGGCGACATCGCGTATCTCGACGACGAGGGCTACGTCTACATCTGCGACCGCAAGAAGGACATGATCATCTCCGGCGGCGTGAACATCTATCCGGCCGAGATCGAGTCGGCGCTCGAACACCATCCCGACATCCTCGAAGCAGCGGTGTTCGGTGTGCCCGACGAGCAGTGGGGCGAGAGTGTGCACGCGGTGGTGGTGCTGCGCGAGGGCGCATCGCTCACCGACGACGAGGTCATCGAGTTCGGCCGCCAGCACCTGGCGCACTACAAGGTGCCGCGCACCATCAGTTGGCTCGACGAGCTGCCCAAGACCGGCAGCGGCAAGATCCTCAAGCGCGAGCTGCGGGCGCCCTTCTGGGCCGGCCGCGACAGCAAGGTCTGACCGGCCGGAGCAACCCGCGGGCTAGTAGCCGAGGCGCTCGACCCGATCGGGATGGCGCTGCCAGTCCTTGTCGACCTTCACGAACAACTCGATGAATGCGCCCTCGGGCATCTGGGCGCGTACCCGCTTGCCCACCTCTTTCAGCACCGCGCCGCCCTTGCCGATGACCATTCCCTTCTGGCTCTCACGTTCGACGATGATCTCGCAGCGCACACGCGGCCACTCCCACTCGGTGACGCGGGTGGCGATGCTGTACGGCAGTTCGTCGCGGGTGACGGCGAGCAGTTGTTCGCGCACCAACTCGGCCACCCATTCCTCGTCGGGCACATCGCGCACCACGTCGTCGGGGAAGTAGAGCGGGCCTTCGGGGATGTGCTCGATGAAGTAGGCGACCAGCGGCCCGAGCCCCTCGCCGGTACGGGCCGACACCGGGAAGTAGGCGGCGGCGTCGAGCACCGACACCTTGGCGAGCTGTTCGACGAGCTGTTCGCGCGACATGCGGTCGACCTTGTTCAGCAGCACCACGGCGCGGTGGATGTCGAAGCGCCCGGCCACCCACTGGTCGCCCTTGCCGAAACCCTTCGTGCCATCGACCACCAGGCACACCACGTCGACGTCGGCCGTGCTGTCGAGCGCCGTGGCGTTCACCCGCTCGCCGAGCGCGGTGACGGGCTTGTGGAGGCCGGGGGTGTCGACGAAGACCAACTGGGCGTCGGGGCGGGTGAGCACACCGCGCACCCGGGTGCGGGTGGTCTGCGGCTTGTCGCTGACGATGCTGACCTTCTCGCCGCACAACGCGTTCACCAAGGTGGACTTGCCGACATTGGGCCGACCGACAAAGGTGATGAATCCGCTGCGCACGATGCAGCGAGGCTACCCCTCGCTGGTGCCGGTCGTGGGGGTGCCGTCGGCGCTGGGTGAGACGGGAACCGACGTCGTGGTGGGCGTGGGTGCCGTGCTGAGCAGGCCGAGATAGTCGTCGCGCGACACCGACTCGCCCTGCTCGGTGAGGCTCGCATCGCCACGGAACACCCGCATCTTCTGGCCGTCGAGGGTGAACACGACCGGCCCCACACCGGGCCGGTCGGTGAGCGTGAGCACGATCTGGCCGAACACGAGGCGCTGGTCGCTGGGCTCGAGCGAGTCGAAGATGCCGGCCGGCAGGACGACGGTGGCGATGCCTGCGCTGCTGGTGACATTGATGTCGGCGCCGACCGGCAGGGTGGTGCGCAGTCCGGTGCCGAGCCCGCCCGACGGAGGCCCGTCGAGCAGCGCCGCCATCACCTGGCCGAGCGCCGGCTCGGCGGGCAGGGCCTGCACCACGCTGGTGAGTTGGCGACCGGTGATGAAGTAGAGGCGCACCGGCTCGCTGGCGATGGTGGAGGTGGTGGCGAGTGCTGTGGTGGTGGTGGCGTCGACGGTGGTGGTGGGCGCGAGGCTCGTGGTGGGAGTGGTCGTCTGGGCGAGGTCGAACCGGTCGTTCTCGGCGCTGATGGGTTCGAACCGGTCGTCGGCGGGAAGGCCGCAGGCCGCGACCAGCACAGCGAACGCTGTTGCGGCGGTGAGGCCGATGAGTCGCTTGCGCATCACAGCGCCTCTCCGAAGGTGGCGACGAAGCGAGCGCCGCCGCCCGGCCGGTCTTCCACCCAGGCGTCGCCGCCGTGGGCCTGAGCGTGTTCGGCCACGAGCGCGAGACCGAGACCGGTGCCGATCTTGTGACGAGCCGCGCTACCGCGGGCGAAGCGTTCGAAGATGCGTGACCGCTCGCCCCGGGCGACCCCCGGCCCTGCATCGTCGACCGTGAGCGCGATGGCCCGCGTGCCGGCACGGGCGACACTCACTCGGATCGGCCCGCCGCCGTGCTGGTTGGCGTTGTCGAGCAGGTTGGCGAGCACCCGTTCGAAGCGCAACTTGTCGAGCTGCGCCGTGGCGGGCACGTCGGCGGCGACGTCGATGGGCACGTCGGGGAAGCCGTACCGCTGGTTGATGCGCCCGATCAGGTCGGCCACCTGCACTGCCTCGCGGTGCAGTTCGGTGGAGCCGGCGTCGATGCGCGACAGCTCGAGCAGGTCGACCACCATCTGGTCGAACCGTCGCACCTGGCTGACCACGACGTCGAGTGCCTGCTGGGTGCGGTCGGGAAGATCGGCGCGCCTGGCGTCGAGCACCTCCACCGCAGCCGACAGGGCGGTGATCGGTGTGCGCAGTTCGTGGCTCACATCGGAGGCGAACCGCGCCTCGCGTTCGATGCGGGTCTGCACGGCGTCGGCCATGTCGTTGAACGAGGTGGCCAGTCGCGACAGGTCGGGGTCGGTCTCGGGCGGCATACGGGTATCGAGGCCGCCGGCAGCGATGTCTTCGGCGGCCTTGGCCACACGGGTGAGCGGCTGCAGCAGACGGCGGTTCGTCCACCAGCCCACACCCGCTGCGAGCAGCGCCGTGACAGCGGCACCGATACCGAGTGCGGTGGCGATGGCCTGCAGGGTGCGTTGGGTGGTGTCGAGCGGAAACGCCTCGAAGTACACGCCGTCGAATTCGGCCACCTTGATGCCCACGCCCAGGTACGGCTCGCCGTCGACGTCGAAGCGCTGGTAGCCGTTGATGCCACGGTCGACGTTGGCGACCAACGCCGGGGGGAGCACCTCCTCCTGGAAGCGGATGTTCGAGTAGTACGACTGGTTCGGCGGCAGCAGCAAGATGGCGAAGCCGGTGCCCTCCGTACGCAGCTGGAGCAGGAGTTCACGCACGTTGCCGGTAGGGGCGCGCAGTTCGTCGCGCACCGCCTTGGCGTTGTTGTAGGCCTGGCTCTGGGCGGTGGAGACACGCTGGTCGAGTAGGTAGTTGCGAGCGACGGCATAGGTGACGACGGCCAGGCCCAGGCTGGCGGCCAGCGCAGTGAGCGCGAAGAACAGCGTCACCCGGGCGCGCAGGCGCAGGGTGCGACGCGGTCGGGTGTCGGCACTGGCCATGGCCCTAGTGTGGCCGACAGACGAGGGTGCCGCGATGGCGCGGCTGTCGGCGACCAGAGCCGACCGCCCCTACGCCGCGAGCCGGGTGATGGGTAGTGCCTGCTCGATGGCCTCGACGACAGGCACGAGCGTGTCGATGTCGGCCATCACCAATTCGGCGCGGCGCATCGTGTCGCTGCACACGATGACCACCACGACACCAGCGGCTGCGGCCTCGCGGGCGATGTCGCGCAACATGGCGAGCGACGCCTCGCTGAACCAGCCGACGCCACTGAGGTCGACCACCATGCTGAAGCCCGGTGGCACGGCGGGCAACACGGTGCGCAGGGCAGCGGCATGGGAAGGATCGACGAGTGGCCCCTCCACTGTCATCACCAGCAACTGGTGAGTGTCGTCGGTCGAAGCGATGAGGACCGGTGAGAGCATGACTGCCTCCTGGGTAACTGCGCCAAGACCCGGGGGAGTCTCGACGGTACGACGGACCCGCCCGCTGGGTTCCGCTGCCGGTGAGGTACCAGGGGGAGGTTGGTACCTCACCGAAGCAGCGTGAACGGTCGTATCCTGGCAGCGGTCTGTGACGGCACGACGCGCCTTGTGTGCGTTTTCTGTAACAGATCCTGTGCCTGCTGATCCGCCCACTGTTTCGCTCGGAGTGCCGTGACCTCGCTGCTGTTCGTGGAAGACGACGACTCGATCCGACTGGCGCTGCGCCTGGCGCTCGAAGACGAGGGGTACGAGGTGCGCGAGGCGGGCGACGGCCGCAGCGGCCTCGAATCGTTCCAACGCGCCGAGCCCGATCTGGTGCTGCTCGACCTGCGGCTACCCGACATGAGCGGCTTCGACGTGTGCCGCGCGATGCGGGCGACAAGCATCGTGCCCATCATCATCGTCACGGCCCAGACCGACACCTACGACCTCGTTGCCGGGCTCGAGGCAGGCGCCGATGACTACGTCACCAAGCCCGTCGTGCCGAAGGAGTTGGCGGCTCGCATCCGCGCCGCGCTGCGCCGTGTGCAACTGCACGAGACGGCAGTCACGCCGCCGCAGAGCCGCTTCGGAGATGTGGAACTGCGACGCGAGCAGGGGTTGGCGCTGAAGGGTGGCGTCGAACTGAACCTCACCAAGACCGAGTTCCGGTTGCTGTGCGAGTTCGCCGACCATGTGGGCGTGGTGCTGTCGCGAGACCAGTTGCTCGAGCGGGTGTGGGGCTACGAGTACCTCGGCGATTCGCGTCTCGTCGATGCCCATGTGCGACGCCTGCGGGTGAAGATCGAAGACCACCCCGACGACCCGAAGCTCGTTGTCACCGCTCGCGGCATCGGCTACCGGCTGCTCGGTTGAGCAGCTCGATGTGTGCGTCCGGTCAGCCGGTGGGGTCGGTGTTCACGGCGGTGAGGTCGCCGGTCAGGAAGGTGGCCGGCTCCGACATCCACGTGTAGTCGGGTTCGGTCTGGGTGTAGCCGCTGGCCCAGAACGTGACGCCGTAGGTGATGCGGGCCGTGATGCTGACGGTGCCGGGCCCGGGTGGCGTCCAGATGCACGGCCCGCCGGGGCCGGGTTCGGCCTGGTCGGGCAGCACTGGCAGCGCCGGGAGCGCGGTCCCGTCACCGGTGGCCGCCACGGCAGGCACGCAGCTGATGATGCCGCGGAACGGCCGTGACGGTTTGTCGGGGTCGGGTGTGAACTCGACGATGAAGTCGAGCGACTTCGGCTGAGCGATGAGCAGCAGCACGAGGCCGCGGTAGGTGATGGGTGCCGATTGCTGGGTGCGCCAGGCGCCGGGCCCGATGGCGAGCCACGACGGGTACCGGGTGACCAGGCCGCCGAAGGTGTCGACGACCGGGTTGGTGAACACCACGGGTCGTTGCAGATGCAACTGCTGGTACAGGTGGTCGCGCATGTCGAACGGTGTGAACAGCGCATCGGTGAACGGCAC
>JBIKLX010000084.1:0-13098 GCA_044359565.1 Ilumatobacteraceae bacterium
CCGACGAATGCGATGTCGATCACATCGTGCCCTATGCCGACGGCGGCCTCACCAGCCAGTTCGACGGCGACATCGGCTGCAACGCCCACAACCGCGTCGCCGTCCTGCGCCGCACCGGCAACCACATCCCGCGCCCACACCGCGCCATCGACCGCCTCGACGAAGCCCGCGCCCGCCTCCGCTGGCGTATCCAGCACGAGGAACGATCCCACCCACCACCCGACTCGCCACAGCAGCCACCAACCCAGCACGGTTGGTCGGTTCGAGTGGCACCTTGGGGGCGATGAACCACACGGTGCAGCGGTACCAGCCGCGCTCCGAGGCCCGGCGCCTTGCGGTGGCCGTTGCGGTCGGCATCGCCGTGGCGATCGCCGTCGTCGCCATCGGTGCCGTCGTCGGCCACGCCGCAGATAACTGCGCCGAGACTGTGCATCGGGTCGGCGATCTACAAGAATGTCGCCATGTTCCGACTGATCAGCACCCAGGGCCGCGCCGCACTCCAGAACGGCCAGCACTGGCACGACCTCGCTGCCCTCAGCGGCGACGCCGCACTCGCCGACCCGATGGTGGCCATCGCCCGTTTCGCCGAACTCCACCAGTGGCAGCAGGCCACCGAGGGCCGCGCTCCTGATGGAACGGTCGACCCTGCGTCGCTCGAAAACCCGGTGCCCCGTCCGCAGAAGGTGTTCGCCATCGGCCTCAACTACGGCCGCCACGCCGCCGAGACCGGCGCGCAGTTGCCTCCGTCGCCGCTCACCTTCACCAAGTTCCCCAGTTGCCTGGTCGGGCCCACGGCCGACATCGAGTTGTCGGGCGACACAGTCGACTGGGAGGTCGAGTTGGTGGTGGTCATCGGCACCGGCGGCCGCAACATCAGCCGCGACCAGGCGTGGAGTCATGTGGCCGGGTTGACGCTCGGCCAAGACATCAGCGACCGCACCGTGCAGCGCGCCGGCGTGCCACCGCAGTTCTCGCTCGGCAAGAGCTTCGACACCTACGGCCCGCTCGGGCCCGCAATCGTGTCGGTCGATGCGTTCCCGAACCCCGACGACATCGGCGTGTGGTGCGACGTGGCCGGCGAACGGATGCAGGACGGCCGCACCGACGACCTCATCTTCGACGTCGCCCACCTCGTGTCGTACCTGTCGGGTATCTGCACCCTGGTACCGGGCGACATCATCTTCACCGGAACGCCCGACGGTGTGGGCATGGCCCGCGGTCGCTTCCTGCAGGCCGGCGAACTGGTCGAGTCGGGCGCCGAGGTGATCGGCACCCTGTCGAACCGCTGCGTGGCCAGCACCGTCTGATGGGCCTGCACCGCCTGCTGTCGATGCGGGTAGGCGTACCCGACCCGGCCGGTCTCGGCGCGTTCTACGGCGAGCTCGGCCTCACCAGCGACGGCAGCGGCGGGTTCGCCGGCACCGATGCCGGCACCCAGCTCGTCGTCGACCACCACGCCTTCCGGCGCCTGCTCGAGGTGCGCATCGGCGCCACCGACGACGCCACGCTCGTCGACATCGCCGCCCGGCTCACCGCTCACGGCTTGCAGCCGCGCCACACCGACGGTGTGCTCACCGTGGTCGACCCTGCCACCGAGGTGACGTTCCGGGTGGAAGTGGCGGCCCCGTTCGTGCAGCAGGCCGTCGGGCCCGCCGCCGCCGAGAACCGCCCGGGCGTGAACATCCGCCGCAACGCCCGCGCCGCCGCGGTCACCCAGGCGGCCCGGCCACCGCGCCGACTCGGGCACCTCGTCATCGGCACCCCCGATCTGGCCGGCACCCGGGCGCTGCTCGTCGATGGACTCGGCTTCAAGCCGACCGACGAGTTCCCCGGCATCATCTCGTTCCTGCGCTGCTCGTTCGATCACCACAACATCGGTCTGGTCAACTCGCCCGTGCCCTTGCTGCAGCACTACTCATGGGAGTGCGACGACGTCGATCACGTCGGTCACGCCGCCACGGCCCTGCTCCGTGTCGACGCCCAGCGCCAGGCGTGGGGTTTCGGCCGGCATTTCATCGGCTCGAACTACTACTGGTACCTACACGACCCGTCGGGCTCGTTCATCGAGCTGTACAGCGACCTCGACCAGATCGATGACGACGAGGCGTGGGACGCCACCGGCCGCACCCCGTTCCTGCCGTCGCAGATCGGCCACGCCTGGGGCCCGGCCATGCCCGCCGAGTTCATCGCCCCCACCGACCTCGACACGCTCCAGGCCGGTTGGGCCGCGTCGCACTGAGATGACCGACGCAGACCTGGCCATCATCGGGTTCGGCCCGGTGGGCTGCACCCTCGCCGCGCTCGCTGCCCGACGCGGCCTGCGCGTCGTCGTACTCGAGCGCGACGTCGACCTGTTCGCCCTGCCGCGCGCCGCCCACTTCGACGGCGAGATCGCCCGCATCCTGCACGAGGTCGGCTGCATGGACGAGATCGCCCCGGTCGTGCGCGTGAACGCCGGGATGGACTTCCTCACTGCCGACCGTCAGGTGCTGTTGTCGATGCGCTCCGCCCCCACGTCGCCGTCGGGGTGGCCCGGTTCGCAGATGTTCCACCAGCCCGGCCTCGAGCGACCGCTACGCGCTGCCGCCATCCGCCACGGGGCCGACGTCCGCCTCGGCACCACGGTGGTGTCGATCGACCGCGACGAGCAGGCCGTGTCGCTCGGCCTCGACGACGGCTCCACCGTGCAGGCGGCGTGGGTCGTGGCGTGCGACGGCGCCCGCTCGACCGCCCGCAAGCTGCTCGGTGTGACGATGGACGACCTGCAGTTCGAGGAGCCGTGGCTGGTGCTCGACCTGATCCTCCACCCGGGCACACCCGAGCCCTCTGCGGTCGCCCTGCAGGTGTGCGATCCGGCCCGCCCCCACACCCTGATACCGATGCCGGCGCCGAGGTTCCGCTTCGAGTTCATGCTCCTGGCGGGCGAAGACCCCGAGTGGATCCAGCGCCCCGAGGTGATGAACGAACTGCTCGCCGCCTGGGTCGACCCGGCGACGGTGACGGTGGAGCGGGCGGCCGTGTACACATTCCACGGGCTCATCGCCCAGCAGTGGCGCAGCGGCCGCGTGCTGCTGGCAGGCGACGCCGCGCACCAGATGCCACCGTTCCTCGGCCAGGGCATGTGCTCGGGTATGCGCGATACAGCGAACCTGGCCTGGAAAATCGACGCCGTGGTGCACGGTGCCGACCCGACCCTGCTCGACTCCTACCAGGCCGAACGGGCGCCACATGTGCGCTCGATCATCGAGTCGGCCGTCGGGTTCGGTCGGCTCATCTGCACCACCGACCGCGCCGTCGCTGCCAACCGCGACGAGTCGATGCTGGCGGCTCGCGCCGCCCAGCCGCCCGACCAGCACGAGCAGCGCAACGACGGTGCACCGATGCCGGCGCTCGGCGCCAGCCCGCTGGTGCTCGACGGCGGGGGCCGGCCGGCGGTGCAGTCGACGGTTGACGGCAGACGGTTCGACGACATCGTGGGCCAGCGGTTCGCTGTCGTCGCCCGCACCGCCGACCTGTTGCACAGCGACGCTGCCGAGGCCTGGGCCGCTCTCGGCGCCGTGTTGCTGACCGGGTACGACGACTTGCTCGACCGAGCCGGTGGCGATGTGGCCGTGGTGCGCCCCGACCGCTACCTACTGGCCGCCGGATCCACCTGTCCGTCGCCACCCGCTCTGCTCGGGCGGCACTGAAGCCCGGCCGTCAGAGGACGGCGAACGAGCCGCTGCCGGTGGCCACCACCTTGCCGTCGTCGCCGACCACGCGCGACTCGAGGTGCACCACCCGACTGCCCGGCTTCACCACCGTCGTCTCACAGGTGAGCACCCCGGCCAGCGCCGGGCGAAGAAAGCGCACCTGCACCTCGATGGTGGCGGGACGCTGGCCCTGCTGCAGCGTCGACATCGCCGCACCACCCATCGAGGTGTCGATGAGCGCGAACAACACCGCACCGTGCACGACGCCGTGCGGGTTCATGTGGTCGGGCCCGATGGTGAGCCGGGCCACCGCTCGGCCTACCTCGAGGGTCTCGACCTCGAAGCCGACCAGATCGGCGAACGGATGGGGCAGCTTCGGCGCGTCGCTCACCGGGCGATCATCGCACGCTACGGAGCAGCGAGCGGTACGACGTCGGGGAGGGTGACGTCGAGCAGTTCCAGGTCGGCTGTGCAGTCGGCGAAGCGGTAGGGCATGCCGGCGGGCACCACGAAGGTGTCGCCCGCCACCAGCGCGAACGGGTCGTGCCCGTCGCAGTCGAGCGTGACCCCGCCTTCGAGCACGAACCCGAACACGAACTCGGCGTCGTGCGTGCTGCGCGCCGTGTCGACCGTGCCGGCCACCGGCCGCGCCACCCGCGCCGCGGCCAGGCCCTCGGTGGCAGCACCGATGCCCGTGTCGCGGTACTCGAACCTGGTGTGCCGCCAGGGGCGCCATGCGGCGTCGGCGGCGATGTGGCGCACATAGCGCTGGCCGCCGAACACGCGCTCGGGCAGCACGCGCCCGGTGGGCAGGGCGATGTCGTGGTCGGCCAGGGTCTCGTGCTCGGCGGGGCAGCCCAGTTCGATCACCTCGAGGCCGTCGCCGCTCTCGAGTACCCGGTGGCGGATCTCGGGCGGCTGCAGCACGCAGTCGCCGGCGTTCAGGATGAACGGCTCGCCCTGGTCCTCGTACACCAGGCGCACCCAACCCCGGTAGCAGTAGATCATCTGGAAGCGCACCTTGTGGTAGTGCACGTAGTCGGGCACCGGACCGCCGGTGGGGATGCGGATGTGCGAGCCGATGAACCGACCACCCTGCCTGCCGGGGATGACGTCGCGGTAGTGCATGCCCGCCCGGCCGAGACCCCACGACGAGTCGTCGGCGGCACGGTTGACGACCAGCGACTGCTGCACCGGAGGCAGCACCACGCCGGGGTCGGCAGGCACCAGGTGGATCCGGGTGCCGTTGGGCGCCACCAGTTCGGTGTCGCCGCCGCCGAAGGCCACCGGGTCGGCGCACAACAGTCGGAGCCGACCGGCCTGGCCGATGTCGCCGGGCTCGAGTCGCACCGTGAGGCCGTGGCCCGACAGCAGGGCCACCGATGGGCTGTCGGCCGGGAAGATCGCGTCGACCCGGAACCCGAGGCGCTGGGTGAAGAAGTTGATCGCCGGTGACAGCTCGGCGCACGGCAGCACCACCTGCGCGCTGCTCGCCGACCGCGGGTCGGCTGGATCGAGTTCGGTCGGGGCGCCCATCATGGCCGACGCTAGCCTCGCCTCCCGGTACAGCCCCCACCCGATTCCCATGCCCCCCTCGTCCCCCTCCCCCAGTCGCACGCTCCTGCTCGGTATCGATACAGGGGGTACGTTCACCGACGCAGTGGTGTACGACGAAGCCACCTCCACGGTGGTGGCCACGGCGAAATCGCCCACCACCCACCACGATCTGGCGATCGGCATCCTCGGCGCCCTCGACGCCGTGCTCCACGAGGCGGGCGTCGAACCGGCACGCATCGAACTCGTGTCGCTGTCGACCACGCTCGCCACCAATGCCCTGGTCGAAGGCCGCGGGCGCCCGGTGGGCGCGGTCATCATCGGGTTCGACGAAGCGGTGCTGGAACGGGCCGGCCTGGCCGCAGCGCTGGCCGGCGATCCGGCCGTGTTCCTGGCCGGCGGGCACGACTCGCACGGCTCACCCATCGCACCGCTCGACCTCGACGCACTCGGTGCGTGGCTCGACGACGTGGCCGACCGGGTCGACGGCTTTGCCGTGACGGCCCAGTTCAGCGTGCGCAACGCCGAGCACGAACTGGCTGCGGCAGCCCTGGTGCGCGCCCGCACGGGCAAGCCCGTCAGCTGCAGTCATCAGCTCTCGGCGAAGCTGAACGGCCCCAAGCGTGCCGTCACGGCAGTGCTGAACGCCCGCCTCGTCCCCATCATCCACGACCTCGTCGCCACCACCGAACGCACCCTCGTCGAGCGGGGCATCCACGCCCCCGTGATGGTGGTGCGCGGCGACGGCTCGCTCGTATCGGCGGCCTTCGTGAGCGAGCGTCCGATCGAGACCATTCTGTCGGGGCCTGCCGCCAGCCTGGTGGGTGCCGCCCACCTCACCCGCCTCGACGACGCCATCATCTCCGACATCGGCGGCACCACCACCGACATCGCCGTGCTGCGCGCCGGCGCCCCGACCGTCAGCCAGGAGGGCGCGACGGTGGGCGGGCACCAGACGATGGTTGCTGCCGTTGCCATGTTCACCCACGGCCTCGGCGGCGACAGTGAGGTACGCCACGACGACCGCGCCGCCGGGCCCGTGCTGCTCATCGGACCACGTCGCATCGTGCCTCTGTGCAGCCTGGCGGCCAGCGAACACGACTGGCTGACGGCGATGCTCGAGCGCCAGGTAGCCGCCGACACCCCGGCCGACACCGACGGCCTCGTCCTGCTGGCCACCCGCCCCGGCACTTGGCCGACCGGACTCGAGCCGGCCGAGCGCAAGGTGCTCGACGCGATGGAGGGCCACATCGCCCCTGCCAGCGGCATCGTCAACAACGCCACGGCGCAGCGCGCCGTGGACCGACTGGTGCGCCGCGGCCTGCTGCGCCTGGCGGGTTTCACGCCCACCGACGCCAGCCACGTGCTGGGCATCCAGCGCACGTTCGACCCGCGCATCGCCGAGTTGGCCGCCACCGTGTTCGCCCGCCGCCGCGACCGGCTCGGCCGACCCATCGCCGACGACGCGGCCGGCGTTGCCCGCCTCACCATCGACACCCTGGTGCGCCGCTCGGCCGAAGCCGTGCTGGCGGCAGCGTTCCAGTACGACGGGCAGCCCGCAGGCACCGTGGGTACTGCCTTGGTGCAGGCCGCGCTCGACCGCCGTTTCACTGCGGTGCGTGTCGACATCGGCCTCGACCTGCCCCTGGTGGCGCTCGGTGCCTCGGCCCATACCTACTACCCGGCCGTCGCCCACCTGCTCGGCACCGAGGCCGTGGTGCCGGGCCACGCTGGGGTGGCCAACGCCGTCGGGGCCGTGGTCGGGCGGGTACGCATCACCCGCACGTGCACCATCAGCGCACCGCAGATCGGCCAGTTCCTGGTGCACGCCGGCCCCACCCCGTCGATACACACCTCGCTCGACAACGCCCTGGCTGCCGCCACCACCGCCACCGAGGCGGCACTCGCTGCCGACATGCGCGCCGCCGGAGCGTCCACCTACGAGGTGGGTCGTGCGTTCGACGAACGCACCGTCGATCTGTCGGGCTCGCCGATGTTCGTCGAGGGCGTCCTCACGCTCACCGGTTCGGGCCGCCCCGACCTCGACAACTGATCCGGTCAAGAAACACTCAAGTTCGCGCGGGTCGCGGCCGATAGATCTCCATGCGCCGAATCACGCTGTGTGCGACAGCGGCATCTGCCCTGTGCTTCCTCCTTCCAGTTGCTGCCCCGGTGCAGGCAGCGAGCGGGGTGCTCGCCAGCCGGACGGCCCCCACCGTGTACACGGTGCAGCCCGGCGACTACCTGCTCGGCATCGCCAAGAAGCTGAACGTCGGTTTCCGCGACCTGCTGACGGTGAATCGACTCACCCCCACCAGCCCGCTGTACCCGGGCGACGTGTTGACGGTACCCACCACCAAGCTCTCGACGAAGGCGACGCCCGCGCCCCCGGTCGCGTCCACCGTGGTGCCCTCGGCGGCGCAACGGCCGGTGAGCTACACGGTGCAATCGGGCGACGGACTTCTCGGCATCGCGGCCCGGTACGGGCTCAAGTACGGCGCGATCCTGAAGCTGAACGGCATCACACTCGAGGCCGTGCTGCGCCCCGGCGACACGCTGCTGCTGCCCCCCGGTGCCACGCCGGTCGCACCCGCCCCGCCGGCCACCACCGTTCCGGCCACCACCGTCCCGGCCACCACTGTTCCGGCCACCACCGTCCCGGTCACTACCGTGCCCGCCACCACCGTGCCCGCCACCACCGTGCCCGCACCGGCACCGGCGGCGACGCCCATCGACACCGTCGTCGCGTTCGCCAAGGCCCAGGTGGGCAAGCCCTACCAGTTCTTCACCGCCGGACCCGACACGTTCGACTGCTCGGGCCTCACCCTGGCCAGCTACAAGCAGATCGGCGTCAGTTTGACGCACCAGAGCCTCGCCCAGTCGAAGCAGGGTCGCGCCGTCGACTGGACCGTCGAGCCGATCAAGGCCGGCGACCTGGTGTTCATGTACTCGAGCCGCAACCCCGGGGTCATCAGCCACGTGGGCATCGCGATCAGCACCACCCGCTGGGTGCACGCGCCACGACCGGGCGACGTGGTGCGCGAGGGTCCGTTGCCGCCGTCGGAGCGCATCATCGCCGTGCGCCGCTTCGTCGAGACCTGACCGGGCTCAGCCCAGTCGCGTCAACACTGCGTCGAGTTCGGCCAGCAGCACGTCGGCTTCATCTCGGTCGAACACGATCGGCGGCTTGATCTTCAGCACGTTGTCGGCCGGACCGTCGGTACTGACCAGCACACCTCGCTCGCGCAGAGCATTCGACACGTCGGCAGCCAGTGCGGTAGCCGGCTCTCGCGTGGCGCTGTCGACGACAAGGTCGACGCCGAGATACATGCCCACACCGCGCACATGGCCGATCGCCTCGTGCCGTGCCTGCAGGTCGACGAAACCGTCGAGCAGCATCCCGCCCACGTCGCGCGCCCGCGCCTGCAGGCCCTCGCCCTCGATCACGTCGAGTACGGCCATGCCCACTGCGCAGCTCACCGGGTTGCCGCCGAACGTGGAAAAGAACTCCATCCCGTTGGCGAAGGCGGCCGCGATCTCGGCAGTGGTGACCACGGCGGCGAGTGGATGGCCGTTGCCCATCGGTTTGCCGAGGGTGACGATGTCGGGCACCACACCCTGCAGTTCGAAGCCCCACATCGCTGCACCCACGCGGCCGAAACCCACCTGCACCTCGTCGGCGATGCACAGCGCACCCGCGGCTCGGGCGTGCGCATAGGCCGCGGCAAGGTAGCCCTGAGGGAACACCACCTGCCCGCCGCAGCCGCTGATCGACTCGGCGATGAACGCCGCCGGCGCCGGATGCGCGTCGCGCACCGACTCGGCGTACCGCTCGCCCGCGTCGGGCACATCGGCACCGAACCGACCCCGGTACGGGTCGGGCAGTTCGGCGAGGTGCACGTGGTCGGCCTTGCCTGCGCCGCCCTTGCGGTTGAACTTGTAGGCGCTCACCTCGATGGCGGCCGCGGTGTTGCCGTGGTAGCCCCAGTCGACCGCCACCACGTCGCGGCGACCGGTGACCGTACGGGCGATGCGCAGGGCCAGTTCGGTGGCCTCGCTGCCGGAGTTGACGAAGTACACCACCCGCAGCGGTTCGGGGAACAGCGCCGTGAGGCGCTCGGCGTAGCGGCCGATCAGCGGGTGCAGGTAGCGCGTGTTGGTGTTCAGCACCGCCGCCTGGCGGGCCAGGGCGCCGGCGACGTGCGGGTGGGTGTGGCCCACATGGCACACGTTGTTCACGCAATCGAGATAGCCGCGGCCGGTGGCGTCGACCAGGTACGCGCCCTCGCCGCGCACGATCGTGAGCGGGCGGCGATAGCTGATGCTGAGGCTCGGCCCGAGATGGGCGCGCCGCGCCGCGAGCAACTCGTCGGTGGGTGGCGCCGGCTGGGTGAACGTCTCCGGTGCCAGGCGGATGAGAGCGTTGGCGTCGGGCACGATCGAGCGCCAGATGCTCATCCGGCTCGGCTCGCCCGCGCCCTCGAAGTTGCCGTGGAACACACCGTCGTCGTCGGCCAGCAGATCGGTCATCACCTGCACGTGCACGTGCGGGCTCCAGCCGCCGTTGACGGTGTGGTCGCCGATGAAGCCCACCACATCGCCAGCGGCCACCTGCTGGCCGGGTTGCACGGTGGTGAGCGTGCGGCGAGACAGATGCCCGTACAGCACCCAGAACGGGCCCGCGTCGCCGGCTTCGTGCTGCAGCACCACCGTCGGGCCGTAGTCGTAGGCGGCATCGTTGTCGACCACGCTCAGCACGGTGCCGGGCAGCATGGCGCGCACCGGCGTGTCGGCGTCGATGAACAGGTCGATGCCCACGTGCACCGACCGCGGTTCGGGCGCATCGGTACGGAACTGGTCGCCCTGGTAGCAGGCGCGGTCCTCGTCGTAGGCGCCTACACCCACCACGGCGCCGCGGGCGTCCAGTTCGGCTCGCATCCACGCCTCGTAGGCCACGGGATCGGCGGCATGCTCGGTGCCCGGGGCACCGTCGGCCAGGCTCAGCAGCAGGCGGCCGGCACGGGTGAGGTCGAACGGCAACACCGGCCCGGGGCGGCACTCGGGCGAGTGCATCCAGGCGACGATCGCGTCGTGACGTGGCACCGGGGTGAGGCCGGCCGCATCGCGGGCGACGAAGTGCCAGAACTCGGGGCGCACCGCCATCAGGCGGCGCAGCAGGCGCAGCGCAGGTGCCTGCGAGACGAGCAGGTACTCGTTGTCGGCGAAGTCACGGGCACGGTGCGACGAGATGGTCACGCTCATCGCCAGGCGGGCCACCACCAGATCGAACAGCACCTGCAGTTCGCGTTCGTCGAGGGCGAACTCGGCCACGTACCCGCCGACGACTCGGCGGGTGACGGCCACGAGGTCGGCCTGGTCGAGCAGCGCGTAGGCCAGGGCTACGGCGAGTTCGTTCACCTGCCGGGCCACCAGCATGTCGCCGAAGTCGATGAGGCCGGTCACCTCGTCGCCGTCGGCCAGCACGTTGTAGTCGTTCGCATCGTGGTGCACGACGGCGGCGCGCAGCGTTGGCAGCAGCGGTACGGCGCGGCGCAGGTGGCGGTCGAATGCCCGCTCGACCAGCGCCCGGTCGGCGGGGTCGGCGATCTCGGCGGTCCACGGCCGCACGTCCTGGGCGCGGTCGAGGTTCCACAGGAAGTCGGGCCGATACGCGGCCGGGTGGCTGAAGCCGACCAGTGCGGCCGACAGGCGCCCGAGGGTGTGGCCGAGATGCCGCTCCAGCGCGTCGGTGCGGGGCACGGTGGCCAGTGGCCGCCCGGGTAACCAGGTGACGCAGCGCACGAGATGATCGCCCTGATCACTCGCCCACCGTGCCGTCGGCGAACCGTCGATGGTGTGCCACACGCGGGGCACCGGCAGGGTGGGGTCGACCCGGGCGATGTGGTCGAGCGCCCGGTGCTGCAGGTCGAGGGTGGCCGGGTGCTCGGCGACGTTGGCCACCTTCACCACCCACTCGCCGTCGGGCCCGACGAGGCGCACGTTGCGGTCGCGTTCGCTGTCGAGCGGGGTGAGGGTGCCGCTCAGCCCGAAGTCGACCCGCAGTCCGGCCGCCACGTCGGCGTCGGCCAACGACGGGGGCGCTTGGGCGAAGACGTCGCTCGTCACGGTGCGCCGAGCAGCCCTGACAGGGCCTTCTCGGCGTGGCCGAGGTCGCTGCGCTGGTCGGCAGTGATGCGGCTGAGGTAGCTGATGGCGACGCTGTTGCGCTCGACGATGCCGCCATCGGTGTCGACCGGCAGCTCCACCTGAGAGCCCCAGCTCATCCGCACGTGGAAGGCCCCGTCGTGGCCGTGCTTGGGTTCGAGCGTGGCGCTCGACATCGACCGCGGCGGCTGGGTTCCCACCGCGGCATGACGCCAGCCCTCGATCTCGTGCAGTTCGCAGTTGGGCACGTTCAGGTTGGCCACCACCGGCTCCGACGGCATGTCGGCCACCAGGCCCTCCACGAATGCGTCGGCCACCGCCGCCGCGGTGTGCCACTTCTGACCGATGAGCATCTCGTCCCAGCCCTGGCCCTCCACCCCGAACCCGGTGACGGCCTGGCTGACGGCCACACCGCTGATGTTGCCGATGCGGGCGGTGTAGGCGGCGCCGATGGTGCCCGAGTGGTACACCGAGCGACCCACGTTCGCGCCCGGGTTGATGCCCGAGACGATCAGGTCGAACGGGGCGCCGAAGGCACCGAGGCGGGCGAACATCACGCACAGCGCGGGCGGGCCGGTGACGGCCCACGCCTCGTCGATGCCCTCCACCTGGGTGCGGTACACCTCGGGCTGGATGAGGTGCAGCGCGCCGAGGGCTGCGCTGGCGCCGGAGTACTCGCGGTCGGGGGCGATGATCACCACCTCGCCATGGCGACGCATCGCCCGGGCGAGGATGTGCAGCCCCACCGAATCGATGCCGTCGTCGTTGGTGAGCAGGATGCGCATCCCCCTATCGTGCCCGATCCGCGGGATGCCGCGGGGATCGGGCACGATAGGGGTGTGAACGTGCTCGATTCCCTGCCCCGCCCTGCCGAGACGCGTCTGGCGCTGCGGGTCACCCCCGATGCGGTGCGCCGCCTGCGGGGCGGGCATCCGTGGCTGTTCGACGGCTCCATCATCTCGGTCAGCCGCGAGGGCGCGGCCGGCGACCTGGCAGTGGTGTTCGACGACGACCGCAGGTTCGTGGCCATCGGCCTGTGGGACCCCGAGTCGCCCATCCGCGTCAAGGTGCTGCACCAGGGCAAGCCGGTCACCATCGGCGCCGACTGGTTCCGCGCCAAACTGGCTGAGGCAATCGCGCGGCGCCGCACACTCGCCGAGTCGACGGGTACACCTACCGCCACCACCGGCTACCGGGTGGTGCACGGCGAGAACGACGGCCTGCCCGGCCTGGTACTCGACCGCTATGGCCATGTCGCCGTGTTGAAGCTGTACTCGGCGGCGTGGGTACCGCACCTCGCCACGCTGGTGCCGCTCATCATCGAGGCCTTGCCCTCACGGTCGCTGGTGCTGCGCCTGGCCCGCCAGGTGCAGGTGCCCGGGCTGCACGAGGGCCTGTCGCTGTTCGGGCCGCCGGTCGTCGAGCCGGTGCCGTTCACCGAGCACGGCCTGCACTTCGAGGCCGATGTGGTGCGCGGCCAGAAGACCGGCCACTTCCTCGACCAGCGCGACAACCGCATCCGGGTCGGGTCGATGGCAGCCGGGGCTCGGGTGCTCGACCTGTTCTCGTGCAACGGTGGGTTCTCGGTGCATGCCGCCGCCGGTGGCGCCACCAGCGTGCACAGCGTCGACTCAAGTCCGTTCGCCATCGAGGCCGCCCGCACCAACATGTTGCTGAACGCCACGCT
>JBIKLX010000260.1:0-3591 GCA_044359565.1 Ilumatobacteraceae bacterium
CTCCATCAGGTCGATGGCCTGCTCGAGCTGCGGGTCGAAGTCGTCGTAGGTGAGGGGCAGTTCGGTGGGGCTGAGCGCCGATTCCTCGTTCGAGGGGATGTCGTCAGGGCGCATCAGGATGGCGCGATGGGCGTAACTGCCCACCTCCATCGAGCCGGCCGACTGGCGCTCGTAGCAGAACGTGTCCATGTCGCGGATGATCGGGAAGGCCAACTCCTTGTTGGTCTCCTGGAGGATGTCGATGGGGCCGACATCGGCCATCTGGTGCACGGCCGGGGTGAGCGGGATGGTGGCACCGGCCATGGCAGCGATGCGCGGGCTCCACACGCCACAGGCGATGACGACGTGCTCGGCCTCGATGCGGCCCTTGTCGGTGACGACGGCCTTGATCTTCGGCAGGCCGTTGGGCACCTCGTCGGTCTCGAGCGAGAACACCTCGGTGTTGGCGAACACCTTCAGGGCACCCTGCTGCTGGGCCTCTTCACGCATACGGGTGCCGGTGGCCAGCGAGTCGACCACCGAGACGCTGGGCGTGTAGTAGCCGCCGAGAAGGATGTCTTCGTTGATGAACGGCACCATCTCTTTGATCTCGGCGGGCGTGACGAGACGGGCGTCGATGCCCCACGCCTTCGCCGAGGTCATCCGGCGCTTGAACTCCTCCATGCGCTGCGGCTCGCGGGCCACCTCGATGCCGCCGCAGGTGTTGTTCATCCCATGGTCGATGTACTGGTTCTGGCTGTCGACCGTGAGGAACGCCATCTCCTTGTTGTGGTCGGTGGGGAAGATGAAGTTCGACGCGTGACCCGTGGAACCACCGGGGTTGGGCAGAGGGCCCTTGTCGATGAGCACCATGTCGGTCCAGCCGAGGCGGCTGAGATGGCCGACCAGGCAGTTGCCGACGATACCGGCACCGATGATCACCACCTTTGCATGGGTGGGGACGACCTGACCGCTGACTTCGCTCATCACTGCTCCCGGCGTGACCGGTGTGGTGGGTTGCCACCACACCTCGACTGATATATCTTCACCATATCACAGCCTCGACGTCCCTCAGCCAACGCGCGTACACCGAGATCCGCAACATGATCGTGCGGCTCGATCTCGCGCCCGGGGCCGTCATCCGCGACGACGACCTGCAACTGCGGTTGGGCATGGGCCGCACCCCCATCCGCGAGGCCCTGCAGCGGCTGGTACGCGATCAGTTCGTCACCGTCATCCCCCGCCGCGGCATGTACGTGTCGGGTATCGACGTCGCCGAACTGGCCCTGCTGTACGAGACCCGCGCCACGCTCGAACCCTTCGCCACTCGCCTCGCGTGTGCGCGCGCCAAACCCGAGTTGTGGGACCGCATGGCCGACGCGCTCGAACGCGCCCAGCGGCCCGGGGTACCGGCCGCCGAGTTGATCGAGATCGACCGCGAGTGCCACGAGATCGTGTGGGAAGCGGCCGACAACCGCTTCCTCACCGACACCCTCGACATGCTGTACGCCCAGAGCGATCGCCTGTGGCACATGTATCTCGCCGATGTGAACGACATGGCCGATGCCGTGTCGGAGCACACCGAGATGCTCGACGCACTGCGCGCCGGCGATGCCGACCGCGCCGCCGAACTGGTCGAAGCCCACGTCCGCAGCTTCGACGAGCAGATCCGCGCCGCCGTCACCCGGCGCCTCGGCTCGCCCCTCGCCGATCGCTGAGCACACGCCGATGCACGGGCCGGGTCGCAGGTCCCTGGTCGGGCCGGATGAGGCGCGATAGCGTGCTGGGTGCGCCAGTCGTCCGACCGGGAGAGCCACCCACGCAGCCAGCATGGGGGCGCCGAAGGAGCAACCTCCCCGGAATCTCTCAGGCAACCGAACCGATCGGGCCGTGCGCCGCTGGAAAGCAGACCGAACCGGTCTCGCCGACGGGGAAAGGCCGGGCGCCGAGTCCGACCGAAGCTCTCAGGTACCGATGACAGCGGGGGAACCCACCTCCTGGCCACGTCCGTGGGCAGGCACCGAGGAGGTTCCGTGTCCGCAGTCCATCCCCAGTCCCGTCCCGCTCTCGCCGACCTGCTCGACGATCGCGACTTCATCGCCCGCCACATCGGGCCGGCACCGCTCGAACGCGACATCATGCTGGCGGCGCTCGGCGTGGCATCGGCCGACGACCTGATCGCCCAGACCGTGCCCGCGTCGATCCTGCTCGATGCACCACTCCCCCTCGGTCCGCCCCGCACCGTCGACGACGTGACAGCTGAACTGCGGGCACTGGCAGCACGGAACCGACCCCGTCGCAGCCTCATTGGGCTCGGCTACTACGGCACCGTCACCCCACCGGTGGTGCAGCGCAACGTGCTCGAGAACCCGGCCTGGTACACGGCGTACACGCCGTACCAGCCCGAGATCAGCCAGGGCCGGCTGGAGGCGCTGCTGACGTTCCAGACGATGGTGGCCGACCTCACCGGCCTCGATCTCGCCAACGCCTCGTTGCTCGACGAGGCCACGGCGGCGGCCGAGGCGATGACGATGGCGCGCCGGTTGTCGGCGAACAACGGCGACACCTTCTTCGTGCACCACGACACGCACCCGCAGACCTTGGCAGTGCTGGCCACTCGCGCCGAACCGGTGGGCATCGAGTTGGTCGTGGGCGATCTCGACGACCTCACCCGCATGAGCACCGGGCAGTGCTTCGGTGCCCTGTTCAGCCTGCCCACCTCCAGCGGCGCGGTTCCCGACTGGAGCGCACCGCTGGCCGCCGCCAACGCCGCTGGCATCATCACCGTCGTAGCCACCGACCTGCTGGCCTGTGTGCTGATGCCCTCACCGGGCGAGTTGGGCGCCGACATCGCCATCGGATCGGCCCAGCGCTTCGGCGTACCGATGGGGTTCGGCGGCCCGCACGCAGCATTCATCGCCGCTCACGAACGCGCCGCCCGCGCCCTTCCCGGGCGATTGGTCGGCGTGAGCACCGACACGGCTGGCCGACCGGCGCTGCGCCTCGCGTTGCAGACCCGCGAACAGCACATCCGCCGCGAGAAGGCCACGTCGAACATCTGCACCGCCCAGGTGCTGCTGGCCAACATCGCCGCGTTCTACGCCTGTTGGCATGGTGCCGAAGGGTTGCAGCGCATCGCCGAACGCACGCACCGGCTCACCTCGCTGCTGGCTGACGCACTGCGCAGTGGGGGCGCCCACCTGGTGAACGACACCTGGTTCGACACCCTGCGCGTACGGGTGGCCAACGCTGCGGCGGTGCATGCCCGAGCCCACGCTTCCGGCTACGACCTGCTCGAGGTCGACGCCACCACCGTCGGCATTGCGCTCGACGAGACCTGCTCGCTGTCGATGGTCGCCGATGTGCTCGCCATCGTCGGTGTCGATGCACCTGTTGGCGACGACGCACCCGACGGCCTGCCCGCACGGCGCTCGGGCGGGCTGCTCGACCACGACGTGTTCCGTCGCTACCGAACCGAGCACGAAATGCTGCGCTACCTGCGACGCCTCGCCGACAAAGACCTCGCCCTCGACCGCACGATGATTCCACTCGGCTCGTGCACCATGAAGCTGAACGCCACCGTCGAGATGGCACCCATCACCTGGCCCGAGT
>JBIKLX010000007.1:0-42765 GCA_044359565.1 Ilumatobacteraceae bacterium
CACTCGTCGACCTCCCGTTCACCGCCGGCACGGTCGAGATCCGCGGCGCCCTCGACCTGAAGCCCACGGCCGACGGCCTGTTGCCGCGCCGTGTTCCTGCCTGGACTGCGCCGCAGATCCCCGATGCCTTCATGGACACCGTGGTCACCTCCACCTCGGGTGTGCGGCTGGTGTTCCGCACCACCTCGCCTGTCGTCGAGTTGACCGTGCACCCGATGACGATTCACGTGACGTCGCGCGACCAGGTCGACCCGGCCGTCGAGTTGGTGGTCGACGGCGAGCTCGTCGCGATGCAGCGCATGGTGGGTGGCACGTTCATCCACATCGACCAGACCCGCGGGCCCGAGGGCATCAGCTGGGAGGCCGGCGGCCCGGTGACGGTGCGGTTCGACGACCTGGGCAGCGACGACAAAGAGATCGAACTGTGGTTGCCCACGCACGCGTCGATCGAGCTGCGTCGCCTCGCCGTGGCGGCCGGGTCGAGCGTGTCGGGACCTACCCGGCCACGCCGTCGCTGGGTGCATCACGGCTCGTCGATCAGTCACTGCATGGACGTGAGCCGGCCGTCAGCGGCGTGGCCGATGCTCGCGGCGCGCCTTGCCGGTGTCGACGTCGACAACTTCGGCTTCGGCGGCCAGTGCCAGCTCGACCCGTTCATGGGTCGGGTGCTGCGCGATGTGCCCGCCGACGTGATGAGCCTGAAGGTGGGCATCAACCTGGTGAACGCCGCCTCGATGAGCGAGCGCACCTTCGGGCCGGCGCTGCACGGCTTCCTCGATTCCATCCGCGACGGCCACCCCACCACGCCGCTGCTGGTGGTGTCGCCCATCTACTGCCCGTCGGTGGAGGAGCACCCCGGCCCGACGGTGCCGGTGCTGATCGATGGCCGCACCACCTTCGTGCACGTCGAGGCGCGCCCGGCGGTGCGACCCCTCGGCCTCACCCTCGTGCGCATCCGCGAGATGGTCGAGCAGATCGTCGGAGCACGTCGGGCGGCGGGCGACGAGCACCTGCACACGTTCAGCGGTCTCGACCTGTTCGGCGCCGACGACGTCGACGAGTTGTACGACCGCCTGCACCCCACCGAGGAGGGCTACCGGCGCATCGGTGAGCGCTTCGCCGCCAAGGCCTTCGGTCCTGGCGGGCCGCTCGCGGGTACGGTCGGGGTATGAGCGAGTTCCTGCGGTACGAGGTCGACGGACTCGTCGGCACCATCACCATCGACCGGCCCGAGAAGCGCAACGCGATGACCTACGCGATGCTCGGCGACTTCATCAGCCTGGTGCGTGAGGCGGGTGCCGATCCGGCCACCAGTGTGCTGGTCATCACCGGTGTGCCCGGTGCGTTCTGCGCCGGCACCGACCTGGCCGATCTGGCCACCATCCCCGGCGAGACCCGCGGCCTGCGCGGCAGCAGCAGCGACCACGACGTGTGGTGGCCCATCGTGCAGTGCCCGAAGCCCACCATCTGCGCCATCGACGGGCCGGCCGTGGGCATGGGCGCCGAGTTCACCTCGCAGTGCGATCTGCGCATCGCCTCCACCAACGCCCGCTTCGCCTGGAACTTCGTGCACCGCGGGCTGGTGCCCGACACCGGCGCTGGCACCTGGTTGCTGCCGCGCATCGTCGGCCTGCAGAACGCGCTGCGGCTCACCTACACCGGGCAGATGATCGACGCCGACGAGGCGTTGCGTCTGGGCTACGTGCTCGATGTGGTGGCCCCCGACGACCTGCCCGCCCGGGTGCGGGCCCTGGCCGAGCAGGTGGCCACCGGCTCGCCGCACAGCCACCGCTGGGTGAAGCAGCTCACCTACCAGGGCCTCACCGCCTCGGTCGACGAGCACATGGAGCGTCACACAGCGGCGATGAGCGCCTGTTTCAAGAGCGACGACCACCGCGAGGGCGTGGCGTCGTTCCTCGAGCGGCGCCCCGCTCGCTTCACCGGGCGCTGACGGCGGCGCGCACCCGAACGGCGATGCCCGTCATGTGCGCCTGACTCGACAGTGGTTCGAAACTGCCCTCGCCGATCGGGAGGAGCATGTTGGGGTTGGCGCCGGGATGTTCGTGGGCCACGCGCAGGCGCGGGCTGGCACCATGGCCCCAGCCGTGCACCATCGACACCACCCCCGGCATGAGGTCGTCGTCGAGTTCCACGGTGGTCGACACCTCGCCGTGGTGGCTGGTCACCAGCACGGCGTCGCCGTCGGCCAGCCCCTGGGCGGCGGCGTCGGCCGGATGCATCGACAGCGGGTTCGAGGTGCGCCCGCCACGCTTCATGCGCGGCACGTTGGCGAACCACGAGTTGTGCATCCAGGCGTCGCGCTTGTGGATCAGCCGCAGCGGCGCATCGGGTGCCGTAACTTCCTCGCTCGTCTCGGCGAACAGCCGATGGCAGCGGTCGATCGCCTCGGCGAACCCGTCGGGGCAGCAGTCGACCCGGGCGTCGTCGGTGTGCACCTGGCGCTGGAAGAACTCACCGGGTGCGGGCGATGGCAGCACGACGGTGTGCGGCCCCGCCTGCAGGTCGGCGAGGTCGACGCCCGAGCCGCGGGCCAGCATGTGGCGCCACTTCGCCCACGGGTCGGGCGTCTCGTCGTCGAGGATGCTGGGCAGGCCTAGTTCCTGCAGCAGCCGATGGGCGATCCACCACTCGGGCATCCGGTCGGCGTGGGGTGCGACGACCGCCGGTGTGTACTGGGCGAAGGGCTGGGCGCTGGTGCCGATGTTGACGATGTTCAGGTCGTCGCGCTCGTACATGTCGGCGCTGGGCAGCACCACATGGGCCAGTTCGGCGGTGGCACTGGGGTAGATGTCGATCACCACCAGCAGGTCGAGTTGCTCGAACGCCTTGCGCAGACGCTCCTGGCCGGCGATCGACAGCAGCGGGTTGCCCGCCACCACGATCATGGCCCGGATGGGTTCGTCGCTGTCGAGGATGGCGTGCGACATGAGCGTTCCCGGCAGCGAGCCACGGCGCAGGCGGCCGAACTCGGTGTCGACGTAGCCCTGGGCCGGCGACCCGGCGCCCGACTTCGCATTGGCGTAGAACCCGTCGCTCTTCAGGTTGCCGCCCTCGGCGTCGAGGCGGCCGGTGACGAACGACAGCATGTGCACCAGCCAGTAGGCGAGGGTGCCCTGGCGGCCCATGTTGATGCCGGTGGAGGCGTGCACCGAGGCGCGCGGTGTGGCCACCCATGCGGCTGCCAACTCGCGCACGGTGGCCGCGTCGATGCCGGTGACGTCGGCCACGGCGTCGGCCGGGTAGGCGGCGATGAACGCGCGCAGGCCCTCGACGTTGCGGCCGTGACGGGCCACCACACCGCGGTCGAACCCGCCGAGTAGATCGATCTCGTGCAGCAGCGCCGCCAGGAACCACACATCGGTGTCGGGCCGGATGAGCAGCGTGTCGCCCACGCCGCGCTCGGGTGTCTCGATGCGCCGCGGGTTGACGAACACGATGCGGGCGCCGCGTGCCGCAGCCCTGCGGAGTTCGCCGATGACGTTGGGTACCGACCAGAAGCTGGCCTGCGAAGCGCGTGGGTTCTCGCCGATGACGAGGCACAGGTCGGTGTGCTCGAGGTCGGGGATCGGGTGGACGTTCGACGAGCCGAACACGGCCTCGCTCGCGACGAACTTGTTGGCGCAGTCCTGGGTGCCCGACGAGAACGTGCGGCGCACACCGAGCGAGCGCAGCAGGGTGCCGATGTGCAGGCTGCCGAGTGCGTTGAACGCCATCGGGTTGCCGACGTAGGCGGCGACGGCATTGGGGCCGTGTTCGGCGGTGACGGCCCGCAGTCGGCCGGCCAACGAGGTCATCGCCTCGTCCCACCCGACGGTGGTCCAGGTGCCGTCGGCGGCGCGCAGCATCGGGTGGTCGAGCCGGTCGGGGTCGTGGTGCAGATCGACCGCGGCGAGGCCCTTGTGGCACGCGAACCCCTGGGTGACGGGGTGGTCGCGGTCGGGCGACAACTTCACCAGTTGACCCTCGTCGACGTGGGCCACGAGGCCGCACGACGGTTCGCAGATCCGGCAGAACGTGTTCACTTCCCCCATGGCGGCAGCGTAGGTGACCGGTCGTTCACGCGCTCGACCGACGTTCTGGCAGACTCTCTGCCGAAACCGTCATCAGGAGGGGCCATGACCGATCAGGTCGAGACCAGGCGAATCGAGTTCAACGGAACGATCGGGCGCACGCTGGCCGAGTCGACTCCGTCGTTCGACATGCCGCCGCATCCGGGCGAGGATGCGCCGAACGTCGTCATCATCTTGTTCGACGACCTCGGCTTCTCGCACTTCGGGTGTTTCGGATCGACCATCGAGACCCCGAACATCGATCGGCTCGCGGCCGGTGGCCTGCGCTACACCAACTTCCATGTCACCCCGCTGTGCTCACCCACCCGCGCAGCGTTGCTCACCGGGCGCAACCACCACTCGGTGGGCATGCGCAACGTGTCGAACTTCAACACCGGCTTCCCGCACATGCGCGGCCACATCACCAACCACGCCGCCACCATCGCCGAGGTGCTCGGCGACGAGGGCTACGCCACGTTCGCCGTGGGCAAGTGGCATCTCTGCCAGATGGCCGACGCGTCGGCGGCAGGGCCGTTCCGGCAGTGGCCGCTCGGCCGTGGCTTCGACCGGTTCTACGGCTTCATGGACGGCGAGACCGATCAGTTCTCGCCCGACCTCACCTACGACAACCACCGCATCCAGCCGCCCCGCACACCGGAGGAGGGCTACCACCTCACCGAAGACCTCGTCGACCACGCGATCGAGTTCATCCACGACTCGGTCTCCATCCGGCCCGACCGGCCGTTCCTGCTGTACCTCGCGTTCGGCGCCACCCACGCACCGCACCAGGCCCCGGCCGACTACATGGCGAAGTACCGCGGTCGCTTCGACGAGGGTTGGGACGCGGTGCGCGCCCAGTGGTTCGCCCGTCAGATGGAGATGGGCCTGCTGCCCGAGGGCACCGAGCTGTCCCCGCGCAACCCCGGTGTCGATGCCTGGGACGGTCTGCCCGAGAACCAGCGCCGCCTGGCAGCGCGCATGCAGGAGGCGTTCGCTGCGTTCCTCGACCACACCGACGCGCAGATCGGTCGCCTGCTCGACGACCTCGACGCGCTCGGCCGGCTCGACAACACGCTCGTGATGGTGCTGGCCGACAACGGTGCCAGCCAGGAGGGCGGCCCCTTCGGTGTGATGCACGAGATGAAGTTCTTCAACGGCATGCTCGAGATGCCCGATGAAGCCGTGCAGCGCATCGACGACATCGGTGGGCCGCACAGTCACACGAACTACCCGTGGGGTTGGTCGCAGGCCGGCAACACCCCGTTCAAGTGGTACAAGCAGAACACCCACGAGGGTGGTGTGCATGTGCCGCTCGTGGCCCACTGGCCGGCCCGCATCACCGACGCCGGCGGTATCCGCGACCAGTTCCACCACGTGAACGACATCGCCCCCACGGTGTACGAGCTGCTGCAGGTCACCCCGCCTGCCACCTACCGCGGCTACGAGCAACTGCCGGTCACCGGCACGTCGCTGGCCTACAGCTTCGACGCTCCCGAGGCGCCCACGCAGAAGCCGGTGCAGTACTTCGAGATGATCGGCCACCGCGGCATCTGGCACGACGGCTGGAAAGCGGTGTGCCGTCACACGCCGGGCACCTCGTTCGACGACGACCCGTGGGAGCTGTACCACGTCGATGTCGACCGGTCGGAGTGTCACGATCTCGCCGCCGAGATGCCCGAGAAACTGGCCGAGATGATCGCCCTGTGGTGGCGCGAGGCCGAGGTGCACGGTGTGCTGCCGCTCGACGACCGCGGTGTCGAACTGTTCGGCGCTCGCTTCGTCGATCGCACGCCGCACCCGGCCGATCGGCACTACGTGTACTACCCGCCCGTGTCGCCCATCCCGCCGCAGGCGGCAGCGACCATCGGTGGGCGCACGTTCCAGATCACGGCCACCATCGATCGGCCGGCGGGAGCGAACGGCGTGCTGTTCGCCACCGGCACCGAGAACAGCGGCGTCAGCCTGTTCATCGATGCCGACCGGTTGGTGTTCGACTACAACGCCTTCGGTGCGCACACGCTCGTCACGTCCACTCGCCCGGTCCCGCACGGGGCGTGCACCGTGGGAGTCGACTTCCAGCGCCTCGGCCGCAACGGCACCGCCACGGTGCTCATCGACGGCGAGCCGTGCGGCACGGCCGACATCCCCATGGTGATGCGGATGATGTCGAGCGCCAGCGTCAGCGTGGGCGCCGACCTGGGCTCGCCGGTCAGCGACGCCTACGCCATCCCGAACGAGTTCACCGGCACGATCACCCGCGTCGACGTGCAGTTGGCGCCCGAGCGACCCAAGCAGGCCGCGGCCAACGCGGCCGTGGCCGAAGCCGCCGAGAGCGCGCGACAGTAGGGCCGATGGACGGTTGCTGCGCCCCGACTCGCGACGGGTCGGGCGACGAGCGGGCCGTACCGATGGGTTCCGCTGCCACGATGGGCCCCGCTGTCACGGTGCCGAGCACTGTCGGCTGGGTACCCCTTGGCCCGGCCGCGTTCGTGATGGGCAGCGACGACCCGTGGGCGTACCCGGCCGACGGCGAGTCGCCGCGGCCCGGCGCCGTGGAGGGCTACACCGTGTCGCCCACTGCGGTCACCAACGCCGAGTTCGCGGCCTTCGTGACGGCCACCGGCCACCGCACTGACGCCCAGGAGTTCGGTGCCTCGTTCGTGTTCGGAGGACTGCTGCCCGACGACTTTCCCGACACCCGCGGGGTGGCTGCGGCACCCTGGTGGCGCGAGGTCGAGGGTGCCACCTGGCAGCACCCCGAGGGGCCGCAGAGCAGCATCGCCGACCGAGGCGACCACCCGGTGGTGCACGTGAGCCTGCGCGACGCGCAGGCCTATTGCGCCTGGGCCGGGGTGCGGTTGCCCACCGAAGCCGAGTGGGAGTTCGCCGCCCGCGGCGGCAGCACCACCACGTTCCCCTGGGGCGACGAGCTCGAGCCCGGCGGACAGCACATGATGAACGTGTTCCAGGGCACCTTCCCCGGAGGGAACACGGCGGCCGACGGCTGGCTCGGCACGTGCCCGGTCGACGCCTTCCCACCCAACGGCTTCGGCCTCTACAACATGGTGGGCAACGTGTGGGAGTGGACCGCCGACTGCATGCTGAAAGGCGGCTCGTACCTGTGCCACGCCTCGTACTGCCGCCGCTACCGACCAGCGGCGCGCATGCGCAGCACCCCCGACAGCAGCACCGGCAACATCGGGTTCCGGTGCGTCGCGTCGGTGGCGTCAGCCGCCCACTGAGACGAGCGGGTCGACCAGGGGCGGCCGTGTTGTGCTGCCGGCGCGAGGAGGTGCGAGACTGGGGGCGATGACCCAACTCGACGACGATCTCGACGGCCGCCACCTGCGCCGCGAACGCAACCGCGAGGCGGTGGTCGATGCGTTGCTCGAACTGTACGGCGAGGGCAACCTCGAGCCCAGTGCCAACGAGATCGCCGAACGGGCCGGTTCGTCGCCACGGTCGCTGTTCCGCTACTTCGACGATGTCGACGACCTGTGCAGCGAGGCCATCCGCCGCCAAGAGAATCGGGTTCGCCATCTGGTCGACGTCGCGGTCAGCCCAACGGCTTCGCTCGCCGACCGCATCGCCGCCCTCATCGACTCGCGGGTGGCGCTGTTCGAGGCCATCGACTCGGTGGGGCAGGTGGCACGCATCCGCGCCCCGTTCCAGCCGCTCATCGCCGCCGAACTCGCGCAGAGTCGAACGTTCCTGCGCAACCAGGTGAAGAAGCTGTTCGCTGCTGAACTCGGCGAACTCGACGCCACGGGTGCGACGGCTCTGCTCTCGGCGGTCGACGTGCTGTGCTCGTTCGAGGCATACCGGCTGATGCGCGACGCCCAGGGGCACAGCCGTACCCGTGCCACCGCCGTGATGCAGCAGTCGGTCGCGGCGCTGCTCGGCCACGTCTCCGTCCACTGACCATGCGCGCCGTCTTGCTGCTCGGGCACGGCGGCCTCGACCGACTGGCGGTGGTGCACGACCATCCGCGGCCCGAGCCGGGTGTGGGCGAGGTGCTCGTGCAGGTGGGCGCGTGCGCGGTGAACGCCACCGATGTGAACACCCGCGTCGGCTGGTACGCGCAGGGCGACGACAACGGCGCCTGGGACGAGCCGCTGCGCTTCCCCCGCATCCAGGGGGCCGATGTGTGCGGCACGGTGGTGTCGGTGGGCCCCGGTGTCGATGCCGCCACTGCAGCGGCGCTGCTCGACCGACGGGTCATGGTCGATCCGTGGCTACGCAACCCGGTCGACCCGTGGTCGCTGGAAGGCACCGGCTACGTCGGTTCAGAGATCGACGGCGGCTACGCCGAGTTCGTCGTCGTGCCGGCCGCCAATGCGCACCCGGTGCAGTCGACGCTGACCGATGCCGAGTTGGCCTCGTTCGCCACCTCGTCGGGCACCGCGCTGAACATGCTCGAGCGGGTGCAGGTGGGCACGGGCGACACGGTGCTGGTCACCGGCGCGTCGGGTGGTGTGGGTGCTGCACTGGTGCAGTTCGCCCGTCTGCGCGGGGCCACGGTGGTGGCGGTGAGCACGGCGGCGAAGGCCGACGGGGTGCGAGCACTCGGTGCCCACGTGGTGCTCGACCGGGCGCTGCCCCTTGCGGCGCAGTTGGGCGAGGCCACCGGCCTGGCAAGCGTCGACGTGGTGGCCGACGTGGTGGGAGGTGCCGAATGGGCAGGTCTGATCGACCTGCTGCGCCGAGGCGGCCGGTATGTGGTGTCGGGCGCGGTGGCCGGCCCGCACGTGCCGCTCGATCTGCGCACGCTGTACCTGCGCGACCTGCTCCTGGCGGGCACCGCGGTGCAGCCACCCGGCCTGTTCGCCCGACTGGTCCTCCATGTCGAACGTGGCGACATCGTGCCCGCGGTGTCGGCCGTGTACCGCTTCGATGAGGTACGCGAGGCGCAGGCGGCGTTCCTCGAGCGGCACCATGTGGGCAAGATCGTGCTCAGTGGTTGGGCCTGACAGGGCCTGGAGAAGGAGGATTGGATCCATGAACGACACGGCGATGCACACCTGGTCGGCGGTCGAGGTGCTCGACCGGTTCCAGCGGCGCGAGGTGTCGCCGGTGGAGTACCTCGACGCGCTCGTCGACCGTATCGAGGAGATCGAGCCGTCGATCAACGCTGTGTGCGACCGACGCTACGACGAGGCGCGCATCGAGGCTGCGGCCGCTGCCGAGCGGTACGCGGCTGGAGCACCGCGGGGCCCTCTCGACGGCCTGGCCGTGGCCACCAAGGAGGAGCACCCATTGGTGGGCCGCGAGTGGGCCCAGGGTTCGCTCATCCATCGTGGCGAGGTCGCCCCGGTCGACCACCCCATCATCGAACGCATCCAGCAGGCCGGTGGGGTGATCCACGTGCGCACCACCACCCCCGAGTACTGCTGCGCCGGCTTCACCCACAGCGCCATCTGGGGTGTCACTCGCAACCCGTGGAACCTCGACATGTCGCCTGGCGGTTCGTCGGGTGGGTCGGGCGCCGCCCTGACGGCTGGTTACACCACGCTCGCCACGGGCAGCGACATCGGCGGGTCCATCCGCATCCCCGCTTCGTTCTCGGGAGTGGTGGGGTTCAAGCCCCCGTACGGCCGCGTGCCGGCGTTGCCGCCGTTCAACCTCGACCAGTACTGCCACGACGGCCCGATGGCGCGCACGGTGGCCGACTGCGCCCTGCTCGAGAACGTCATCGCCGGCCGGCATCCGGGCGACATCGTGTCGCTGCCCGATCCGCCGGTGCTGGCGCTGCAGGGCACCGGGGTGGCGGGTCTGCGCATCGCCCTGTGCGTGCGGCTGGGCGACTTCGCTGTCGACCCCGACGTGGTGGCCAACACGCGGCGTGCGGCCGCACTGCTCGCCGATGCCGGTGCTCTCGTCGACGAGGTGGAACTGCCGTGGAGCCGGGTCGATGTCTTCGCCGCGTTCCGCTCGCACTTCGGTTCCATCTTCGGCGCAGCGGTGGGTCACGACCTCATCGACAATGCCCACCTCCTCACCCCCTACGCCCGGCGCTTCGCCGAGGAGACGCAGTCGACCCCGCTCACCTTCCTGGAAGGCATGGAGCTGGAGGGTCGTCTGTGGCAGCCGCTCGGTGCGCTGTTCGAACGGTACGACGCACTGCTGTGCCCCACGATGGCCACCCGCGGATACCCGGCAGGCGAGGACTACACCGAGCGGGCACTCACGGTCGACGGGGTGGAGGTCGAGCACTACCTGCTCGGCGCGATGACCACCCCGTTCAACATGTTCAGCCGCTGCCCGGTGCTGTCGGTGCCGTCGGGACTGGCCGACAACGGTGTGCCCACCGGCCTGCAGATCGTCGGTCGCACCTACGACGACGCCACGGTGTTCCGCATCGGCTACGCCGTAGAGGAGGCACGGGGCGGCTTCCCGTTGGCGCCGCTCTGAGTCGGCACGCGCAGGTGGCCGGTGAACCACCGCGTGGCCAGGGCAGCGGCCTGGTGCAGCGTTCCCGGCTCTTCGAACAGGTGGGTGGCCCCGGGCACCACCTCCACACGGTGCTCGCAGCGCATCGCCGCCGCGGCGCGGCGGTTCAGGTCGAGCACCACATGGTCGAGGCCGCCCACGACGAGCAACGTGGGGGCCCGCACCGCCTCGAGGTGGTGGTGGGCCAGGTCGGGTCGCCCGCCGCGCGATACCACTGCCGCGATGTCGGCGCCGGGG
This sequence comes from Ilumatobacteraceae bacterium, assembly GCA_044359565.1. Taxonomy (GTDB): domain Bacteria; phylum Actinomycetota; class Acidimicrobiia; order Acidimicrobiales; family Ilumatobacteraceae; genus VFMC01. Next base: position 10,758 of record JBIKLX010000007.1, read on the forward strand.
CGTGCTGCTGCAGCCAACGCCGCAGCGGCGCCGGTGCTGGCGCCGAAGTAGGCGACCTGTAGCGGAAGGCCGATGAACTGGCCGCGAAGCCAGCGCGTCACGTCGACCAGCCGGTGGGCGAGCAGTTCGATGTCGAACACGTTCTGGCGGTCCTCGGCCTCGTCATCGGTGAGCAGATCGAACAGCAACGTGCCCAGCCCGGCGTCGTTCAGCATGTTGGCGACGAACTGGTTGCGGGGGCTGTGCCGACTGCTGCCGCTGCCGTGGACGAACACCACGACTGCAGCGGCGTCGGACGGCAGGGTGAGGTGCCCGTCGAGCACCACCCCTGCCGCGGGGAGCGCCGCATCCCAACCACGATGGGCGTTACGTGCCAGTGACGCCATGACATCGTCGTCGGAGGTGGGGGCGAAGTCGGCGTACCACTGCCCGACAGCAGCGAAGCGTTCCGGCGCATCGACGCACACGTAGTCGTCGGCAGCATTGCCGAGTTCGGCTCGCCAGTCGGCAGGCGCCACCGGCACTGCTAGAACGACCCGGGCCGCGCCATGGGCGCGAGCCACCTGGCAGGCGGCCCGGGCGGTCGCGCCGGTCGCAATGCCGTCGTCGACGACGATCGCGATGCGATCGGTCAACGACAGCCGCGGGTGGCTGCGACGAACCATCGACATGCGACGTTCCAGCTCGGGGCGTTCGCGTCGTTCCATCTGTTCGAGATCTTGCGCGGTGAGGTGGTAGGCGTCGACCACCTCGTCATTGGTGACGCGGATCCCACCCTCACCGATCGCGCCGGCCGCCAACTCGGGCTGCAGAGGCACACCGAGCTTGCGCACGGCGATGATGTCGAGCGGCGCGTGCAGCGCGGTGGCCACCTGCTCGGCGACGGGCACGCCGCCACGCGGCAAGCCCAGCACCACCACGTCGCTCCCACGGAACGAACCCAGCCGGTCGGCCAGTCGGCGGCCTGCGTCGACGCGATTGAGGAAAGCCATGCCCCTACGGTGCCGACGGGGACGGGGTGGACGCGAGGGCCGAAGGTCGTCGGCTCGTGCGCCGGTCAGCGCAGCACGCCCGCCAGCACCTTCCGCGCCGCATTGGCCCCGCACATCCCGTGCACACCGCCACCGGGTGGGGTGGAGGCCGAACACAGCACGATCGAGGGGTTCGGCGTGACGTACGGCCGGAGCGACACGGTGGGGCGGAACAGCAACTGCAATCCGCTGTGGGCGCCGCCGGTGATGTCGCCGCCGATGTGGGTGGCATTCCGGCGCTCGGAGTCGGTGGGGGAGATGACGTGGCGCGCGAGCACCCGGTCGCGGAAGCCCGGCGCGAACCGCTCGATCTGTCGTTCCAGCGCCTCGGTGGCGTCGACCGTGCAGCCGTGGGGCACGTGCGCGTACGCCCACAGCGTGTGCCGGCCGGCGGGTGAACGAGTGGGGTCGGCAACCTCGGGCTGCACCGCCAGCACGAAGGGTCGCTCGGGCATACGGCCCGCAGCCACATCGGCCTCGGCCGCGGCGATGTCGGCGGTGCTACCGCCGACGTGCACGGTTCCCGCCCTGCGACAGTCGGCGTTGGTCCACGGCACCGGACCGTCGAGGGCGTAGTCGACCTTGAATGCGGCGGGGCCGGGCCGGAAGCGGGTGAGGGCGCTGCGGTAGCGGTGCGGCAGAGCGTCGCCGGCGATGGCTGCCACCTGCCGCGGAGCCGTGTCGAACAACGCCACCCGGTGGGGTGGCAGATCGGCCAACGACCGCACCGGGCTCGATGTCTCGACGACGCCGCCGGCGGCCGCGAGTCGGGCTGCCAGTGCGTCGGGCACGGTCTGCGCGCCGCCACGGGCCAGCGGCCAGCCAGCGGTGTGCGCGGTGAGGGCGAGCATCATCCCGAACGAGGCCGACAGTGCGTGGGTGAGTGGCAAGAACGCGTGAGCGGCGCAGCCGGCGAACAGTGCGGCAGCCGGCTCGTCGCGGAAGCCCCGCGCCACCCACGTTGCGGGTTGCACCGCCCGCAGCCCGAAGCGGCCGAGGGTGACCGGGTGACGGGGCATCGCGGTGATGGGGCCGAGCAGGTGCGGGAGCAGGTGGTGCCACTGGCGCAGCGATGGTTCGAGCAGTCGCTGCCACGCCCGTCCGTCGTCGCCCAACGATGCTGCGGTGTCGTCGATCGACCGGTGCAACACACCGGCCCGCCCGTCGTCGAGGGGGTGGGCGAGGGGGATGTCGGGATGCGCCCACTCGACCCCGAGCGACTCGATGTCGAGGTCGCGGAACGCGGGCGACACGGCGGCGAGGGCGAACACCGCGGCGCACACGTCGTGGGTGAGTCCGGGCAGGGTGAGTTCGGCCGAGCGGCAGCCGCCGCCGACGGTGTCGTTCGCCTCGACCACCAGCACCGAACGGCCGGCCGCTGCCAGGGTGCAGGCGGCCGTGAGCCCGTTCGGGCCGGCACCCACCACGACGGCGTCGTACGAAGTGCGGGGTGCGCTCACCCGAGCAGTCTGCCGGGCAGCGGTAGCGTCGCCGCGCACATGGACCGATTCGTGATCACCGCCGACGATCGCACCGGCGCGCTGGAGGTTGCCGGGGCACTCGCCGATCGGCTCGGGCGCACCGTGCGGGTGACGACGACGGGTGCGGACGATGCGGTCGAGTGCCTCGTCGTCGACCTCGGCTCGCGCCACCTCGCTGCCGCCGAGGCGGCCGCCGTGGCCGGGGGGTTCGCTGGCACAGCGACGGCACACAAGATCGACTCGACCCTGCGTGGTCAGTGGGCGGTCGAGGTGGCGGGCCTTGTCGCGGAGGGCGGTCGGCGCGCGCTCGTGGTGCCGGCCCTGCCGGCCCTCGGCCGGGTGTGTGTCGGGGGCGTGGTGACGATCGACGGTGTACCGGTCGGCGATGGGCCGGCGGGTAGCGATGCGCGCCATCCCGTCCGCTCGAGCAGGCCCGTCGACCACCTGCGCGCCGCCGGACGGGCCGAGGTGACGGAGTTGGCCGACGAGCGACAACTGACGGCTTGGCTCGGCCGTGGACACGGTGTGGCCGTGTGCGACGCCGCTGATGATGCCGACCTCGATCGCATCGGCGCAGCGTGGCGGGCATCGTCGAACCTGCCGCTGTTCGTCGGCACGGCAGGGTCCATCGCTGCCGCGATCGCCACGGCGGCGCCGGCGAAGCCGCTTCCGATCGCTCCCGCGGGTGGTGTGCTGGTGGTGTGCGGCAGCCTGCATCCGGCTGCGCGCCGGCAGGTCGGGGCGTTGGTGCGCAGCAGCGATCCGCTCGACCAGGTGGCGGTGGCGCTTTCGCCCCATGTGGCTCGCGGTGCAGCGGTCGACGATGCAGCTGCTGGGGCTACCGCAGCGGAACTGGCGGTGCGGGTGGAAGCGGCGCTCGTGGCGAGGCCCGAGCGGGCCCTGCTGGTGGTGGGTGGCGACACCGCCGCCGCGCTGTTGGGCGATGCGGCGGTAGAGGTGCACGGCACGGTTGCATCCGGCGCGCCGTGGGGCATCGACACCCGTAGCGGCCGAGCGGTGGTGACTCGCTCGGGAGGCTTCGGCGACGACACGGCGCTCGTCGACATGGTCGCCGCGTTGCTGCACGGCAGACTGTGAGGGTGACCGAGCAGGTGACCAGCAGCGAGCGACCGATGGCCATCACGATGGGCGACGCCTCGGGCGTGGGTCCCGAGATCGTGTTGCGCTGCGCTGCTGCGGGACGGCTCGACGGTGCCGCCGGGCCGGTGGTGGTGTACGGCGATGCGGCCATCCTGCGGCACGGTGCCACACTGCTCGGTCTCGACCTCGAGATCGTCGCAGTGGCCGCCCCGGGTATGGCACGGCCGGGTGTGCTGAACGTCGTCGATCTGGAGATGCTCGCCGTCGACGATCACCGGCCCGGTCGACTCGACGCGGCCAGCGGTGCGGCCGCCCGGCAGTACGTGCAGCGCGCCACCGCCGACGCGCTGACAGGCGACGTCGCCGGTGTCGTGACGCTGCCGATGAACAAAGAGGCCACGCAGTTGAGCGACCCGGCCTTCGTGGGGCACACCGAGATGATCGCCGCCCAGTGCGGCGCGGAGCGCGTGACGATGATGCTGACGGCCGACACGCCGGGTGGGTCGCTCGCGGTCACGCACGTGAGCACGCACTGCTCGCTACGCGAGGCCATCGAGCGGGTGCGGGCCGAGCGGGTGTTCGATGTCGTCGAACTCACCCACTCCACGCTGTGCCGGTTCATCGATCGTCCGCGCATCGCAGTGTGCGGATTGAACCCGCATGCCGGCGAGCACGGCCTGTTCGGCACCGAGGACAGCGACCACATCGCCCCTGCGATCGAGCGCGCCGTCGCCGCCGGGATCGATGCGTCCGGTCCGCATCCGGCCGACACGGTGTTCTTCCAGGCCGTACATCGCCAGCGGTACGACGCCATCGTGTGCATGTACCACGACCAGGGGCATGGGCCGATGAAGCTGCTCGCCTTCGACACCGGCGTGAACGTGTCGTTGGGTCTGCCCATCATCCGCACCTCGGTCGATCACGGTACGGCGTTCGACATCGCCTGGCAGGGCGTTGCCTTCACCGAGTCGCTCGAGCACGCGTTGGCCGCTGCCTGGCGGCTGGCCGGCCGGCGGTGAGCGAGTCGTTGGCGGTGCCCCAGGGCACCTTTCGGCTTGCCCGCTATCCGGTACGGCCGCGTGAACAGTTGCGCGCGTGGGACGCAGCCGACGAGTACGTGCTGCAACACCTTGCCCAGTTGGGGTTGCCCGGCGATGGCGTGACCGTGGTGGTGAACGACGAGTCCGGGGCGTTGGCGGTGGCGCTCGCGGCCCGGCCGACCGGTCGGGTCGTTCACTGGGGCGACTCGTTCGTCAGCCAGTGCGCCACGCGCGCCAATCTCGCCGCCAACGGCATCGCCACCGACGCAGTGGAGGTGCTGGGCAGCCTCGATCCGCTGCCGGCCCGCATCGACCTGCTCGTCGTGAAGGTGCCCAAGTCGCTGGCCGTGCTCGACGAACAGTTGCGCGCGTTGCGCCCATCGCTGCACCCGGGCACGGTGGTGCTCGGTGCCGCGATGACCCGCCACCTCCACACCTCCACGCTCGCGGTGTTCGAGCAGGTGGTGGGCAGCACACGCACCACGCTGGCGCAACGCAAGGCCCGCCTGGTGCTGGCGACGATCGACCCGGCGCTGCACGCAGCACCGAGCCGGTGGCCGACGCAGTGGCAGGTGGCCGGCACCGGCGTCACGGTGGTGGCCCACGCCGGCGCGTTCGCGGCCGAACGGCTCGACCCCGGCACCGAGGTACTGCTCGACGCGTTGCAGCGCCGCAGTGCTCCGGCGGCCTGCGGGCCACTGGTGGTGGATCTGGGCTGCGGCACCGGGGTGGTGGGCACGCAGGTCGCGCTCGCGGACCCGGATGCCTCGGTGGTGTTCGTCGACGAGTCGTTCCACGCCGTGGCCTCGGCCGAGGTGACGTTCCGCGCGTCGCTCGGCCCCGAGCGCGAGGCGCGATTCGTCGTCGGCGATTGCCTCGACACGGTGCACCAAGGCGCACCGCTCGGCGCCGGCACCGTCGACCGGGTGCTCGTGAATCCGCCGTTCCACAGCGGCCACGCGCTCACCGACGCGATCGCCTGGGACATGTTCGTCCAGGCCCGCAGAGCGTTACGGCCTGGAGGCGACGTGTGGGTGGTGGGGAATCGCCACCTCGGCTACCACGTGAAACTGAAACGCATCTTCGGTGCGGCCGACGTGGTGGCGAGTACGCCGGGGTTCGTCGTGCTCCGGGCCGTGCGGTCGTGAGCGACCGAGCGCAACGACCGGCCGTCAGACGGTGACGTCGAGTTGGATGGCCTCGGAGCGTTCCGGCTCCGCCGGCTGGTAGGTGCTCAGCGCGTTCGACGGAACCGCTCCGGCCTGCCGTCCGGCGTTCATGGCCACCGACGCGACCACCATCACGTTGGCGATGTTCACTCGCGGGTCGAGGTTGCGTCCGGCGATGATGCCGCGGGCAGCCGACGTCGCCGCAGCGAGGTCGCCACGATCGGCGTCGGCTGCAACGGTGAGCCGGGCCAGACCGCTGTGCGGGTCGAGATCGAGCAGGAAGTTGCCCGAGCCCGAGCCGATGGCGCTGAGCGTGCTGCCGAAGCTGATGAGGAGTGGATCGGTGAGCGGCGATACGCCGTCGCGCACCCGTGCACGCTGATCGGCGACGAACCGGCTCGATAGCGCGAGGGATGCACTGAGGTCCTGGCTGGTGCCGGCGTCGTCGGTCACCGTGGCGCGAGCCGTGACCGTGGTGGCCTCGGCGCTCGAGCCGATGGTGCCGCGATCCATCACGCCCAAAGTGACACCCCAGTCGGGTCGCGACGACAGCGCGGGTGGACGTTCGGGTGGCGGTGTTTCGAGTGTGAGTGATGGCAACTCGGATGCATCGACCATTCGAACCGGACGGCCGGTGAGCCGCTCGACCATGGTGACGAGCACCTTGATTCGCGGCAGCGGCGACAGGACCGGTGCATTGGGTGCAACGGAGCGCGGGGCCACTGACTCGAGGTGGGGTGGGGGTGCGCCAGGCGAGTCGGCCCCAGTCCGCCCGGGAGCAGCCAGCGCCGCCGGGTTGAGGGTGGAACCTTCTATACGCATGCTGCTGACGGTTCCTGACCCGGTGTCACGATGCCCGGGCCTTGACCAAACCTTGTCGGGCGGTCTGGCGGCGCGGGCCCTCTTGCTACCATCAGCCCGTGGCAGACCCGGTACTCGACGACTCGTATGCACTCGACTCCGACACCATCGACGCGTACCGGCGCGATGGACACGCTGTGGTGCGTGGTCTCGCCTCGGCCGACGAACTCGCCGTGTACGCGCCGGCGATCGAGTCGGCGGCTCTGCGCCACCGCTTCGAACAACGACCCCTCGAGGAACGCGACACCTACGGTCGGGCGTTCCTGCAGGTGCCGAACCTGTGGGCAGACGACCAGGCAGTGCGGCAGTACGTGACGGCCCGCCGGTTCGCCAAGGTGGCAGCCGACCTGATGGGTGTCGACGGGGTGCGGCTCTACCACGACCAGGCATTGCTGAAAGAGCCCGGCGGTGGACACACCCCCTGGCACCAGGACCAGAACTACTGGCCGCTCGCCACCGAGCACACGATCACGATGTGGATGCCGCTGGTCGACATCGACGCCCGCATGGGTGCGATGACCTTCGCCTCCGGTACCCACCGACTGGGGGCGCTCGGCGAGCACCTCATCGGCGATCCGTCGCAGGCCTTCTTCGACGAGATGGTGCGCGAGCGCGACTTCCCGCTCGCCACCCACGCACCGATGCGGGCGGGTGACGCAACGTTCCACGCCGGATGGACCCTGCACTCGGCACCGGCGAACCCCACCGACGTGATGCGCAGCGTGATGACGGTCATCTACTTCGCTGATGGGACACGGGTGGGCGAGATCGATCACCCGGCGAGGTCGCTCGACCAGCAGTGGTGGCTCGGAGGACGGGCGACAGGTCTTCTGGCCGATGGCCCCGGCAATCCGGTCCTCTACCATCGGCTCCATGACCATGACAGTGCATGAGGCCGGATTCGCCTTCGTCGATCCCACCGCATATGCCGACGAGCCCCGTTTCGAGGCAGCCACAGCGCTGTTGCGGCGCGAGAGCCCGGTGCACTGGGTGGAGGGGCCGGGGTTCAACCCGTTCTGGGCGATCACCCGCCACGCCGACATCTTCGAGATCGAGACCAAGCACCAGATCTTCCTGAACGAGCCCCGGCCGGTGCTGGGCACGGCGGCCGACGACCAGCGGCGCAAGGACCATGGCGACATGCTGCGCACGCTCATCCATGTCGACGACCCCGAGCACCGTCAGCTGCGCGGGGTGACGGCCGACTGGTTCCTGCCGAAGAGCCTCGCCACGCTCGACGCCCGGTTGGCGGGCCTGGCCAAAGCCACCGTCGATCGCATGGCCGGTCTGGGCGGCGAGTGCGACTTCGCCCGCGACGTGGCCATCCAGATGCCGCTGAACGTCATCCTCGCCATCCTCGGCCTGCCCGAGAGCGACTATCCGCGCATGCTGCGGCTCACCCAGGAACTGTTCGGCGCTGCCGACGAAGACCTGCGCCGTGGTGGCAGCCCGGAAGACATCGTCGCCGTCGTGCAGGACTTCTTCACCTACTTCACGGCTCTCACCGAACACCGCCGCGCCCACCCCACCGACGACCTGGCCTCGGTGGTGGCCAATGCCACCATCGACGGCGAACCGCTCACGATGATGCAGACCATCTCGTACTACGTCATCGCGGCGACGGCGGGCCACGACACCACCGCCTCGGCCATGGCCGGTGGGTTGCACGCACTGCTCGAACACCCCGACCAGCTGGAACGGCTGCGCAACGACCCCACGCTCATGAACACTGCGGTCGACGAGATGATCCGCTGGGTCACCCCGGTGAAGCACTTCATGCGCACCGCCACGGTCGACTACACGCTGCGTGGCACCACCATCGAAGCCGGGCAGTCGGTGCTGCTCAGTTATCCCTCGGGCAACCGCGACGAGGATGCGTTCGTCGATCCGTTCCGCTTCGACGTGGGGCGCACCCCGAACAAGCACCTGTCGTTCGGGTTCGGTGTGCACTACTGCCTGGGGGCGATGCTCGCCCGGATGGAACTGAAGGCGCTGTTCACCGAACTGCTGCCCCGGCTCGAGAGCATCGAGTTGGCCGGTGAGCCGGCGCTGATGAAGACCATCTTCGTCGGAGGGCTCAAGCGGCTGCCCGTTCGTTACGAACTGCGCGCCTGACGGTACGCTCTCGCCCCGTGCCTGCCCCCCTGTGCGTGCTGGGCGACTTCGCCTGGGACGTCCTCATCCGCACCAACACCGAACTGCTGAAAGGTGGCGACACCTTTGGCGAGGTCATGCTCACCCCTGGCGGTAGTGCGGCCAACGTGTCGGTGTGGGCGGCACGCTGCGGGTACGACACCCATTTCGTGGGCAAGATCGGTCGCGACCGATTCGGTCTGTTGGCGCAGGAAGACCTCGCCGCCGAGCGGGTGCACGCCCACCTCATCGAGACCGATGCCCACCTCACCGGTTCGGTGGCGGTGTTCGTCGACCACACCGGTGAGCGGTCGATGGTGTCGGGTCGCGGCGCCGACTTCTACCTGCTGCCCAGCGAACTACCGAGCGACATCGTTCGCTCCGCCGGGCACCTGCACCTCACGGCCTGGTCGTTCTTCGTCGATCCGCCCCGAGCGGCGGCGCGCACAGCGGCCCGGCTCGCCCGCGAGGCCGGGGCGACGCTGTCGTTCGACCCGGGGTCGTTCCAGATGATCGGCGAGATGGGCATCGACACCTTTCTGGGGTACACACAGGACCTCGGGGTCGACATCCTCCTGCCGAACTTCGAAGAGGGAGGCATGCTCACCGGACTCGACGAGCCGGTGGCCATCGCGGCTCGGCTCGCCGAGTTGTACCCGGGGGCGCTGGTGATGTTGAAGCTCGACGCCGAGGGCGCGCTCGTGTACGAAGCCGGCGAGGCCACGGTGGTGCCGCCCGCGACGAACAACCTGGTCGATGCCACCGGTGCGGGCGACTCGTTCGCAGGGTCGTTCCTCGCCCATTACCTCGAGCACCACGACGCGGTCGCGGCGGCTCGGTTCGCGACGCAGATCTCGGCGTGGGTCATCGAACACCTCGGGGCTCGCCCCCAGCCCGACGCCCGCCTGCGACAGATCCTGCGCCGCTGAGGCAGTGCATCCGGCGGTCGCTCAGATACCGCTCGGGCCTCACACGCCGCTGGGAAAGGTGTCGGGGGGCTCGGTGGAGTCCCAGTCGGTGGTGCGTTCGAGCGGCTCGAGCGCGCTCGTGCGGTCGAGGTGCAGCACGACGTCGAACTGATCGGCCAACCTCGCCGGGAAGTAGTGGCTCTGCCGCTCGGTGTGTGGCCGGTACACCACCCCGATGGCCCGCTCGAGGCGGGGCGTGCGCAGTTCGTTCGCCACCACCGGCTCGCTGGTCGACACCCAGAACGCGGGAAGTCCCACCTGGTGCAGCAAGGCCTCGTGGCTGTTGGTGAGGGCCGGGCTCACCCGCCAGCGCTCGGCGCGGCTGCCCCAGGCCGAGGCTGCAGTGACCGACCCGTCGAAGGTGGTGAGCCCGATGAGCAGGCACTCGCGCCCGTACCGCTGTCGGGCCAACTGGCCGACGGTGAGCTCGCCGCGGGCACCCATCGCCGTGGCGCGTGCGTCGCCGACGTGCGAATTGTGTTCCCACACCACCACCTTCGCCCGATGCTGGCCCGCCCCCAGGCGCCGATCGACGTGATGAGTGATGGCGTCGAGGGTGGCGGCCATGTGGCGGTCGCGCAGGTTCCACGACGAGGTCTCGGCGCGATACATCTGCTGGTAGTACTCCTCGGCGTTGCGCACCACCATGGCGTTCACCTCGGCCGTGAACAGGTCGTCGTCGGCGTGGGGCCCGTCGGCGCCGAGATAGGCGGCGCTGTTGCGGCGCAGCACCACCAGTTGTGCCACCACCTCGTCCTCGCACGGGGCTGCGCCCTCGAAGGCGAGCGCGTAGCCGTATGCCTGACCCTCGGCGCCGACGTGGTCGAAGCAGCTGTACCGCTCGCGTGCCCGGCGGGCCTCCACCGGATCGACCGTGTCGAGGTAGTCGATGACGGCCTCGATCGACGCGCGCAGGCTGTACAGGTCGAGGCCGAACAGCTGCACCTGCTCGGCCTCGTGTCGTCGGGTCATGTTGTGGTCGCGGAGCCACTCGACGAAACCCACCATCTCGGTGTTGCGCCACATCCAGGCGGGAAAGCGCCGGAAGTCGGACAGGGCCTCATCGGCAGAGGCATCGTCGGATCGGCCGAGCGTGTACCGCCGCACCCTGGCCGCGTCGGGCCAGTCGGCTTCGAGGGCCACCACGTTGAAGCCACACTCGGTGATCAGGCGCTGGGTGATGCGCGCTCGTTCACGGTAGAACTCCTGACTGCCGTGGGTCGACTCGCCGATGAGCACGAAGCGACGATCGCCGACGAGGTCGAGCAGGCCGTCGTAGTCGTGGTCGTGGCCCAGCACGGGATGGGCGCAGCGGGCGAGGGCGGGCAGGGTGCCGGACTGGGTGCCGGACTGGGAAACAGCCATGTCCACAGCGTCGCCCGCGCGGAACGCGATCCGGAGGGGCGAAGGGTGCGTGATCGGGCGAGACCTTCGGCCCTCGCGACTCGCTGCGGGTGCTGCTTGGCTGGACCTGCCGAGCGGTGCCGTCGAGCACCCGGTAAGGAGGACGCACCGATGTTCGTCGACCGTCATGACGCCGGCCGGAAGTTGGCCGGCCTGCTCGATCATCTCACCGCCGAACAGCCTGTCGTGGTGGGCGTGCCGCGACAGGGCATGCCCGTCGCCGAGCAGGTGGCCACGGCGTTGCGCGCGCCGCTCGACGTGCTGGTGGTGCGCCGTGTGGTGGTGCCGGTGGAGGGCCGCTGGGTGGCGGTCGGTGCCGTAGGCGAGGGAGGCGTGCACCTCATCGATCAGGCGCTCGCGGCTGCCACCGGGGTCGAGGCCGACGAACTCGCCGCGCTCGAGCGGGTCGAGGCGTTGGAGGTGGAACGTCAGGTGCACCGCTACCGCGGCGATCTGGCCCGCACCGACCTGCGCGGCCGCACCGTGCTGGTGGTCGACGACGGCATCGCCAGCGGTTCGACGGCTCGGGCCGCGTGCCGGGTGGCCCGAGCTCTCGGCGCGACCCGGGTGGTGATGGCGGTGCCCATCGCACCGGAGGGATGGGCCGAACGTGTGGGTGACGATGTCGACGAGATGGTGTCGGTCGGTACGGGCCCGGAGCCGCTGATCGTGGCCCACTGGTACGCGAATGCCCGGGTGGTGAGCGACGACGACGTGGTGGCGTCGCTCCGGGCGGTGGCGAGCGCCGCGGAGTTGCAATACTGACCTTCCTATGCCTGCGACGATCCTCGATTCTCTGCAGCGTCGCATGAAGGCGATGCACTCCCTCTACTACCAGGCCTGCGACACGATGGACCTCGACCACGTGAACCACGTCGAGCGTGAGGGGGTGCTGCCCATCGGGTTCTGCCTCTTCCACATCACCAACATGATCGATGTCTCGTTCATGTTGCTCACTGGTACGCAGCCCATCTGGAACGACGAGTGGCAGGGCCGCGTGCAGATGGCCATCGCCGATCACGGCAAGCACCGCACGGTCGACGAGATGATCCATCAACGCATCGGCGACTTCGATGCCTTCAAGGAGTACCAGCGACTGGTGTTCGATCGCACCGAGGCCTGGCTCGCCGTACTCGACGAGGACGAGTTGCACCGGGTGGTCATCACGCGTCCGTTCCCGCCGCAGATCGCCAGCACCTACAGCGCCCGGGTCGCCGGCGACGAGGGCATCACCGTGCTCGACGGCATCGAGTGCTGGATCTACCAGCACGGGCTGCGCCACATGGGTGAGATCGAACTCGCGCGCGGCCTGGTGGGCCTGGGCGGGATGACCTCCTGACGGTCAGCCGGCGGGGCGCGCGCTCAGCCAGGCGAGCAGTTCCTCGAGCGGCATCACCGACCCGAAGTGCCAGCCCTGTGCGGCGTCGTAGCCGAGGTCGCGCAAGATGGCAGCCTGCTCGGCGGTCTCGACGCTCTCGGCGATCATCGTCATGCCGCAGGCGTGGGCCATGCTGCGCGCCGCCGCGCACAGCGCCGTGGCGGGCTCGTCGATGCCGAGCCGAGCGACGAACACCCCGTCGTACTTCACCTCGGTGAAGGGCAGCTCCTGCAGGTAGCTGAGCGAGGCGTAACCGGTTCCGAAGTCGTCGAGTGCGATGCGGAAGCCGCGTCGACGCAGTTCGTCGATCGTGGCCCGGGCGGGGCTGGTGCGGTCGAGCCACTGACTCTCGGTGATCTCGAAGCAGATGCGACGAGGGTGCAACCCGTACTTCACCACGACAGCGGCCGCCTCGGTGGTGAACGACGGGTTCATCAGCTGCCGCACCGACACGTTCACGTGCATGGTGAGGCCATCGAGTTCGTTGCGGTGGCCGGCCAGGGCCTCGCACGAGCGGCGCAGCATGGCGGTTCCGATGGCCTCGATGAGGTTGCTTTCCTCGGCGACCGGGATGAACACGGCCGGTGAGATGTCGGCCACATCGTCGCCTTCGAGGCGGGCGAGGGCTTCGAGGCCGATGGTGTGGCCGGTCGACAACGAGACGATTGGTTGGAAGTGGGCCACCACCCGCTCGTCGGAGATAAGGCCGAACAGCAGTCGCTCGATGCGCCGACGTTGCGAGGCGGCACGGCGTTCGTCGTCGCCGAAGATCACCACTCGACCCCCGCCCATCTGGGTGGACCGGCGGGTGGCTTCCGTCGCGTGGTAGAGCAGTTCGTCGACGTCGTCGACGTCGCCGTGGATGTGCACCATGCCCACACCCACTGCTCCACGCAGGTCGGTGCCCGGGAACGAGATCGGAAGCGCGAAGGCCTCGAGTGCTCCCTCGACGACGGATCGGGCGCGATCGTCGGGGGCGTCGATGAGTGCGGCAAAGACATCGCCCTCGAAGCGGGCGAGCGTGGCACTGCCCAGCGATGCCTGCAACTGGAACGCGATCTCGACGAGCCGACGATCGCCCAGCAGGCGGCCGAACTGGCCGTCGAAACGGCGCACCTGCCCGAAGTCGAGCAGCGCCACCGTGCGTTCCTGAGGGCTGTTGGCGTTACCGGCGACGAGCAGTTCGCGGATGCGGCGGCGGTTGGCGAGGCCGGTGAGCGGGTCGTTCAGGGCCTCGCGGCGCTGCCGTTCTTCCTCGTGGTGTCGTTGCAGCGCGATGGTGGCGAGACTGGCCAGGTCGGCCACGATGACCAACTCGGCCTCGGTGGGCCGCCGGGGTGTGCGGTAGTACATGCCGAACACCCCGAGCAGTTCGCCGTCTTCGGCGCCGACCAACGGGGTCGACCAGCCGGCGGCGATGCCGTACGACTCGGCGAACTCGTGGAACCCGGCCCACAGCGGGTCGTTGGCGATGTCGTCGCTGATGACCTGCTCGCGCCGGAAGGCGGCGGTACCGCAACTGCCCGAAGCGGGCCCGGGGACGAGCCCGTCGACGGCCTCGGCGAACGATGCCGGAAGCGAGGCGTAGCCGCCCCGGCGCAACACACCATCGACGCGGTCGTAGGCGAGGATCGATGCAAGCAACCCCGGGATGATCTCCTCGGCGAACTTGGCCACAGCGGAGAGGGTGTCGGTGGGGGGTGCGCCACGAGCGATGAGTTCGAGCACCCGCCGCTGTCCGGCGAGCATCGATGCTTCGATGGGCGGGGGCGCAGACGCGTTGCTCATCTTCGGTCACCTCCCTGCCGTCTCGACACCGGTCCGCCCGGCGGATGGCATTCGACGCTAGCACCGGCCCGTCGACGACGATGGAACAGTCATTCCATCAGGCGCAGTGTGTCGCTGAGGTCCATCCGGGCGATCCGGGGTACCAGCAGCAGGGGTGAGAGCGTCAGCGCGGCGATACCCACGCCGGCCGCCAACGACACCGTGGCACCCCCCATGTGCAAGATCACCCCGACGTCGGGAATGGTCCGCTCTGCCAGTGCAGCGAGGATCCAACGCAGCGTGAGATAGCCGGCGGTGAGACCCACGATCGTCGCAGCCACACCGACCATCGCCGCCTCCACCATCACAGCGCCGATCACCCGCCGCAACGGCACGCCGAACGCCAGCATCGTGGCGTGTTCGCGGCGACGTTCCTCCACGCCGATTCGGGTGGTGTTCAGTCCGATCAGCACGCCCAGCGCCAGGACCGCGCCCGCCGTGAGCACGAGGAACCCGGTGAACCGGTCGAGCACGTCGTCGAACACCTCTCCGAGTCTCGCCACGGGCTGGACCGACGAGACCCCTGGCACGCCGAACAGGGCGCGCTGAAGGTCGGTGTGGTCGAACCCGTCGGCGGGCACCGCCTGCACGATGTTGGTGAGCGAGGCCATCCCGAACTCGGTCGCGAAGCGATCATCGAGGTAGGCGAGTGTCCGGATCGGGTCGGGGTGGATGGCGCTCACCACCACGTTCGACGCAGCCATCGAGTACTTCCCGTCGGCGAGTCGTGGGTGTCGCAACACGACGGTGTCGCCGACGCCTATGCCCAGATCGTCGGCCGCCTTCTGTGCCAGCACCAGTCCGGAGGCGGCCTCGTCGAGTGGCGTCGGCGCGGTGGTGGGGGTCCAGAGCGCGTCGCCGAAGTCGAGTACCTCGACCAGCAGGTCGATCGGTTCGCTGCCACCGTCGCCGCCTGCGACGGTGGCAGGTAGCCGCAGACCGGTGCTGGTCGCTCCGACGGCCGGTGAGGTGATGATCGAGTCGAGTCGCGGGTCGGCTCGCGACGTGAGGCCGACCAAGGTGACGGTCACCCGCTCGGGGTCGCCCTTCGTCACTTCGGCGACGCCCTGCTCGATGGTCGCCGTGAAGCTGTCGAGCATGCCGAGCACGGCCACGAGTGCGGTGATGGCAGCACCCACACCCAGCGCGGTGAGCGCTGCCCGTCGGGGTCGGCGCAACACGTTGCGGATGGGCATCTGGGCCATGCTCGACCCCGGTAGTCGCACGTGGGCGGTCCAGGCGCCGAGACGACCGTGGTCGGGTGCCAGGTAGCCGGTGCGGATGGCCTCGGCCGGCTCCATCCGCACGGCCCGCCACACCGGGACCACCGAGGCCAGCATCGGCGGCAGCAGGCCGAAGAGTGCGCCGCGAACGTAGACACCGGACTGGAACGGGGTGAGGTACACGGGAAGAGGCAGCAGCGACTCGAGCAGCGCGCGCATCAGCGCCCCGACGCCGAGCCCGATCCCGATGCCGGCCACCACGCCGACCACGCCCACCTCTACGCCGATCAGCGCCGGACGCACACCGAGTTGCCAACGGGGCAGACCCAGCGCCATGCCGATGCCGATCTCGCGGCGCTGGGCCTCGGCCGCGCGGCTGATCAGATTCACCGCCGCGAGGGCTGCGGCACCGAGCACCAGCACCGACAGGATGTTCCACATCTGTTGGTCGGTGCCGATGTCGTCGTAGAGGACGCGGTACGCCTCGTTCTGGTCGCGGGTGGTCAGGACGGGGCTGACGACACCGAGCGTGTCGATCGCGGCCACGAGTTCGGCTCCCACGGCTGCGGCGTCGGCGCCCGGCCGCAGAGTGACCACCAGATCGTTCACGGTGCCCCCGCGTCCAGTGAGGCGCTGCGCCGCATCGAGGTCGAGGTACAGCGTGGCGAGATCGGCCTCGGCCAGCACGCTGCCTTCCTGGGCGACGATCGAGAAGTCGTCAGGGGCGACGGCAAATCCGCTGTAGTCGACCGTCGCGCCGCCGGCCACCGTCAGCGAACCGGCGGTCGGCAGGCCGTAGTAGCGGGCGAACTTCACCTCCAGCAGGGCGGTGTCGCTTCCTGCAGCTGGTCGGGTGCCGTTGGTCACCCACAGGGTGTCGACCGGGGCGGGTTCCGTTCCCGAGGCGAGGCCGGCGGCACCCACGATGCGCGCGCCCACCAACACCGTGTCGAATGAATCGGACGCATCCACCTGCGCGTCGATCACCAGCCGCTCGGCGAGTGCCACCACATCGTCGGCGCGGTCGATCGAGCGGGCGGCTTCCGCCAGTGCTCCAGCCGGGGCGAACGTGCCCAGTTGAAGGGCGACGTGCAGGTCGTGCATGTGCAGCACTGCGAAGCTCGCGTCGTTCGACAGCGTGCGCCAGCGGCCCGTGCTGCTGAGGCCCGCGAACAAACCGGTGCCGATCGCCACCACCACACCGATCGACGCGATCTGCACTGCATGCTGCCGAAGGTCGCGCCAGGCCCAACGCCACCAAATGGCCCGCTGGTCGGCGCCCTTCACCATTGCAGGTCGCCGATCGATGCGCGACCATCACGCGGCGGTCCATCGGCGACGATGCGGCCACTCGACAGTTCGATCACCCTGTCGGCGATGCGTGAGATCTCGCGGTTGTGGGTCACCACGAGCACGGTCATCCCGTTCCTCGCCTGTTCCTCGAGCGCAGCAAGGATCTGCACCCCGGTGCGGAAGTCGAGCTCGCCGGTCGGTTCGTCGGCCAACACGATGGGGTTGCCCGTGGCGAGGGCTCGGGCGATCGCCACCCGCTGCTGCTCACCGCCGGAGAGTTGGTGGGGGAAGTGGCCGCTGCGTTCACCGAGCCCCACTCGTTCGATCGCGGTCAATGCAGCGGCGCGTGGGTGTGGCCGTCGCGAGGCGTCGGCGCCGAACTGCACGTTCTCGAGTGCGGTCAGCCCGGGGAAGAGGTTGAAGGTCTGGAAGATGAAACTCACCGAGCGCCGTCGGAAGGCGGCCCGGCGGCGGGCGGAGGCGCCGGTGATGACGGCGCCGTTCACCTGGGCCGACCCCGCTGTGGCTGTGTCGAGCGCACCGATGATGTTCAGCAGCGTGGTCTTGCCGCTGCCCGACGCGCCCAAGATGACCACGAACGCCGCGCCGTCGATGTGCAGTGACACGTCGTCGAGCGCCGTCACCTCGCCGCCCCCGATTCGGTAGCGCTTCGACACGCGCTCGAGGTCGATGCGCGGGCCCCGCGACGGGTTCAGGTTCGCCACCCCGCCAGCGTCGGCGACGATCAGCGGATGCGCCAGGGTCGTGTGGCGGTGCCACCAGGTCGCTCGGCCCTAGGGGCGACGGGCGGGAGGTGGTCGAGTCAGGTCCGGTGGACCGTGCGACCGCCGAGCACGGTGCGGGTGACCGTGGTGGCGAGCAGGCTGTCGGGCCCAGCGGCGAACGGGTCGCGGTCGAGTACGACGAGGTCGGCGAGCATGCCGGCCTGCAGGGTGCCGAGTGCCTGGTCGGCGAAACTGGCCCAGGCTGCGTCGGCGGTGGCATGCACGATTGCCTCGTCGAGGGGACGCGCCCACTCGGGACGGTGCGGGTGCAGGTGCGGATGGCCGGGCGAGCGGCGGGTGGCGGCGATGTACATGTTGGGCAGCGGATGATGAGGCGCCGTGGGTGTGTCGGTGCCGAACGCCAGGGTGGCACCGTGGGCGATGTACTCGGGCCAGGCGAAGCCGTGGTGGGCGCGTTCGGCGCCCAGCATCGCCACCCAGTTGGGCATGATGGCCGGGTCGAGGTGAACGGGCTGCATCGACGCTGTCACGCCCAGCGGGCCGAGCCGGGCGATGTCGGCCGCTTCGGCGTACTCGAGGTGCTCGATGCGGTGGCGCCGCCCGCTCGTGCCGTTCACCCGGGCCGCGTGTTCGAGCGCGTCGAGGGCGATGTGCACGGCGTGGTCGCCGATCGCGTGCAGGGCCACCTGTAGGCCGGCGGCATCGGCGGCGGTGACGACGGCCGTGAGGGCAGCCGGGTCCCAGATCGGGTCGGCCATCGTGCCGTCGCTGTACGGCAGCGACAGCGCAGCGGTGCAGCCGTCGATGGTGCCGTCGACCACGATCTTGATGCCGGCGACGCGCAGCACGTCCGACCGGTGTCGCTGGACGAGTTCGATCGCCTCCGTCACCTTCGCCAGTTCCTGGGCGAGGTCGCCGGTTCGGTGCACCAGCCAGTGACCGATTACGCGCAGGGTGCTGGTGCCTGCGAGTTCGGCCCGGTGGAGCGCGGCGAGCATCGGGGCCGACAACCCCATGTCGACAGCGGTGGTCACGCCCGAGGCGGTGTAGGCGGCCATGGCGGCGGCGAGGTACGCGTCGAGCGTGGCATCGTCGCTGCGGTCGGTGACGGGGTACACGTATGCGTTCGCAGCGGTCTCGAGCAGCCAGCCCGTGGCCTCGCGGGTGATCGGGTCGCGTACCACCTCGCCGCCCACCGGGTCGGGGGTGTCGGACGTGATGCCCATCTCGCGGAGGGCTGCGGTGTTCACCCAGGTGGAGTGGAAGTCGTTGGCCTCGAGGTAGACCGGCCGATCGGGGAACGCGGCGTCGAGCATCTGCCGGGTGGGTCGGCCGCCAGGCACGGCGTCGTACACCCACGAGGTGCCCAGCACGCGTGGTTCGGTGGGGTGTGCAGTCGCCCAACGCTGCAGCTCCGTGACGATGTCGTCGAGCGAGGCGGCGTCGCGCAACTGGGCCTTGGTGAGCGCCTCGCCCGTGCCGATCACGTGTGCGTGGGCATCGACGAACCCGGGCACCACCACGCTGCCGTCGAGGTCGACCACCTCGGCCTCGCTCCCGGCGGCTCGCAGTGCGTCGTCGCGGCTGCCGACGAAGGCGATCCGTTCGCCGTCGGTCACGAGCGCGTCGGCCCACAGTTCGCCGCGAACCGCGGTGAACACGCGGCCGCCGGTGAAGAGCTGCTTCATGGCCTCGATTCTGTCAGCCGCGACGACGCCAGAAGCCCTTGCCGGCCTTGGGCTTGGGGGCCCGTTGAGGTGGGTTGGTTCGGCACTGACAGCGCTGGGCCGCCGGCACATCGCCGAGCACCTGTTCGACGTGGGCGCCGCAGCCGGCCCAGTCGGGCTTGCCGCACTGCTTGCATGTCACTCGTCTGCACATACCCCCCAGGGTATCACGCGGGGTGAGTCACGACACCCCGTAGAGCACGTTCCGCAGGTCGATGGTGAGCATCGTCCCATCGAGCAGCAGGTGGCGTGGATTGCGGCCGGGTGCCGTGATGCGCACCCCGATCGTCGAGGACTCGAGGTCGCTGGGGGTGGCGAAGCCGAACACGCCGAAGCGGTCGGTGCAGCCGCGGGCCAACTCGCGTGGCGACGCGCCTGGGCGATGACCCTCCACCACCACGTCGGCACCCTCGAACAACGGTCGTTCGCCCGACTCGTCGGCATCGTTGTCGCTCACGATCACCCGCGCCGTGCGGCCATCGGCGGCGCGCTCGGCCACCACGGCCAGGTCGCGCAGCCAGATCATCGGCTCGTTCACCACGGCCTCGATACCGGCGTCGAGCACGTGCGCGGTGGGGTTGGCGCGCAGGGCGATGTCCTGCGGGGCCATGCCGTGGTCGGCGCTCACCACAAACAGCGTCTCGTCGAACAGGCCGAGGTCGTCGAGTACCGCCAGCACCCGGCCGATGCGGCGGTCGCTCTCGGTCAGGGCGTCGGCCAGGCCGTCGTCGTGCGGGCCGTAGTCGTGGCCGGCGCCGTCGGTGAGGGCCAGCTCGTGGTACACGAAGCGAGGTGGCACGGCATCCTCGCCGGTGAACAGGTCGATCACCTGTGCCAGGCCACGGGTGTCGAGCAGGCTCTCGGCCGCCACGGCCGGGTGTTCGTCGGCCCACCGCGGGTGCTGGTCGGCGGCCAGCTCGGCAGTGAGCAACTTCAGCCGGGCGCGGTCGCACAGGTTGCGTCCCTCCAGCACGGCATGGCGCGCCGACCTGCCGAACGGGGCGTGGATGGCCGCGGTCATGCAGCCGGGATCGACCCGGTGGAATGCCTCGTACAGACTCTCGACCGCAGTGCTGGCGTACACCTCGGTGCCCACCTGTGCGCCCTGCGGCGACACCGTGCGGGCCTCGTCGCGCAGGTAGTAGCTGGGATTGACGACATCGTGGTGCCCGCACCAGGTTCCGGTCACAATCGCTGTGTGGCTGGGCCAGGTGATCGACGGGAAATTCACGATCGAACCGCCGTCGAACTGCGCAGCCCGCTCGCGCAAACGGCGCAGGTTCGGTAGCGCGTCGGGGTCGCGTTCGAGGCGGTCGTTCAGTTCGGTCTGGTGCAGGCCGTCGAGCAGGAACACGTACAGCCTGCTCGGTCGCGGGCCAGTGGCGTCGCGCGCCTCAGCCACCACGCGGCCGTCCTGGCGGGCCAGATACACGTCGGGTTCCACGCCCCGCTCGCTCGCGGTGCGGCCCGTGGCATCGGCGCCGTCGACCAGCGGGAAGCCCAGCGCGGCCAGGCAGGTGGGAGCGATGTCGATGGACCGCACGGCGAACGGGTGATGGCCCACCCGCACCCCGGGGCCGCTGAGCCATAGCGGTGCACGGGCCTGGCGCACGTGCAGCGCGCCGTGCGTGCCCGGCTGGCTGCCCGAGCACCAGTCGCGCGGCGACACCGCCAGGTCGGGAGCGTGGGGCGAGTCGAACAGCTGGGCGATGCGCTCGTAGGCGAACGGGTAGGTCTGCTGTTCGGGGGCGATGAAGCGCCGGGCGGGGTCGTCGGCGTCGAAGCCGCCCGATCGCGCCGCGTCGCACTCGGCCGCCAGCGTGGCCAGAGCCAGTCCGTCCTGGTTCGCCACCGGGTTCACGCCCACGGTCTCGAGCACCTCGAACGCCAGCGATCCGTCGTCGTCGATCAAGCGGCGGAAGCGCACCATGCCTCGTGCCGACCACACCTCGTACGCGCCGTCGGCCGCATCGTCGCCGCGCCAGGTGAACACCAGATCGACCTGTTCGCCCACACCCGGGTCGGTGAGCAGGGCGTGGATGGCCCGGTTGCCCGACTCGGTCTGCTCGCTGTCGAGGCCCTGTCCGGCCAGTCGTTCCGGTCCGTGGATGCGCATACGAGCGACAGTACTCAGGCGCGGATGCGAGCGTTGTCGGGGTCGTACATCGGCCGCAGCGAGGCAACGGCGGGCACCCTCCGTCCGGCTACGTCGACCTCCCAGGTGCCGGTGGCGACGAACTCGTTCGTGATCGGCTCGTCGGCCTCCAGCATCGCCAGGCCCACGGCACCGCCCAGGGTGTGGCCGTAGCTGGCGGCGCGCACGTAGCCCAGGGCGCGGCCGTCGCGGTGCACCACCTCGGCGTGGTACAGCATCGCCTCGGGGTCGGTGAGGCGCACCTGCAGCAGGCGCTTGGTCAGCGGCCCGGCGGCCTTCTGCGCCACGACCGCGTCGCGGCCGATGAACCCGCCGGGCTTGTCGAGGGCGACTGCGAACCCGAGCCCAGCTTCCAGCACCGTGTCGGTGTTGTCGATGTCGTGGCCGTAGTCGCGGTAGCCCTTCTCCACCCGCAGGCTGCCCAGTGCCTTCAGGCCGGCGTGGCGCAGGCCCACCTCGGCGCCGGCGGCGACGAGACGGCCGTACACGTGGGCCGCCTGCTCGCTGGCGAGATGCAGTTCGTAGCCCAACTCGCCCACATAGGTGATGCGCGCGCACAGCACACGGGCGAAGCCGATGTCGATGTGGCGGGCGGTTCGGAACGGGTAGGCGTCGTTCGACAGGTCGACCGACGTGAGGCCCTGCAGCAGCGTGCGCGACAGCGGGCCCTGCACGTTGATCTGCGCCGACCCGCCGGTGACGTCGGTGACGAACACGTGCCGTTCGCCGATGTGGCGCCGCATCCACCATTCGACGTGCCGGTGCGCGGTGTCGGTGGCCACCACGAGGAAGTCGTCGTCGGCGATCTTGGTGACGGTGAGGTCGGCCTGCAGCAGACCGCGTGTGTCGAGCCACTGGGTGTAGGTGATACGCCCGGGTTCGCCGTTCACCGCGTTGGCCGACAATTCGTCGAGCAGCGCACCGGCGTCGCGGCCCTGCACGCGGAACGTGGCCATGAAGCTCATGTCGGTGAGGGCCACCGCGTTGCGGGTGGCCTCGTGCTCGGCGCGCCACTGCTGCCAGAAGCCCGGGCGACCCCAGGTGAGCGGGCCCGGGTCGGGGGTGAGGCCCGGTCCGGCGAACCAGTCGGCACCCTCCCAGCCGCTCACATCGCGGAACGATGCGCCCTGGGCCGCCAGCGCCTCGTGCAGCGGTGAGCGCTTCACGCCACGGGCGGTCTGCATCGACCGGTACGGGTAGTGGCACTGGTACACCATGCCCAGCGACTCGACGGTGCGGGTGCGGCGGTACTCGGGGGTGGTCTGGTACGGCTGGGTGCGGGCGACGTCGAAGCCGGTGATGTCGACCTGCGGGTGCCCGCTCACGATCCACTCGGCCATCACCCGGCCGAGGCCGCCACCGGTGAGGATGCCGATCGAGTTCAGCCCGGCGGCCACGAAGTAGTTGGCGATCTCGGGCGCCTCGCCCACGATGGGGGCGAGGTCGGGGGTGAAGCTCTCCGGGCCGCAGAAGAACGTGCGGATGCCGGTCTCGGTGCTGATGGGCACCCGGCTCATCGCTCGCTCGACGTAGGGGCCCATGCGGTCCCAGTCGGGCTGCAGCGATGCGAACGACACGTCGTGGGGGATGGCTCCCACGTTCCACGGCGCGCACACCGGCTCGAATAGGCCGATCATCAGCCCGCCCACCTCTTCGCGGTAGTAGCCGTAGTTGGCGGGGTCTTCGATGACGGGCCACGACGGGTCGAGGCCCTCGATGTGCTCGGTGATGAGGTAGTAGTGCTCGGCCGCCTGCAGCGGGATGGTCACCCCGTTGGCCTCGCCTAACTGACGGGCCCACATGCCCGCGCAGTTCACCACCACATCGCACTCGATGGTGCCGTGGTCGGTGGCCACACCGGTCACCCGGCGGGCGGGGCCGCTGCCGGTGGTGATCACCTCGGTCACCGTGACGCCCTGCACGATGGTGGCGCCTTGCTGGCGGGCACCCTTCGCCAGCGCCATGGTCACGTCGACCGGGTTCACCCGCCCGTCGCCGGGCACGTAGAAGCCGGCCAACAGGTCGTCGGTACGGGCCAGCGGGAAGAGGTTCGCCACCTCCTGCGGGGTGATCTCCTCCACCTCCACGCCGACGTGGCGGTTGAACGCGGCCACGCGGCGGTACTCCTCGAGGCGATCGGGGGTGGCGGCCAACTCGACGAAGCCCACCGGCTTGAAACCGGTGGCCTGGCCCGTCTCGGCCTCGAGACGGCTGTACAGGTCGCGTGTGTAGCGACGCATCGAAGTGCTGGTCTCGCTGGTGCTGCCGAAGGTGACCATCAGCCCGGCGGCGTGCCAGGTGGTGCCCGAGGTGAGCTGGTCGCGCTCGACCAGCACCACGTCGCTCCAGCCGAGATGGGCCAGGTGGTAGGCGACCGAGGTGCCGATGACACCGCCGCCGATGATCACCACTCGGGCGCGGGAGGGGAGGTGGTGATCGGTCGTGCTCATGGCGGCGAGCGTAGTGATGCGGCAAGATCACGGCCATGAGCGACGCCGCCCTGCCCCAGCCACTCGGTGGCAACTCGATGCCCCGTTTCGGCGGGCCGTCCACGATGATGCGGCTGCCGGCGCGCGACACCGCCGAGGGCCTCGACGTGGCGTTCTACGGGGTGCCGTTCGACATCGGTACGTCGAACCGCACCGGTGCCCGGTTCGGGCCGCGGGCCATCCGTGCCGAGTCGAGCCTGCTGCGGCCGTACCACATGGCCACGCGGGCGGCGCCCTTCGACAGCCTTGTCATCGCCGATGTGGGCGACGTGGCGCTCAACACGTTCAACGCCCCGGCCTGCGTGCCCATCATCCGCGACTTCGTGGCGGGGGTGCTGGCGGCGGGTGCCGTGCCGCTGGGCATGGGCGGCGATCACACCGTCACCTATCCCATCCTGCAGGCCATCGCTGCGACGCACGGGCCGGTGGGCATCGTGCACGTCGACGCGCACGCCGATGTGAACGACACGATGTTCGGCGAGAAGGTCACCCACGGGTCGTGGCTGCGCCGGGCCATCGAGGAAGACCTGGTCGACACGGCGCGGGTGGTGCAGATCGGCCTGCGCGGCACGGGCTACGCGGCCGACGACTTCGACTGGGTCACCTCGCTCGGTGGGCGGGTGGTGCCGGCCGAGGAGTGCTGGCATCGTTCGCTCGCGCCGCTGATGGCCGAGGTGCGCGGCCAGCTGGGTGATGCGCCGGTGTACCTCACGTTCGACGTCGACGGCCTCGACCCGTCGGTGGCGCCTGGCACCGGCACGCCCGAGGTGGGTGGGCTCACGTCGGTGCAGGGCCTCGAGGTCATCCGCGGCTGCCGGGGCTTGAACCTGGTGGGCGCCGATGTGGTGGAGGTCGCCCCGGTGTACGACACCTCCGGCAACACCGCCCTGCTGGGCGCCAACCTGCTGTTCGAGCAGCTCTGCGTCCTCCCCGGCGTCCTATACCGCACCTGACGCTGCGCCGGGTTCGCCCGCCCCGCCGGGTTCGCCGCGCCCGCCCCCCGGGGCTTCGTGAGCGTGGACCCCGTGGGCCGTGGCCGAACCGCACGAAGACCCAGGTCCGTGCGCGTAGACCCGGTACGCGCCGGGCCACGCTCACGAACGGGTGGGGCGGGTGGGTCAGCGCAGGGCGGTGAGGCGGTCGAGGGGGATGGCGTGCACGGTGCGGCCGAGGTGGCCGGTCATCGTGTCGGCCATGCACAGCGCGTTCCAGATGGCCTCCTCCACCGCTTCGGCGGCGGCGAGGAAGAGTGGCGTGAGGTGGTCGGCGGGCAGGGTGGCGACGGCGACCGGTGCGTCGGCGTGCAGCGGCACCCGGTTGGCGGTGGCGAAGGCGCAGAAGATGTCGCCGCTGCTGTTGGCACCGAAGCCGCCCACGCGGGCGAGGCCGATGCCCGCCCGCTGGGCGAGGCGGCGGCACTGGTCGGCCAGTAACGGGGCGTCGGTGGCGAGCACGACGATGATCGACCCGGCGTCGCCGGCGGTGGGGTCGTGGGGGAGGGGTGTCACCTCGGGGCCGATGGCGTCGCCCACGTGCCGGCCGTCGAGGCGCAGCAGGTTCCGGCGGCCGTAGTTGGCCTGCACCAGGGCGCCCACCGTGTAGGCCCCGCTCGCCGTGGTGGCCACGCGGCTGGCGGTGCCGATACCGCCCTTGAACTCGTGGCAGATCATCCCGGTGCCGCCGCCCACGTTGCCCTCGGCCACGGGCGCAGGCAGCCCGCCCGAGCGTTCGGCATCGAACAGCGCGGCGGCCACATGTTCGGCGGTGAGGTGGAAGGCGCCGATGTCGTTGAGGAACCCGTCGTAGGTCTCGCCCACGACGGGTAGGCACCAGGTGGCGTCGGGGTCGCGCTGTTCCTCGTAGGCGACGAGCGCGTCGCGCACCATGCCCACCTGGTGGGTGTTGGTGATGGCGATCGGTCCGCTCAGCAGGCCGCTCTCGGCCAGCCAGTGGCTGCCGGTCATCTCGCCGTTGCCGTTCAGGCTGTGCATCGCGCCGTAGCAGAGCTGGTCGCGCTCGTGCGGGGCCCGGGTATGCACCACTGTCACGCCGGTGCGCGCCACCCGCGGTTCGTCGTGCTCCACGGTGCAGTGCCCCACCGACACGCCCACCACGTCGGTGATGGTGTTGGTGGGTCCGGTGGGCAGGGTGCCGATCGTGAACCCGAAGTCGCGGAGACGCTGTCGCTGCATGGAGTGGAGCCTAAGTGCAGGTGCGATGATGTGGTGATGAACCTGGCTCAGCGCGTCGTGGTGTCGCTGGCTCTCGCTGCGGTACTCGGAGTCGCAGCACGAACCGCCTGCGATCTCATCGCGGACTCCTCCGACGGCGGTTGGTTCATGTACGAGCCGAACGTGAACGTGTTGACGTCTCCGTCCACCTCCGACGGCGGCTCGCTTCGAGCCGCGGCCGTCTGGCTGGTGGCGATCGCACTGTGGCTCGGCATCTCCTGGCGGCTCTTCCGGACCAGGGGCGAGTGACGCGGAACTGTAGGTCTGCACTCGCGATTTCTCAGCGGAGAAATGGGGAGGCGCCTGACACAGGGCTGTCAGAGGGGGATTCGGTTGGAGCCCGTCTGCGCCGCTCGCTACGGCGTGGCTGCGACTCCGCTGAAGGGGGTGAGCTGCACGGCGATGCCGCCGTTCGACACGGCCACCCGGGCGTCGGGGGCTGCCGGGTGCAGCGGTGCGAGGTGGGCGCTCACCAGGCCCGTGGGGGCGATGACCGCGCCGCGCCAGCGCGGCGAGCGGGTGAGCAGGTCGACGAACTGGTGCATGGCCGGGGCGACCCCGCGTAGCCGCTCGCCGTACGGCGGGTTGGTGACCACCCAGCCCGGAGTGGCGGGCAGCACCACCTCGCCGGCGGGGCGCTGTTCGAAGGTGACGAACTCACCCACGCCGGCGCGCCCTGCATTGGCGCGAGCGGCGTCGATGGCGTGGCCCGAGGTGTCGCTCCCGGTCACCGGTGGGCGGCGGTCGACCACGTCGGCATCGGCGGCGGTGACCAGGCGCTCCCAGCGCACCTCGTCGGCGCGGGGCCACTGCTGGAAGGCGAAGGGCCGGTTGCGGCCGGGCGGCATGCGGCGGGCGATCATCATCGCCTCGATGGCGATGGTGCCCGAGCCGCAGAACGGGTCGTGCAGCGGGGCCTTGCCGTTCCAACCGCTCACCGTCACCAGCGCCGCAGCGAGAGTTTCGCGCAGCGGCGCGTCGTCGACCGCCTGGCGCCAGCCGCGCTTGTGCAGGGCGAGACCCGAGGCGTCGAGGCTGACGGTGGCGGTGTCGTGCTGCAGGCGGATCATCACCGTCTGCTCGGCGCCCTCGCCGGTGAAGGGTTCGAGCACCACCGCTGCCCGCTCTTCGACGGCGCCGGTGTGGAACAGCGCCGAGCCGGTGCTCGACACGCGCAGGTCGATCCGGGCGGCCGGCGGCAGCCACGCGGCCCAGTCGATGCGCTTCAGACCGCGTTCGAGTTCGCGGAAGCCCGGTGCCGGGAACGTGCCGATGCGCACCAGCACGCGTGTGGCGGTGCGGAGTTGCAGGTGGGCCAGGCCCAGCTGCGGCCAGGTGAGGCTGCAGCCCACCCCGCCGTGGCGCAGCTTGGCGTCGCGCACCCCCAGCCGGCGCAGTTCGTCGGCGACGAGCGGCTCGAGGCCCGGGGTGGTCACCACGAACACGGCGAGGCGGGCGTCGGAAGGCATCGGTGCACCGTAGTGGGATGCACCGGGATAGCGGACTACCTTCGGGCCATGAGCAACGAAGCCTGGATCATCGACGCCGTCCGTTCGCCCCGTGGGAAGGGCAAGGAATCGGGGGCGCTGCACCCCATCCACCCGCAGCGCATCCTCGCCCAGGTGCTGAACGCACTGCAGGCCCGCAACGGGTTCGACACGGCCGATGTCGACGATGTGGTGATGGGCTGCGGCGCCGGCAGCGGAGACCACTCGATGGACATCGCCCGCATGGCCGCCCTCGACGCGGGCTGGTCGATCGACGCCCCGGGTGTCACGCTGAACCGCTTCTGCGGTTCGGGTCAGCAGGCCGTGAACTTCGGTGCCATGGGTGTGCTCGCCGGCTTCCAAGACCTCGTCGTCACCGGCGGGGTGGAGTCGATGTCGCGCCCGTCGCCCATGCACGTCGACGGCTTCACGGCCAACAACACCCACCTGCGCGACCAGTACGACATGGTGCCCCAGGGCATCTCGGCCGACCTCATCGCCACGCTCGAGGGCTTCAGCCGCGAAGAACTCGACCAGTTGGCGGTCGACAGCCAGGCCCGTGCGGCGGTGGCCATCGCCGAGGGCCGCTTCGAGCGCAGCCTCGTGCCGATCTTTCACGACGACGGCCGCCTCGCCCTCGACCGCGACGAGCACCCCCGCCCGGGTACCACCCTGGCCGATCTCGCCAAGTTGGCCCCCAGCTTCGAGGGCATGGGCGCGCATGTGCTGAAAGAGCGGGGCATCTCCATCGACCAGACCGCCCTCAAGGCCTACCCGCAGCTCGACGGCATCCGCCACGTGCACCACGGCGGCAACTCGTCGGGCGTGGTCGACGGTGCGGCGGCCGTGCTGGTGGCCTCGCCCGACTACGCCCGTGCCCACGGCATGACCCCGCGGGCCCGCATCACCATGGCCGCGGTGGCCGGTAGCGAGCCGGTCATCATGCTCACCGCACCCGGTAAGGCGGCCCAGTTGTGCGCCCAGAAGGCGGGCATGACCCTCGACGACATCGACCTGTTCGAGGTGAACGAGGCGTTCGCTGCGGTGCTGCTGAAGTTCCTGCGCGACACCGGCGTGTCGTGGGACAAGGTGAACGTGAACGGCGGCGCCATGGCGCTCGGCCACCCCATCGGTGCCACAGGCGGCATGCTCATCGGCACCCTGCTCGACGAGATGGAGCGGCGCGATCTGTCGACCGGCCTGGTCACCATGTGCACCGGTGGTGGCATGGGCACTGCCACCATCATCGAGCGCATCTGAGCCGACGGTCGCCCGGTTAGCGTGGCGCCATGCGTCTCACGCCTACCGATCGTGACCGCCTGCTCATCTTCACAGCAGCGGAATTGGCCCGCACCCGTCGGGCCCGGGGCCTGCGACTGAACATCCCCGAGGCGACGGCGCTCATCGCCGACACCGTGTGCGAGGCCGCTCGCGACGGCGCGCGCCTGATGGCTGCCGCTGCGGCCGGCGCCGCCGTGCTGGGGCCCGACGATGTGCTGCCGGGTGTGGTCGACGTGGTGACCGAGGTGAAGGTGGAGGCCGTCTTCGACGACGGCACCCGCATGGTGGTGGTGCGCAACCCGTTCGGCGCCGCAGCCGGCCTGGGCGACGATGCGCCGGGGGCAGTGATGCCGGCCGAGCGGCCGATCAACCTGGAGCCGGCCGACCTGGTGCACCTGAGCGTGGTGAACACGGGTGACGTACCGGTGAGCATCACGTCGCACTTCCACTTCTTCGAGGTGAACCCGCGGTTGCAGTTCGACCGGGCCGCCGCCTACGGCCGGCACCTGGCCATCCCGGCCGGCGCCGCGCTGCGGTTCGACCCCGGCGCAACGGTCGAGGCAGCGCTGGTGCCCATCGGCGGTGCGCGCGTGGCCATCGGGTTCGCCGGTCTCGTCGACGGCCCGCTCGACGCACCGGGCGCGAAGGAAGCAGCGCTGGCCCGTGCAGCGGCGCAGGGCTACCTGGGGGCCGGGGCATGAGCCGTCACTCGCACCCGCCCGAGCACACCGACCCGGGCGACATCACCCCGGCCGCGTACGCCGCCATCCACGGCCCCACCGTGGGCGACCGGGTGCGCCTCGGCGACACCCGCCTGGTGGTGGAGATCGAGTACGACGCGCAGCAGCCCGGCAACGAGTTCCTCGTCGGCTTCGGCAAGACCGCCCGCGACGGCCTGCTGCTGAAGGCCGCCAGCGTGGCCGACACCTGCGACCTGGTCATCTCGAACGTGGTCGTCATCGATGCGATGCACGGCATCGGCAAGGTGTCGATCGGCATCCGCGACGGCCGTATCAGCGGTATCGGTCGGGCCGGCAACCCCGACACCATGGACGGTGTCGACGTGGTGGTGGGCACCGGCACCACCATCGTCTCGGGCGAGGGGCTCATTGCCACCGCGGGCGCAATCGACACCCATGTGCACCTGATGTCGCCGCGCATCATGGAGGCGTCGCTCGCCTCGGGCGTCACCACCATCATCGGCCAGGAGTTCGGCCCGGTGTGGGGTGTGGGCGTGAACTCGCCGTGGGCGCTGCGCCATGCGTTCAACAGTTTCGACCAGTGGCCCGTGAACATCGGCTTCCTGGCCCGCGGGTCGTCGAGCGTCGACGCACCGCTGGTGGAAGCACTGGTGGAGGGCGGCGCCTGTGGGTTCAAGGTGCACGAAGACCTCGGCGCGCACGCCCGCGCCCTCGACACCGCGCTGCGGGTGGCCGACGAATACGACGTACAGGTGGCCCTCCACACCGACGGCCTGAACGAGTGCCTCAGCGTGGAAGACACGCTGGCCGTGCTGGGCGGTCGCACCATCCACGCCTTCCACATCGAGGGCTGCGGCGGTGGGCACGTGCCCAACGTGATGAAGCTGGCCGGAGTGCCGAACGTGCTGGGCTCGTCGACCAACCCCACGCTGCCGTTCGGGCGCGACGCGCTCGACGAGCACTACGAGATGATCTTCGCCTGCCACGGCCTGAACCATCAGTCGCCGTCCGACCATGTGATGGTGGCCGACCGCATCCGCGGCGGCACGATGGGCGCCGAGGGTGTGCTGCACGACCTCGGCGTCATCGGCATCACCTCGAGCGACGCCCAGGGCATGGGACGCGCCGGCGAGACCGTGCGGCGCACGTTCCAGTTGGCGGCCCAGATGAAGGCCGAGCTCGACGACGGGCCGACGCGTAACGACAACGAGCGAGTGCGTCGGTACGTGGCCAAGCTCACGATCAACCCGGCCATCGCCCACGGTCTGTCGCACGAGATCGGGTCGCTCGAAGTGGGCAAGCTCGCCGACATCGTGCTGTGGCGCGCCGACCACTTCGGCGCCAAGCCGCAACTGGTGCTGAAGGCCGGGTTCCCGGCCTACGGCGTGACGGGCGACCCGAACGCCACCACCGACGCGTGCGAGCCGCTGGTGCTGGGCCCTCAGTTCGGTGCCTTCGGCGCTACGGCCGCCGACCTGTCGGTGGCGTTCACCAGCCAGGCCGCGGCGGCCGACAGCAACGACCGGATGACCACCCGTCGCCGCCGTGTCGGTGTCCGCAACACCCGTGGCATCGGCCCGGCCGACCTGGTGATGAACCGCACGCTCGGCACGGTCGACGTCGACCCGCGTACCGGCACCGTGTCGTTCGACGGCAGCGTCGTGTACGCCGGCCCCGCCGAGTCCGTCCCGCTCAGTCGCCTCTACTTCCTCTGACCTGGAGCCCACCTCATGTCGACCCCCCGAATCGCCGGCTTCTCGATGCCCCCCGAGTGGGTGCCGCATACCCGCACGTGGATGGAGTTCCCCACCACGAGCGAGTCGTTCGGCGACGGCGACGACGAGTTGCTCGCCCACTACCGCAGCGTGTGGGCCTCGGTGGCCAGCACCATCGCCCGGTACGAGCCGGTGAGCCTGGTGTGCAACGTGGGCGAGTCCGACGTGGCCCGCTCGCTCGTGGGCCCCGGCGTCACCCTGTACGAGACGCCGATCGACGAGGCCTGGGCACGCGACAGCGGCCCCACGTTCCTCACCCACCCCGATGGTCGACTCGGTGCCACCCACTGGCGCTTCAACGGGTGGGGCCAGCAGGGTTTCGCCCGGTGGGACGACGAACAGCACGTCGGCGCCTACATGGCCGGGGTGGCCGGCGCCGAGTTGTTCAGTTCGCAGATGGTGAACGAAGGCGGCGGCATCCACGTCGACGGTGAGGGCACGGTGATGATCACCGCCACGGTGCAGCTCGACCCGTTCCGCAACCCGACGATGAACGCCGAATCGGTC
>JBIKLX010000261.1:0-3583 GCA_044359565.1 Ilumatobacteraceae bacterium
GCAGTTCGCAGCGCGCTGCCAGCAGCAACTCGGCAGGGCCGCCGAGGTCGTCGAAGGGATCCTCGAGGGCCGCTGTCACCTCGGCGCGGTCGACGCGTAGCGCCCAGCGGATCATGTCGTGGTCGCGTAGGCCACCCCGGCCGTCTTTCAGGTCGGGTTCGAGCAGACTGGCGACATCGCCCAGGCGCGCCCAGCGCTGCTGGCCCGACACCAGCAACCGCTGCAGCCACACGAACGGACGCTTGCGCCACTGTTCGAGCGCAGCCCGCTGCACCTCGGCGGCCAACTCGGCATCGCCGGCGAGGCAGCGCACCGCAAGGATCGAGGTGGCCGTGTCGAGGTCGTCGCTCGCCAACTGCAGCAGCGACTTCGGCGAATGGGCGGCCTGGCCGAGCTTCAAGCCGGCGTCCCACATCGGGTACCACAGCCGTTCGGCCACCTCGCGCACCGTGCTGTCGGCAGCCTTGTGCGGATGCAACAACACGATGTCGATGTCGCTGCCGGGGGTGAGCGTGCCGCGCGCATAGCCACCGGTGGCGAGCAGTGCCCAACCGGCGGGCAGGTCGCTCGCCAGGTTCTCGAACCACGAGTCGGCCTGCTGCGACAACCGACGCGCGAGCCCACGCCCGGCCAGATCGGGATCGCCGATCAGCTGAGCGCGGACTCGCTTGATGGTTGCAGCGTCGACAGGCCTCACGTGCCGGTCAGATCGCCTCGCTGCCCGATTCGCCGGTACGGATGCGCACCAGGGATTCGACCGTGGTGACCCAGATCTTGCCGTCGCCGATCTTGCCGGTACGGGCCGCCTCGGCAAGTGTCTCGGTGACGCTGTCGACCGCGCTGTCGTCGACGACGATCTCGAGGCGCACCTTCGGCACGAAGTCGATCTGGTACTCGGTGCCGCGGTAGGTCTCGGTGTGGCCACCTTGGCGGCCGAACCCGCGTACCTCGCTGACGGTCATGCCCTCGACGCCCGCACCGCGCAAGGCGGTCTTCACGTCGTCGAGCTTGAAGGGCTTGATGATCGCTGTGATGAGTTTCATGTCGGTTCTCCTGTTCCGCAGTTCAGTGCAGTCCGCCGCCGTGGTAGGCGGTCTCGGCGTGCAGGGCGAGGTCGAGACCCTGGGCTTCGGCTTCGTCATCGACGCGCACACCGATGGTCTTCTTCAACACGATCATGATCACCAGCGTGATCACGAACGACCAGACGATGGCGGCAACGTTGGCCAGAGCCTGCTCGAGGAGCAGGCTCACGCCGCCACCATAGAAGATGCCCTCCTCGAAGGTGCCCCCGAAGAACTCGGGGTTGGCGAACAACCCGATGAGCAACGAGCCCACCAGACCGCCCACGAAGTGCACACCCACCACGTCGAGCGCATCGTCGTAGCCCGCCTTGCTCTTCAGCTTCACGGCGAAGCAGCACACCACACCGGCGATGAGGCCGATGAAGATCGGGCTCATTCCCGACACGTAGCCAGCCGCAGGGGTGATGGCGACGAGGCCGGCCACGATGCCCGACGCAACGCCGAGATTGGTCGGGTGCCCGTCGCGGATCCACTCGACCAGCATCCATGCCAGTCCTGCCGCAGCGGCGGCGAGGAACGTATTCATGAACGCCTGCACGGCCTGGCCGTTTGCAGCCAACGCCGACCCGGCGTTGAAGCCGAACCAGCCGAACCAGAGGATGCCGGTGCCGATCATGACCAGCGGCATGCTGTGCGGCGGGTGGCCTTCCTGCGGCCAGCCCTTGCGCTTGCCGAGCACCAGCACGGCAGCCAGGGCGGCGATGCCAGCGTTGACGTGGATGGCCGTGCCACCGGCGAAGTCGATCGAACCCCGCTCGGCGAGCCATCCGCCGTAGACCCACTTGAACACCGGTACGTACACGAGCAGCGACCACACCGGCACGAAGATCGCCCAGGCCGAGAACTTCATCCGGTCGGCCACCGCACCCGAGATCAGCGCCGGCGTGATCGCTGCGAACATGCCGAGGAACGCCACCGTCGCAAGCGTCATCCCGCCGTCCTCGCCGGTGATGGTCAGATCCTTCAGGAACGCAGCGTCGAAGTTGCCGATCCACCCGTTGTCGAACGGCACCTGGGCGAGCGAGTAGCCGACGATCACCCACACGAGGGGAACCACCAACAGGCAGTAGAAGTTCATCATCAGCATGTTGAGCACATTGCGTGTGCGGTCCATGCCGCCGTAGAAGAAGGCGAGGCCTGGGATCATGAACAGCACCAGGGCTGCCGATACCAGGACCCACGCCGCATTGCCGCTGTCCATAGGGGCTCCTTGTCGTAGTGAGTGGATGGTTGGGTGGATGGTTGGGTGGATGGTTGGGTCGATGGTTGGGAAACGCAGGAAGCAACACGTTCCCGAAATACTGTTTCCGATCTGTTTCGAGGGTGGTGCCGCTTCGTGAACAGCGCCGCCGCCGGACAAGAGCGCGCCATCGCGCCACCACTAGAGTCCGCCTCATGACGATCACCGAGCCCGCCCCACCTGCCACCACGCGCTGGACTGCGCAGTGGAAGGAGCTCTACTCCGAGGTCATCACCACCGGGCTGTGCACGGGTTGCGCCGGGTGCGTGGTCACCTGTCCGCACGACGTGATCGGCTACGAGCACGAAGAGGGCAAGTACAAGCCGTTCCACCTCGAAGAAGAGCTCGGCCTCGACAACTGCATCCACGGCGAGAAGGGCTGCACCACCTGCACCCGCGCCTGCCCGCGGTTCCGGGCGTGGGAGCCCGCCGCCGACATGCACCTGTTCGGCCGTGTGCGCGAGCCCGACGAGATGGCCGGTGTGTGGCGCCAGTTGCTGCTCACCCGCGCCGCCGACACCGAAGAGCACGAAAAGGGTCAGGACGGCGGGTTCGTGTCGGCCATGTTGAACTGGCTGTTGCAGCACGACTACATCGAGGCCGCACTGGTCAGCGGTGTCGAGCCCGACGACGCGTGGAAGGCCAAGCCGGTGGTGGTCACCAACCGTGAGGAGGTGCTGGCCACCGCTGGCAGCCGTTACACCTACTGCGCCAACCCGCTGGCGCTGCGCGAGGCCAAAGAGCGCGGCCTCAGCCGCCTCGCCCTGGTGGGCATGGGCTGCCAGACGTCGTCGCCGCCGGTCATGTGGGACCGTAAAGCCGGCAAGGTCTCCAAGCCGTTCCTGTTCAACATCGGCCTGCTGTGCTCGAAGACCTTCGACGACGCCATCTTCCCCGAGCTGTTCGAGGCCAAGTACGGCCTGAAGAAGCAGGACATGGTGAAGATGAACATCAAGGGCGTCTTCCAGATCTGGATGAAGGACGGCTCGTACCACGAGATCGACCTGAAGGAATGCCACAAGTGGACGCGCGAGGGCTGCAAGAGCTGCCCCGACTTCGCTGCCGAGCACAGCGACATCGCCACCGGCGGTATCGGCAAGGACAACGACTGGACGCTCACCATCGTGCGCACCGAACTCGGTGAAGAAGTGATCAACCGCATGATCGCCGACGGCACCATCGTCGCCCGCCCCGCCCAGGAGGACGAGGTGGCGATGAAGTTGCTGCGCACGCTCAGCATCGTCAGCCGCCGCCGCTG
>JBIKLX010000085.1:0-13034 GCA_044359565.1 Ilumatobacteraceae bacterium
ACGGCTGCGGCGCAGCGGGCGCTCGGTGGCGTTGCTGCCGGCCGACTGGGCCCGCGCGGCGGCGGGAAGCACCGAGTTCGTCGTCGGTGGCCGCAGCGCCGTATGGGCAACCGTGCCGGGCCTGGCCGCGGTCGTGGTGCTCGACGAGCACGACGAGGCGCTGCAGGAGGAGCGGATGCCCACCTGGCATGCCCGCGATGTGGCGGTGGAACGGGCTCGTCGCGCAGGCATTCCCTGCGGTCTCGTGTCGCCGTGCCCCACGGTGAGCGCGCTCCATTGGTCGGGGAAGCGCTGGATGCGGCCCACCACCGACGACGAGCGAGCGGGATGGCCCGCGGTGGAGGTGATCGACCGACGCGACGTCGAACCGTGGAAACGGTCGCTGCTGTCGTCCGAGTTGATCGAGGCGATCCGCGACCGCTCGCAGCGGGTGGTGTGCGTGCACAACGTGCCCGGCCGGGCGCGGATGCTCGCCTGTCGTCAGTGCCGATCGCTGCTGCGCTGTGAACGCTGCGACGCGTCGGTGGTACAGGGCGACGACGGCGCCCTCGCCTGCGCCCGGTGCGCCACGGTTCGTCCGCCGGTGTGCCAGGTGTGTGGCTCGGCCGGGCTGGCTGCGGTGCGGCCCGGGGTGACGCGTCTGCGCGACGAACTCGAGGCGGCCGCGGTGCGCCCGGTCGTGGCCGTCACTGCCGAAGCGCCCGAGCCGGCGGCCCTCGCCGGCGCCGACGTGTTCGTGGGTACTGAAGCAGTGCTGCACCGTGTGGCCGATGCCGATGTGGTGGTGCTGCTCGACATCGACGCCGAACTGCTGGCCCCGCGATACCGCGCCGCCGAGCAGGCGCTGGCGTTGGCGGTGCGGGCGGCCCGACTGTTGGGCCCGCGGCGCCGCGGCGGCCGATTGCTGGTGCAGACCACGATGCCCGATCACGAGGTGATCCAGGCGCTGGTGGCCACCGACCCGGGGGTCGTCGCTCGCGCCGAGGCCACCCGCCGGCGCGCCCTCGCGTTGCCGCCCTTCGGAGCGATAGCCCGGCTCAGCGGTGCGGGCGCCGCCGAGTTCTCCGCCCGGCTGTCGTTGCCCGCGGCCGCCGACGGCGACGGCTTGCTCGTGCGTGCAGCCAGCTGGGACGAACTCGCCGATGCGCTGGGCCGAGCAGAGCGACCTGCCGAGCGCCTGCGCATCGAGGTCGATCCCGCCCGTCGGTAGTGTCGGGTCGTGCTGCGTGAGCAGCGCAGGCAGACAGAGGGCTGACGATGGCCGACAAGGCACGGATCGATGACCAGGCGGTCGAGGCGTTGTTGCGCCGCGTTCGACGGGAGGTCGACGACGGATTGCTGCCGTCGGCTCAGGTGGCTCTGGCGCTGCACGGTGAGCTGGTGGTCTTCGAGGCGTTCGGCGATGCCACCACCGACACCCGCTACGTCGTGTACTCGGCCACCAAGGCCTTCGTGGCCGGAGCGATGTGGGCGCTCATCAGTGACGGTGCGGTCGACGTGAGCCTGCCGGTGAGCGAGATCGTGCCCGAGTTCGCCACCAACGGTAAGCACGCCATCACGATCGAGCAGGTGATGCTGCACACCTCAGGGTTCCCGTATGCCCCGCTACGGGCCGATGCCGGTGCCACCAGCGCCGGCCGTTGTGCGGCTTTCGCGAAATGGCGCCTGAACTGGGAGCCGGGCACGGCCTACGAGTACCACGCCACCTCGGCGCACTGGGTTCTCGCCGAGATCATCGAACGGGTGAGTGGACGCGACTACCGCGACGTGGTCGCCGACCGAGTCACTGCACCCGCGGGACTCCCGCGCGTGCTGGGGGTCGTCGGGGCCGCGCCGCTGTCGGTAGTGGGCGGGCAGGCGACCCCGGCCGAGATCGAGGCGGCCTTCGGCGTGAGCAGTCTGCCGGTGGGTGAGGTCACCGACGACGCGCTGATGGGTTTCGACGACCCTGCGGTGCAGGCCGTCGGTGTACCGGGTGGTGGCGGGGTGATGACGGCTGCCGATCTGGCGTTGTACTACCAGGCCGTGCTAAGAAACCGCGGCGAGATGTGGCGGCCCGACGTCATCGCCGACGTGCGCACCAACGTGCGCAACCGTTTGCCCGATGTGCTGTCTGGAGTGCCTGCCAATCGCACGCTCGGGCTGGTGCAGGCGGGCGACGACGGGCGCAGTCACCTGCGCGGCATGGGCCGCACCGTGTCGGCCCTCACCGTGGGACACAATGGGGCGAAGGGCCAGATCGCCTGGGGCGACCCCGTGAGCGGCCTCAGTCTGGGCTACTGCACCAATGGCCTCGACGCGCACGTGGTGCGCGAACCGCGGCGCACCAGCGCCATCGCCAGCCTCGCCGGACTCTGCGTCACGCGATGATCGGCCGCCGGTCCGACTCGTCGTCGGCCCGACGTGCTCCGGGCCAGTCCGGCACCGGGAATCCGGCCAGTTCCACGCAGTTGCGCCCCTTGCTCTTGGCGAGGTACAGCGGCACGTCGGCGTGGTCGAGGGCTTGGGCAGCGGTCGAGCCGCGCTGTACCTGGGCGACACCGAATGAGGCGGTGACGCGAAGGAGCGCGGACTCGGGATGATCGATCGCCTCGATGGCCTCTCGGATGCGTTCGGCGACAACGGCGGCCATCTGTTCCGACCGGGCCCGGCACACGATGGCGAACTCCTCGCCGCCGACGCGTCCGATCGCATCGTGGGCGCGTAGCGCCGACCGCGCGGCATCGGCGACCCGTTGGAGCACCTGGTCGCCGGTTGCGTGGCCGAAGGAGTCGTTGATGTCCTTGAAGTGGTCGATGTCGAACATGATCACGCAGGCCGGAGCGCGATCGACAGACGCGATGTGGGCGGAGAGCAGGTCGAGGAACCTGCGCCGGTTGGCGAGACCGGTGAGATCGTCGGTCGCGGCAACCTCGTCGAGGAGCGCGAGTGCCTGCCGGAGCCGGTCGCTGGTGTCGGCCTGTTCGAGTCGGCTCAACAGGGCCTCGTGCAGCATGCGCTGCATCCGACGGGCGATGATGCCCATCGACACCGACACCACCACCGAGCCGAGCGCCAGCCACCGGAAGTAGGTGCCGCCGTGCATCGCCAGTTCGACGACGAAGAACACCTGCGCCGTTACGACGAAGGCGAAGTAGGTGCTCGGCAGCGCTGCGGTGACCAGCGAATTCGCAGCTGCGCTGACGGTGGCGATGAGCAGGCACACCAGTGCGTACCGCTCTGGGTCGTCCGACTGGAGAACGGGATACATCATCAGGCCGAGTACGGCACCGAGCCACAGTTGAAGAGCGATGAGCACGCGCAGTGGGACGGAGGGCCGAACGTCGAGATGACGCCGGTACCAGAGGGCGAACGCGATGGCCGCGATCGTGCCGGCCGTGTAGGCGAACATCAGCGCAGCAGGCCACGGGCTGTGCGGCGAGATGGCCTGAGTGGTGAAACCCATGATCGGGATGGTGAAGCCGCACCACCGGAAGAGCCAGCACAGCAGGCGCCACGCCTGGCGCCAGCTGGGCAGCGGCGGATTGCCCGGCTCGAGATCGCGCATCATCAACGCGAGCCCGGTCGCGACGACGCGATCGCCAGGGTCGATAGAGCCCTGCGAGATCATCTCAGGTCGGCCACCGCGGCAGGTTGGGCAGCAGATTGGGAAGCACGATGGCGCTCGGTGGCGCTGTCAGGGGCGCTCAGGCCCGCGCAGCGGACGGTGTTGCGCCCTTCGGCCTTGGCGCGGTACAGCGGACCGTCGGCAGCGGCAAGAGCATCGGCCGGAGTGTGGTGAGGCTGCAGGTGGGCCACACCGAACGAGGCGCTCACACGCAGTTCGGGCACCTCGGGCACCCGGATGTCCATGATGCTGTGGCGCAGGCGGTGCGCCACGGCCTCGGCGACCTCCTCCGAGCGCACGCTGCACAGCACGGCGAACTCCTCGCCGCCCACCCGACCCACCAGATCGCCGGAACGCAACGTGTTTCGGATGGCGCCGGCCACGTGGCGCAGAACCTGGTCGCCAGCGGCATGGCCGTGCACATCGTTCACCGCCTTGAAGTGGTCGATGTCGAACAGGATGATGCAGGTGCTCACCGTGCTCGCCTGGGCCAGGAGCGATTCGAGTTGGCCCATGAAACGACGCCGGTTCGACAGGCCGGTGAGGTCGTCGGTGGCCGCGATGCGGTCGAGTCGTTCGAGGGCCTCGGTGAGCTGTTCGCTCAGATCGGCTTGGGCGATGCGGCCCTCGATCGCGCCGCGGAGCAACACATGCAGCCGGAGGCCGACGATGAGCAGCGAGCCGAGCACGACGATGGCGCCGATCGACATCCAGATGCCGAACACCCCGCCGAAGTCGATCAGGAACACCACGTACAGCCCCACTGAGCCGCAGGCGAAGGCGACGAACGTGCTGGGGACGAACGAGGTGGTGAGCGTGCCGATGGCGATGGACACCCCTGCGAAGAGCAAGCACAGCAGGGCCATGAACTCCGGGCGCGGTCCAGTGAGCGCCGCGGGCATGGTGAGGCCCATCGACAAGCCGAGGCCGAGACTGGTGAGCGTGAGGACGGTGCGCGCGGTCATCGGCGACATCTCGGTCGACCGGTACCTCATGGCGAACACGAGCGATGCGGCAGTGGTGAACAGGTGTAGGCCGAAGGGCACCACGGGCAACCAGTTCGATCGATCGGTGAGCCAGACGACCATTGCCAGGATGGGCACGGTGAACCCGCACCACCGGATGAGCCAGACAGCGAGCAGCCAGGTGCGCCGCGTCACCGGCAACTCAGGATCGCGGCTGCGCTCGAGCTCGTCGAGGGTGAGGCGCAGACCGTCGAGGTCGGCGCGATCGATTGGTCGGCGGATTTTCGCGGCCACGTCTTTGCTTCGTCAGGAAGTGATGGGAACTTGAGCGTCGAGGTCGTTTGCGATCACGACGTCACCCGACTGAGTCGACGGTCACGCGGAGCACGCGGAAGCCTGCGCCCGTAGCAACCCGGTCGGTGGGGAAGCCCTCGAGGATCAGCCAGCGCTGCAACGAGTCGGCGCCCAAGTGCTTCTGCACCACCAGGTGGGCCGCTGCGTCGTGGGCCAGGCGTGCCAACCAGGTCTGCAGCAGGTCATGGAGGGCCGCTTTGCCGATCCGAATGGGAGGGTTGCTCCAGATCGCGGCGAACTGCAGGCCGGCGGGGACTTCGTCGGGAGCGACCACCCTGACGTTGCCGATGCCGTTCGCTGCAGCGTTGCGTGCGGTCAGCTCGCGGGCGCGTCGATTCACATCGACCGCCCACACGGTGGCCCCCGGTGCCCTTCGGGCCATGGTGAGCGCAATCGGCCCAGCACCACAGCCGAGATCGAGCAGGTGGCCTGTCGGCGGCGGTGGGGGTGCAGAGAGCAGGAGCAGCTTCGTGCCTGTATCGACTCGACCATGGCCGAACACGCCGCGATCGGAGACGATCGTGAGTGGGCCGTCGGGAAGTGACCACACCATCTCGGCGGGCTGCGATGCCGTCGTCGGCTCGGAGTCGAAGTAGTGGGTCATCGGCTTGGCTAGCCTTGCAGGTATGGGCTACACGATCCGAACGTTCGGCGATCCGGTGCTGAAGAGCAGGGCGGCGGCGGTCACCGAGATCGATGGCAAAGTGGCCCGACTCGTCGACGACATGTTCGACACCCTCTACAGCAGCGACAACGGCATCGGGCTCGCCGCGCCGCAGATCGGTGTGCAGAAGCAGATCTTCGTGTGGGACATGGAGGACGAGCCGCTCGTCATCATCAACCCCGAGATCGTCGAGGCCAGCGGTGAACTGGTCTACGACGAGGGGTGTCTCAGCATTCCCGGCCTGTACGCCGAAATCCTTCGGCCCGAGAAGGTGCTGCTGCGCGGTCTCGACCTCGACGGCAACACCTTCGAGGTGGAGGCCGACGGCCTGGAAGGCCGCCTGTTCCAGCACGAACTCGACCATCTGCACGGGGTGCTGATGTTCGACCGTATGTCGCCCGAACAGCGCAAGGATGCGCTGGCCGAGTACGAGCGCATCCTCACCGCAGGCACCACTGCCGCGCCCAAGCGCCGCCTGCGGCTGCGCTGACGCGTCGGTGGCCCCTAGCGGAACGAACGACGCAATGAGCGCTGAGGTGCTGCGTCCGCGACGGATCGTCTACTTCGGAACCCCCGATATGGCCGTACCGCCCCTGCGGGCGCTGGTGGCGGCCGGGTTCGAGGTGCTGGCCGTGGTCACGCGCGTCGACAAGCGCCGAGGGCGCGGGGGCGACCTCCTGCCCAGCCCGGTGAAGCGGGCCGCCGAGGCGCTCGGTCTGCCGGTGCTGCACGCGGTCGACGAGGCGCTGCAGTTGGGTGCCGATCTCGGAGTCGTGGTGGCGTTCGGGCAGATCGTGAAGCCTCACGCGCTGGCAGTGCTGCCCATGGTGAACCTTCACTTCTCGCTGCTGCCGCGCTGGCGCGGTGCAGCACCGGTCGAGCGGGCGATCCTGGCGGGCGACGAGGTGACGGGGGTGTGCCTGATGCAGGTGGCTGAGGGTCTCGACACCGGCGATGTGCACGCGTGCGTCGAACTGCCCATCGACGCCGACGAGACGGCAGCGTCGCTGCGGGCCCGCCTGGTCGAGGCTGGGTCGACGTTGTTGGTCGAGCAGCTCGCCGCCGGTCTGAGCGAGGCCCGTCCCCAGCAGGGCCAGGCCACCTACGCCGCCAAGGTGCACCCCGACGACCTTCGTCTCGACTGGTCGCAGCCGGCTGCGATCCGTCATCGGGTGGTGCGTCTCGGTGGGGCGCACACGACGTTCCGGGGTCGTCGGCTGAAGGTGTTGGCCGCCGAACTGGTCGATCCGTCCGCTGTCGGAGACACCCTGGTAGGCGACACCGTCGGCGGGTTGCGGCTCGAGACGGTGCAGCCCGAGAGCAAGGGACCGATGCCGTTTGCAGCATTCGCCAACGGAGCGCGGCCTGTGGTCGACGAACGGTTGGGCGCGTGAACTCGGCCCGCGCTGTCGCGCTGCGCTGCCTCGAGCGAATCGATCACGAGGGCGGCTACGCCAATCTGGTCGTGCCGGCGATGCTGGCCACGTCGCGTCTCGACAGTCGTGATCGGGCATTCGTCACCGAGCTGGTGTACGGCACCACCCGAATGCGTGCAGCCTGCGACGCGCTGGTCGACCGATTCGTGCTCACCGAGCCCGAGCCGGAGGTTCGCACGGTGCTGCGGCTCGGCGCCTACCAGATCGTGTTCGGCGGTGTAGCGGCGCACGCAGCGGTGGGCGAGACAGTGTCGCTCGCCCCGAAGCGAGCACGCGGATTCGTGAACGCTGTGCTGCGCAAAGTGGCCACCACGCCGATGGTGTGGCCCGATCGCGCGACCGAGTTGAGCTATCCGCGCTGGATCCACGAACGCCTCACCGCCGAACTCGGGTCCGAGGCCGATGCGGCGATGGCGCGGATGAACCGGCCGCCTCCGGTCACCCAGCGCGACGATGGCTACACCCAGGACCGAGCGTCGCAGTGGGTCGCGGCAGCCGTCGGGGCACAACCGGGAGAGGCCGTCCTCGACGTCGCGGCAGCGCCCGGTGGCAAGGCAACCGCCATGGCCGCGCGTCGCGATGCCGCGGGCGCCTGGGTGGTCGCAGCCGATGTGTCGCCGGCGCGGGCGGGCCTCGTGCAGGCGAACGCCCGTCGTCTCGATGCCTCAGTCGCCATCGTT
The DNA here is from genome assembly GCA_044359565.1 of Ilumatobacteraceae bacterium. Lineage (GTDB taxonomy): Bacteria > Actinomycetota > Acidimicrobiia > Acidimicrobiales > Ilumatobacteraceae > VFMC01. Next base: position 7,707 of record JBIKLX010000085.1, read on the forward strand.
GTGGCCGACGGTACGCGTGCGTCGTTCCGGGCGGCCTCGTTCGACCGGGTGCTGCTCGACGCTCCCTGTTCGGGCCTCGGCGCATTGCGCCGTCGGGCCGACGCGCGCTGGCGCATCACCACCGACGCGCTCGACGAGCTCGTCGTGTTGCAGCAGCGTCTCATCGATGCCACGGCCCCGCTGGTGAAGCCTGGCGGTCTGCTCGTGTACAGCGTGTGCACCGTCACCGCAGCCGAATCGATCGAGCACCGCGTTCCCGCCGGGTTCAGCGTCGTCGACGAGGCACCCCCGGGAGTCTGGCGGCCGTACGGACCCGGGTGGCGCGTGCTGCCCCACGACGACGACACCGACGGCATGGTGCTCGTTCGCTACCGTCGCGAGTCATGACCGATTCTTCTGCTGTCGACACCGCTGCGCTGCGGGCCAAGGTGCTCACAGTGAGCGATGGTGTGGTGCACGGAACCCGTGAGGATCTGAGCGGCGCGGCGTTGGTGGCGCGACTGGGTGCAGCTGGGTTCGACGTCGTCGAGCACCGTGTCACCGCCGACGGTGCAGACGAGGTCGCCTCCGCACTCATCGCGATGAGCGACGGTTTCGCCGGACTCGTCGTCAGCACCGGTGGCACCGGCTTTGCGCCGCGCGACCTCACCCCGGAAGGCACCCGCCGTGTCATCGAGCGGGAAGCCCCGGGATTGGCCGAGGCGATGCGACTGGTGAACCCGCTCGGCCGGCTGTCGCGCGGCATCGTCGGCATTCGCGGCGACAGCATCATCTGCAACACACCGGGCTCGCCGAAGGGCTGCGTCGAGCAGCTCGAGGCAGTGCTCGATGTGCTGCCCCACGCCCTGCGCCTGCTCCACGCAGCACCCACCAGCCACTGACTGGGGCCCCGGCATACCGCTGCCTCTCGCTGTCGGAGGTGGCGGGCGGTAGCCTGCGGAGCCGTGCTACGACTGGTTCTGCCCAAGGGTTCGCTCGAACGAGCCACCCTCGACCTGTTCGAGGGGGCCGATCTGTCGGTGGTGCGTTCTTCGGCGGTCGACTACAAGGCGTCGATCGACGACCCGCGGATCAGCGAGGTGCGCATTCTGCGGCCGCAGGAGATCCCGGTCTACGTCGCCGAGGGGCTGTTCGACCTCGGTATCACCGGTCGCGACTGGGTCGAAGAGACGGCCAGCGATGTGGTCAGTCTCGGCGAACTGCAGTACTCGAAGGCCACCTCACTGCCCATCCGGGTCGTGGTCGCGGTCGCTGGCGATGCATCGGTCGAACGTGTGGAAGACCTGCCACAGGGTCTGCGGGTGAGCACCGAGTACCCCGAGCTCACCAGGCGGTATTTCGAATCGAAGGGCATCACCGCCGACATCCGGCTCTCGTACGGGGCCAGTGAGGCGAAGATCCCCGACATCGCCGACTGCATCGTCGACATCACCGAGACCGGACGCGCCCTGCGTGCCGCCGGCCTGCGCATCATCGACACCATGCTCGTCAGCTACACCGAGGTGGTGGCCAACCCCGCCGCCTTCGCCGACCCGGTGAAGCGCCACGCGATGCAGCAGTTGATGACCCTGCTGAACGGCACGCTCGAGGCGCGCGGCAAGGTGTTGGTGAAGCTGAATGTCGCCGGAGACCGACTCGACGAGGTACTCGCGCTGCTGCCGTCGCTGAAGTCGCCGACCGTCAGCGAACTGGCCGGCAACGGTGGATTCGCCGTCGAGACCGTGGTGGCGAAGAACCAGATCAACCGGCTCATCCCGGCGCTCAAAGACGCCGGGGCCTCCGGCATCCTCGAACTGCCCATCTCGAAGATCATCGCCTGAGCCGATGGGAACCGACGCCTCGACCGACCCCGCCTGGACCAACCCAGCCTGGACCGACATAGCCTGGACCAACTTAGAGGGCGTCGTCGAGTCATTCGACGACGCCGTCGGCCTCGGCGTGGTGCGAGCCGCCGACGGACGACAGGTGCCGTTCCACTGCATCGGCATCGCCGACGGCAGTCGCACCATCGCTGCCGGCACCCCGGTGCGCTTCGATCTCCGTGCCGGCCTCGGACGCTACGAGGCCACTGCCCTGCGTCCCCGCTGAAGCCCCGATGAGACCGTCCGCACGATGGCCATGAGCGACCGGCAACGGGTCGTGGCGGTGGTGCGGGCGCTCGGCGACGGTGAGGTCAGTACCTACGGCGACGTGGCCGAGGTGGCCTCGCTGCCGCGGCGCGCCCGCTTCGTCGGCCATGTGCTGGCATCGAGCGACGACGATCTGCCCTGGTGGCGGGTGGTGAACGCTGCCGGACGCCTGGTACCCGGGCTCGAGGCGGAGCAGGCGTCGCTGTTGCGGGCCGAAGGTGTCGTGGTGGCTGCCGGTCGGGTACGTCGGGCGCCGATCGGAAGGTTCAGCCCTGCTGGGCACTCACCTGGACGAACGCGAGCCGAAGGGTGCTGAGCGACTCGACCAGCACCGCAGCGTCGTCGCCCAGTCGGTCGCCGAGGCCGTCGACCAAGCATCCCACGGCATCGATGGCCAGACGGGCCTGGGCGAGGTCGGGTGGGGTGTCGGCGAGATGGATGGCGGCCAGTTCGTACAGGCCCATCACATGGTTCGCGACGACTACCTCGGCTGGCACCTCGCGTAGACGCCGCCGGGCGTCGTCGAGGAGGTCGCGTGCCTCGTCGTACTGGTCGTCGATTGCCCCGGCAGTCGAGTGTTCCTGATCCATCCCTGGTATGGTACCCGGCGACAACCGAGGCAAAGTGGGGTTCGCCCCCACCCGGCCACCCATCACCCGACCGGTTCGCCGGTCACCAGGGGGAGTGCGTCCGGGTCGTCTGATGCGGTGTGGCCGCTCGTTCCTGCTGGTGCAGGTCGGGTCGGTCCTCGTCGTGTCCGCGGCATTGCATCGATCCGCAGGAACGACTGGGAGGACAAGCCCATTGCACAGGAGTGAACGGCCATAGCACCGCCGCAGCAACCCGAGCACCGGTACAACGATCGCATTCGTGCCCGTGAGGTTCGCCTCATCGGCCCGAACGGCGATCAACTCGGCATCAAACCTCTTCCTGAGGCGTTGTCGATGGCCCGTCAGCTCGACCTCGACCTCGTCGAAGTCGCGCCGATGGCCGCACCTCCGGTGTGCCGGATCATGGACTACGGCAAATTCCGTTACGAGGAGAGCCAGAAGGCCAAGGAGTCCCGTCGCAAGACACTCCAGGTCTCGGTGAAGGAAGTGAAATTCCGTCCGAAGATCGGCAAGGGCGATTTCGACACCAAAGTGCGCCACATGCAGGAGTTCCTGCACGACGGCCACAAGGTGAAGGTCACCTTGCAGTTCCGCGGTCGCGAAATGGCACACCCGGAACTGGGCTCGAAGATCCTCGATGCAGTCGTCGAGCAGTTGGGCCCCCTCGCCAAGGTCGAGACCTACGCCCGACTCGAGGGCCGCAACATGACAATGGTGTTGGCACCCGACAAGAAACCAGCCGCCAAGAAGAACGATCACAAGGCAGACTCGAAGCCGGACACCGAGCCGGACACGCAGCCGGCTGCAGTCGAAGTGGCTCCGGCCGCCGAGGCCGACGCCACCGAACCCGCCTGATCGCCGAGCAGACCACTGCTCGCCCGGCCACATCGTGTGGCCTGAACCGATGTGTCGCCCGAGGCGGGCGGCCATGTACGTGAAGGACATCCCCATGCCCAAGATGAAGACCAGCAAGACCGCCGCCAAGCGGTTCAAGAAGACAGGCACCGGCAAACTGCGCCGTTTGCAGCAGAACCGTCAGCACCTGTTCGAAAAGAAGTCCTCCACCCGTACCCGCCGTCTCGACGGCACGGTCGGCGTTCACCCGGGTGATGCGAGGAAGATCAAGCGCCTGTTGGGCGAGCGCTGAGAAGGAGGCACCACCATGGCACGAGTCAAGCGAGCAGTAGGTTCCAAGAAGCACCGTAAGCAGGTGCTCGAGCGGGCGAAGGGCTACTACGGCAACAAGAGCCGTTCAGTGCGCGCCGCCAACGAGCAGGTCATGCGCAGCGGTCAGTACGCCTTCCGCGACCGGCGCGCGAAGAAGGGCGAGTTCCGCAGCCTGTGGATCCAGCGCATCAACGCCGGCTGTCGTATCCACGACATGAGCTACAGCCGGTTCATCGCCGGGCTGAACGCCGCCGGTATCGAGGTCGACCGCAAGAACCTTGCCGATCTCGCCGTCCACGACATCGATGCGTTCGGCCAGTTGGTCGCCGCAGCGAAAGCGGCGCTCTGAGCAGTCCGCTCACTGCCTCGAACCCGAAGGTTCAACGACTGCGGCGCCTCCTGGGGCGCCGCAGTGCGCGTCTGGACGAGGGTGTGTTCGTCGTCGAGGGCCCGTCGCTGGTGGCGGCGGCTGACGACCACGGGTGGGAGATCGAGTCGGTCTTCACGGCGGCCGGTCATCAGCCGGTCCGCACCTTCGCTGCCGAGACCTACGAGCTGGGTCCGGGTGTGATCGAGCGGGTTGCATCCACCGAGGCGCCGCAACCGCTGCTGGCGGTGGTGCGGCGACGCACGGCGACGCTCGACGCCCTCAGTGGCTGCACGTTCGTGTTGGTGGGCGACCGCATCGCCGATCCGGGCAACGCCGGCACCATGCTTCGGTCGGCCGAGGCTGCGGGGGCCGACGCCGTGGTGTTCACCACCGGATCGGTCGACGTGTTCAACCCGAAGGTGGTTCGGTCGTCGGCCGGTGCACTGTTCTCGGTGCCCACACTCGTGGTCGATGCGACGATCGACGAGGTGCTGGCGGTTCCCGGCATGCGCTCGTTCGGCACGTCGTCGCACACCGGGACCGTGTACTCCGAGGTCGACTACCGGGCCCCGGTGGCCATCGTGGTGGGCAACGAGGCGCACGGCCTCGACAGCGATACGCACGTCGACGAGTGGGTCACCATTCCCCACGCGGGCCGTGCCGAGAGCCTGAACGTGGCGATGGCGGCGACCGTGCTGGTATTCGAAGTCGCCCGGCAACGACGCGCTCGGTAACGTACGCCAACGCCGCTCCGAGCGGCAGTCACGAAAGCCCGATCCCATGTTGGACACCGTCTCCGCTGCACGCGATGAAGCGCTCGAGCGCATCGCTGCTGCTGCAACCCTCGACGACGTCGTGGTGCTCGACAGCGAACTGCTGTCGAAGCGCGGCGTGTTCGCCGGTTTCAAAGCATCTCTCGGCTCGCTCGCCTCGGTCGACGACAAGAAGCAGGTCGGTCAGGCGCTGAACGCAGCAACTGCCACTGTGGCCGCAGCGCTCGAACAGCGCCGCACCGAGCTCGCCCGCGCCGCCCGTGCCATCCAGCTCGAGA
>JBIKLX010000008.1:0-42593 GCA_044359565.1 Ilumatobacteraceae bacterium
GGTGGTGCCGTCCTGGGCAGGAGCGACCACCTCCAAGAACTGGTCGCCGATGGTCATCAGCGCGTTCACCAGTCCGAACGTGGCCACACCCGGGTCGCGGTAGCAGACGGTGAGGCCGAACTCGCTGCACAAGGCGTCGACGGTTCGGTCGAGATGGCGGGCGGCGAGGGCGACCTGGCGCAGGCGGATCATGCGGCGATCATCGCGCGTGTCGACGTCGGGCCGCGTGACGGCCGCAGGTCGACCCGCGCCGCGGTGAGACCGTCGGCCGTGTCGAGTTCGGGCCGCGTGACGGCCGCAACTCGACACGCGCTGCGTGGAGCGGGCGTTCACCGCACCGGCGGAGTTCGGGTCAGCCCAGGTCGGGCCAGCGGCGCTTCTGGCGACGGCGCTTGGCGGCGGCGCCCAGTTTGCGCTGTTCGGCGATGGCCCACTGGCGGCGCCAGCTGTTGTACTCGGGGCCGGTGAGCTTGGGGCTCGACCCGCGGGCGGCTCGCTGCCGGGCGGTCCAGAAGTCGGTGAGGGCCTCGTCGCCCAGCGCCGTCACAGCCGCCTCGATACGGGCGTTGTAGCGGCGGGTGTTCTCGCCCTCGGTGGGGCGCAGCGCAGCGCCGAACACCACCTTGGTATGGCCCGGCTTGGGTCGCTTCATACCCTTGCCGTAGATGGCGCCGCTGCCGTCGATGAACACCGGCACCACGGGCGCACCGGTTCGACCCGACAGGTATGCGGCACCGCCCTTGAACTCCTGGCCCCAGCCGTCGGGTGAGCGGCCGCCTTCGGGGTAGATGACGAGGCTCCAGCCGTCGTCGATGAGGTCGCGGATCATGTCGCTGCTCTTGCGGCCGGTGACCTCGCGGTCGATGGGCAGGGCATTCAGCGTGAGGGCCGCGGCAGCGCTCTTGGTGCGGGTGGTGAAGAAGTAGTCGGCGGCCGCGGCGATGATGAGCTTCGAACGCCACGGTTCGGGGACGGCCTCGACCATCAGCAACGTGTCGAGATGGCTGTGGTGGTTGGGGGTGAAGATCACCGGCGGGGCATCGTCGCCACGGGCGATGAGGTCGTCGAGTCGGTCGACGCCCAGCACCTCGGGCCGGGCCACCATGCGGGTGAACACCCGCATCGGGCCGCGGGTGATGACCGTGCGCGCCGCCCGGGCAGGCGCCTTGCGGGCCCAGGCGGTGTCGTAGTCGGCGCCGAGCTTCGCCGGGGCGGGCAGTACCTCCACACCCTTCGGCACGGTGGGCTTGCGGTACGGGAAGCCGAGGTTGCGGGTGGGTTTGGCGATGCGGGTGACGGCGCGCTCGACCGACCCGCCGATGCGGGCAGCGCGGCGCACCATGCTGCGCGAGACCGAACCGCCGCTGCTCATGTGACGTCGGCGACCAACAGGGCGGGCACGTGCAGATGGGTGATGGTGGGGGCGCGGCCCACCACGTCGGAGGCGATCTCGAACGCGTCGTCCATCGTGCTGGCGGGCGTGAAGCCGAGGCGGCGCACGGTGGGCGGGTCGCCGCCGACGATGATGATCTTGCCGGCGTGCTGCTGCCCGTGGGCACCCCAGTACCAGGCGTAGAACGGGTGCACACCGTGGTAGGCGTTACCGGTGCGGTAGAGGTGGCGGTACCACTCGTCCTCGGCGTACTGCTTCTCCCACTTCTGGCCCATCACCACCGGGTCGGTGGTGTCGGGCAGCACCTGCTCGAAGAAGTCGATATAGCTGGGGTGGTGCACCGGGTGGAACTCGCGGTAGGTGGGATGGGTCATGATGATGACGCCCCCCTCACGCACCAGCGGCTTGTTGCGGTACATGTTGAACAGGTAGCCGAGGCCCATGCACATCACGAGGATCGGGTTCATGATGCCGTCGGGGTTGTAGGGGCACACGAACGGGATGCCGAGCGTGAGGATGTCGGTCTGGCCCTCCACCGGCACAAGCTGCTGGCGGTAGACGTGCTCGAGCGTGCGCTCGTGCACCGCGCCGGTCTCACCCGCCTGGATGCTGGTCATCTGGTGCGGGCTCTCGATGGAGTGGAAGATCTTGCGAGCGGCGCGCACGGGCATGCGGTTCAGCGACTTGCTGGTGGCCAGGAACGTGGCCCGGTCCTTGGCGTTCCACTCCCACTCGCGCTTGGAGATGAAGTCGAACGGCTTCGGGAACATGTCGGTGTTCAGCGTGGTCTCGATCTGGAACAACTTCGGACCGTGGTCGCGTAGCACCTGGCCGAGCCGCCAGATGCTGGTGTGCAGCGCGCTGTGCTTGCGATGGCCCATCAGGCTGCGGGTGTTCTGGAGCGTCTCGCCGTTGTGGTGCACGCTGAGGCAGCGGTAGCTGGCGAGGCCGGTGGTGATGCTCTTCCAGCCGCCGTCCATGGGCACCGAGTTGATGTTCACGTACACGACGAGGTCGCTGTCGGCCGCGCGCTTGTTGATCTCGAGCACTTCGCCGTGGTCGGTGGTGCCGATGACGGCGAGGTTGTCGTGGTCTTCGGCGTCGTGCTGGTACAGCATGCCGCGCGGGTGGAACGCGTCGTAGATGCGGTCGCCGAGGGCGTGGCGCATTTCGTACTCGTGCATCCGGCGGTGCAGGCCGAGCGCAGCGATGATGTGTACGTCGTCGACCCCGGCGGCTGCGGCCATGTCGAGCACGGCTTCGATCACGCGCTGGCGGGTGTCGGGCGACTGCATCTTCGGCAGCGGCAGGCTCACATCGTCGAACGCGATGGTCAACTTCATGCCGGGGAACAGCTGCGCGGGCAGCGGGTCGCTGTCGATGGGGTTCAGCAGGGCGTGCACGATGGCGCCGTCGATGTCGTCGATGGCGGGCAGCGGCTCGGGCGGGTAGATCACCCGGCTGCGGCCGGCGGGCAGCTTCTCGAGGCTGAAGTTCTCGCCGCGCCAGAACAACAGGGGTGGTGTGGAGCGGTCGACCTCGAGGACGAATCCGGGGCGGGGCATCAGCTGCTCGCTTTCTCGGTGCGCGTGCGGGCGCGGGGACGCAGATCGAAGGCGACTTTCACGGCGCCGCGGCGGCCGGCGGCTGCGGCATGGGCGATGGCGTCGTGGTAGTCGTCGAGGGGGTAGGTGGCCGACAGCAGGCGTTCGAAGCCCAGGCTGTGCGCGGTGTCGATGGCCAGGTCGAAGGTGCGCACCCGGCTGCCGTCGGGCATGGTCTCGGTGCCGTAGGTGTAGGCGCCCACGAGTTGGGTCTCGCGGTGCCACAGGCCGGTCAGGTCGACCGTCACCTCGGCGGGCATGCCCATCAGCACCACTCGGCCGCGGGGGCGGGTGATGCGCAGGCAGTCGCTGATGGATGCCGAGGTGCCCACTGCGTCGATGGTGGCGTCGGCGCCGCCCGACAGGTGATCGCCCACCATGTGGCTGCTCGTGGCACGGCGCACGGCGCGGGCCAGTTCGTCGCTGCGCACCACCTCGTCGGCGCCAAGCAGCTTCGCGATAGCCATCTGGTGCGGGTAGCGGGCGCCCACCACGATGTGCACGCCCGGCACGTAGCGGCGCAGGCCGGCGATGGCGCACAGGCCCATCGTGCCCGCGCCCAGCACGGCGACCACCGGGCGCTCGATGCCCTGCAGTACCGGCCAGGTGAGCAGCGCGGCGTGGATGCCGCCGGCGGTGGGTTCCACCATCACGGCCTGCTCGTCGGTCATCGCGTCGGGGATGTCGTGGATCTGGCTCTCGTGGGCGATGAACTCGGGCGCCCAGGCGCCGCACGTGGAGTTGCAGAAGCCGATCTGGATGCCGGGCTCGAGGCGGCCCGTAGCGAGGTGGGCGTAGTCGTTGCCGTCGCCGGGAGCGGCGCCTTCGAACGGCAGTGGGAAACCGCGTGCGGCGTGGCCGAGCACGGGTTCGATCACCACGCGGCGGGGCCCGTCGGGGGTGTCGATGTGGCCCACCACTTCGTGGCCGGGCACGAACGGGAAGCTCACCCAGTCATCGAAGTAGGGCGACACGTGGCCCTCGACGGTGGCGAGGTCGCTGCCGCAGATGCCGGCCAGATGGGTGTGCACCCGGTGCCAGCCGGGCGCGGGCAGCGCCGGCGGGTCGATGGAGACCATCTCGAGCGGACCGACGCGGGCGGCGGCACCGGGGGAGAGCACCGACATGGCGCGGGCCAGGCCGAGGCGGCCCAGTTTGCGGTCGACCTGCAGCGCCTTCACGAGAACACCCTCCGTCGCTCGCGGTCGCCCAGCATCGGGCCGATGGGCAGCAGCGGCCGGGGCCCGCCCTCGGCCTTGTGCCAGTCCTCCACCAGCCAGCCGCGCTTGCGGGCGATGGCGGCCAGGCGGGTCTCGGGGTTCACGGCCACGGGGAACCCGACGCACTCGAGCAGCGGCAGGTCGCTGGTGGAGTCGGCGTACGCAATGCTCTCCTCCAACCGCAGGCCCTCGGCCTTGCAGTAGTCGGCGAGCACCTGGGCACGGGTCTCGCCGGTGGGCGGCACGGTGCGCAACTCGCCGCTGTAGGTGCCGTCGGGGCGCACGCTCATCTCGGCGGCGACGATCTCGTCGAACAGCGGCTTCAGGCCGGCCACGACGAAGTCGAGCGCACCGGTGATGAGCACCGTGCGGTGGCCGAGGGCGCGGTGCTCGCGCACCCGGCGCAGGCCGGCGGGGAAGCTCTTGGTGAGGATCAGCTGGTGCAGCAGATCCTTCGAGTCCTCGTCGATCTGGCTCAGCGGGGCACCCTCGTAGCGGCGGTAGAAGTAGCGCAGGAAGTCGCCGCGGTCCTTGCGGTCGAGGCTCTGCAGGCTGGGTGCCTCGGCCAGGGTGCGCAGCACGTAGCGCATCCGCTCGGGCATGTTCAGCCGCCGGGTGGCGAGCCACGAGTAGCTCTCCACCACGTTGCTGGCGATGAGCGTGTTCTCGAGGTCGAAGGCGGCCACGTGGCGCTCGGGCGACAGGATGCTGCGGCGCAGACGGTCGGCGCGGTCGTTGCGGTTCTTGCCGGGTGTGGTTTTGGCGCGGGCGTGCTGCACCACCGATGGCAGGTGGATGGTGCCCACGTAGGTGGGCCAGTCGACGCTGCGCGGATCGAAGTTGAACGCAGCCTGGTCGGCGGCGTCGAGGCCGTCCCACAGGCCCATCAGGTTGTCGACCTGATAGATGGCCTCGCACTCGGTGTACAGGCCGTACAGCTGCACGTACTCGTAGGCGCGGTCGATGTCGTTCTTGCGTTCTTCCAGCTTCGCGGCCCACGTGGCCTGGCGGCCGCGCAGGGGCAGCATCTGCAGCGCCCGTTCGGTGCGTTCGGCGACGGCCTTGGCGGTGCGCAACTGTTGCTGCACCTTGCCGCGGGCAGGGAACTGCCACTCGGGCACCACGATCGGCTGACCCTCGGGGTCGTACAGCGGGTGCTCGGTGAACCAGTCGCGCACGTTGTCGACGAGCAACTTGTAGCGCAGCGGGTTGATGCCGCCGCTGGCCACCTGGGTGATGCGCGGGGCGGTGGGGCCGGTGGCGGCGACAGCGATGATGGCGGCCACGACGATGTCGACCGGGATGACGTCGACGGTGCCCTCGGGTACGCCGGGGAACTGCTTCAGCAGGCCGCGGGCGTAGCTGATGATGACCGGCTCGGCCATGCGGAAGCCGCGGATCCAACCGGGGAACGGCTCGGCGAGCGACGACTCGATGATCGATGGGCGCACGATGCTGACCGGCACGTTGCCCTTGGTCTCGGTGAGGGCCTGTTCGCCGAGGGCCTTGGTGTAGGCGTAGGCGTCGGGCCAGCCGACGCTGGCAGCGCGGGCGCGGCCCGCCTCGACCAACTGGTCGCTCACCCAACGCTCACGCAGTTGCTCGGTCTTGCCGGCCAGGGCGGGTGCGCCCGCGGCACCCAACTCCTTGCGGGCCTCGGCGCGGAAGCCACGCAGGCGCTCGGGGTCGCGGCTGGCGGCCTCGGTGTCGCTGCGCAGCCGCCGGGCGGCGGCGACCTCTTTGCGCCAGTTCAGGCCGAGATCGAACGGGCCCTCACTGACGAGTTCCTCGGGTGCGTTGCCACGGCGGTTCCCGGCGACGTAGCAGGTGCTCACGGCCACCAGGTGGGGGGTGACGCCGAGGGTGTTGAGTGTCTCGGCGATGCGCACCGGGCCGAGCAGGTTGATCTCGACAGCCGAGTCGAGCGGCGAGTCGAAGGCCACGGCGGCGGCTGAGTGGATGACCGTGTCGCAGCTGGCGAACAGGGCGCGGTCGGCGTCGTTCAGGCCGAGGCCGTCGGTGCTGACGTCGCCACCGATGGCTCGCACCCGGCGCGCCACCATCGCTTCGAATGGTTCGGCGGTGTCTTTCAGGTCGGCCTTCAGGCGGTCGAAGGCGTTGTTCTTGAAGATCTCGCGGCGCACGCGTTCGGTGGCGTCGTGGCGCTTGCTGGGCCGTACGAGCAGGACGAGTTCGCAACCCGGTGCACCGCGCAGCAGGCGTTCGATGAGCGCGGTGCCCACGAACCCGGTGCCGCCGGTGATGGCGATGCGTTTGCCGGCGAGCTGTTCGCTGATCATCAGAACGAGTGTCTACCATATGGTAGAGAACCGCCGCCACCCCTTCCTGCCGAGCACCCCATGCGCACCTCCACCCGCCAACGCATCCTCACCGCCGCCACCGACCTGTTCGGCCAGCGCGGGGTCGATGCCGTGTCGCTCGACGTCATCGCCGCCGAGGTGGGGGTGGCCAAGCAGACGTTGCTCTACTGGTTCCCCAGCAAGGACGAACTGCTCCAGGCCGTCCTGGCCGAGGTGGCGGCCGAGTTGGCCTTGGCGGTGGATGCCGCGGTACGTGCCGCCACCGACGATCCGCTCGACCGTATCGAGGCGGTGGTTCGCGCCGTGTTCCGCCCGGCGGTGCGGCGCCCGGCCCTGCTGGGCCTGGTGCGCGAGGTGAGCCGCCTCGACCGCTCGGTCACCGACGGCCTCACCAGTTCGCTGCGTCCGCTGGCCGATCGGGCCAAGGCGTACCTGAGCGCCGAGATGGATGCGGGGCGTTTGCGCCGCGCCGACCCGGGCCTGATCGCTGCCCTCTGTTACGCCACGGTCACGGGTATCGCCACCGAGCCCGAGGCACTGCGCGTCACCGGCTGGGAGGCGTCGCCCGCCGGCCTACGCCGCCTGCGCACCGAGTTGCTCGCCTTCCTCCGCGCCGCCCTCACCCCCTGACCCGAGTCGCAGCGCGCCACACGAGTCGAACCGCGCCATCTGCCGGGTATGCGGGCTCCGCGTGCTCGGGGCCAGCACCCGCAGCCCGCTTACTCGGCGGTGCATCCGCCTCAGCGGGCGGCGTTGCGGCGGCGGGCGTGGCGGTCGAGGGCGAGGTCGATACGTTCGGCGTTGGTCAGGGTTCCATCCGGGTCACCGTGGTGACCCGGTCGATGGCCTGGTCGAATGAGGCAATGCTGCCGACACCAGTGCGCTCTGCACACGCCACGAGGTACGCCTCGGCGAAGTCCAACCGATCGACCTCGTAGACCTCGACGGCTCGAAGCAGCAGTGCGGGGTCGACCGTCAGCATCGAGCGCATGGCGATGAGCGACCGCATCGCCATGGCGACCTGGTCGCGAGGGGCCTTGTAGAACGACTCGAGCACGTACACGGTCTCGGCGACGATCAGGTCGGCCAGGTACAGCTCGGGTTGGCTGGCGAGGAAGGCGGTGGCTCGCTTGGCCATCGCCGGCGGGTTACCGGTGAGGTGCCTGACGAGGATGTTCGTGTCGACGAACGCCGTCATCGGCGCGTGTCGGCACGGCCGGAGCGGGTCGTGCGGACCACGTCGTTCCACGCCGCATTGCGTCGGGTTGCCGGAACCTTGATCGTTCCGGCAAGCGACAGGAAGTCAGGTGTACGCGCCAGCACGGCACGATTGCCCTCGACGCGGAACACCACGCTGTCCCCCTCGCCGATGCCCAAGGCGTCACGGACCGCCTTGGGAACCGTGATCTGGCCCTTGGAGCTCATCTTGGCTGCGATCTCCATCGCGCCTCCTTACTCATTTACGAAAGTAAGGATACTGGATTCATCGGTCGGAGCACTGCGCGTCACCGGCTGGGAGGCGTCGCCCGCTGGTCTGCGCCGCCTGCGCACCGAGTTGCTCGCCTTCCTCCGAGCCGCCCTCACGCCCTGACTCGGTTTCTCTGCCGTGAGTCGCAGAGCATTCGCTATCGGATCACGGAAGCGCGGGAACATCTCTGCGCTACGGGTCGGAGTGGGAATAGGCTCCTTAGGCATGATTGCAGCTGATGAGTTCACCATCAGCAGGCGGCGTTCGAGTCGCTTGCGTCGTCTGTTCGGGTGGGGCCTCGCCGGAGTCTTTGCGTCGGGTGGGCCCACCACGGTGCCCGGTCCGCCGGTCTGGCAGGAGGTGCTCGACATTCGCAGGCGGTCGACAGGCAAGGTCGTCGCCACCGTGAAGAATGCACCCGGGTCGGTGTTCGACAATGTGAGCGCCGCCGAGCGCGAGTTCGCGGAGTTGACCGCCGACGAGTTCCGCACCCGCTGGGTCGCCGACGCCGCCTGACCTTCGGTTTTCTCCGCGGAGAAACCGCGAGCGCAGCGTCAGGCAGTTCTTGACGCAGCGCTGGCCGCTACCGCGCCTTTCCCGCGAGGAAGAGGCCGACAGCGTGCGGCGATTCGGCGTTGCCGCGTCGCCGGTGCCTTGGCGCTGGTGATGTTGTCGACGAGATAGCGCTGCACGCTGTTGGAAAGAGTCTCGAAGAACTTCTTGGCGGCAGCACTGTTGTCGAGCGCCAACCCGTTCCTGGTGTGCCTTGTCAATGCGATTTGACGGCCTGCAAGGTGTACGTAGCGGCCAGCCGGTCTGGGGTGTTGCGGAGTCGATACTCCCCGTCCCCGACGTCTTCCATTGCGTCGCCCAACGGGTTCCACGGCACGGTGTTGTGTTCCTCGATGGCAGTCAGCGCCATGCCTGCATTCATGAGTGCGGTGATCACTTCGCCGAGACCGTGGTTGAAGTGGACGATGTCTGGTGATCCCAATGGCTCGTCGTGCTCGACGTAGCTGAACGGCTCGGAGAAGTGCACGCCTTCGGTTTCGAAGTAGGGAAACTCGACGACCAACAGACCATCGGCCCGCGGGTCGGCCAACGTCCAGAGCATCGGGTGTCCCTCCCTGATGAACAGTCGGCCACCGGGTCGCAAGAGCGCGGCGACAACGTTCGCCCATCGGCGGACATCGGACAGCCAGCAGAGGGCTCCGATGCCGGTGTAGACGAGGTCGAAGCGACCGGCGCCGAGCGCGTCGATCGCGCTGTACAACTCGCTCTCGACGTACTCGATCGGGGCTCCACAATCGGCGGCGAGTTGCGTCGCCACCGCCAGCGCCGGTGCGGAGAAGTCGACGCCCGTGACGCTGCGGGCGCCGAGCCGTGCGAGCGACAGTGTGTCTGTGCCGATGTGGCACTGCAGATGCACCACGTCGAGACCTTCGATGCTGCCGAGGCGCGCACGATCGAAACGCACCACGTCCGAGAGATGTGCGGGGTCGGTTCGGAACTGCTCGAGGCCGTAGCCGTGTTCGTGATGCGCGACCCGACTGTTCCAGTTCGCGAGGTTCACTTCGATGTACTCATCCACGGTGCCATCGTCGCACGGCACTGGTCAGGTCGGTACCGATATTCCGGTCATCGAGTCGTCGACGAGTTCCCATCGTGAAGCTCCGGAAGCGTTACCACCTCTTCCACGCGTTTCTCCGCTGAGAAGTGGCGAGCGCGTAGCGGCAGCTAGGCGCTACGCAGTCTGGCCCTGGAAGGAGTCGAGGGCATCGTCCTTCGGCATGGTTCGACGCGTCTTGGTCTACTTGCGGCCGAGGCAGCCGCCGCCCGGCGATGGCCCCTCGTGGAACGGCTCTTCTCCACGAGGTGCGATCTCTTTGTCGAAGACGAGCCATGTGCAGGCGTGGCGCCAGCCCTCCGAGACCATCGTTGAGTCTGCGCACCCTGTGCCTTCCGTGCAGCGCAGATCCTCACCACCAGTGCAACCCTGTGACGGGTCCCGCCAGAGCGATCCGTCGGAGCGTTGGCAGAGCAGGTCGGTGGCATTGAAGGAAGCCGCCTGATAGGCGTCGTGCGAAACCACCACGACCGCGCAGAGCGCCAATGCAGCGCCCGCAGCCACGCCCAGGATCCGACGAAGCAACGAGCGCCCCTCTACATGCAGTTCAGCGGAAGCCACTCAGGCGCACTGTAGTGGGGCACGTTCCCAGCTGGGGGCGCGTTTCTCAGCGGAGAAATCGCGAGCGCTGAACCCGTCATGATCGCGTCCCTGGAGGTGGCATCGGAGGTCGTGCGTCTCTCGTCAGGCGTCGAGCCAGGCGCGCAGGATGTCGATGCCTTCGTCGCCGGAGTCCGTGACCGGGACGGACTCCGGAGCGATGCAGGTACCGGTCACCACGAGTTGCTCGTCGGGGACGACGAGGAAGGTGGTGACGAACCCGCCCCATCCGCCTGAGTGCGACAAGACGCGACGGCCGTCCAGGTCGAACTCAATCATCCCGAACCCGTACCTCGGTGCCGATGCCTCTTCTGGGTCGACCTCCACCGCGTCGTCGAAGCGGACGGCGTTGATGTCGGGACCGCCGATGGTGGGCGCCCAGTACTGCGACGCCCAGTGCACGAGTTCGCTCGGCGTGGTCTGCACGCCACCGTCGCCCAGCTGCGTCCATGGGCTATCGGCAACCTGCCATTTGCCACCGGCGTCGCCGTACGAAGTCGCCTTCTCCGCAATCGCAGCGGTTGGGTCCATCACTGCGCGAAGGTCGAGCGGTGCGAACACCTCGCTGGAGAGAAAGGTGCCGAGGTCGTCGCCCGTGACGTTCAGTACCACCTGCGCGAGGAGGAAGTAGTTGGAGTTCGAGTATTCCCAGCCGGTGCCGGGTTCGAACCGGAGCTGGGTGGCCTCGTTCAGCACGCGCAGCGCATCGGCATCGTCGGCCGGATCGGTCAGGGCCACCCCGGATTCGACCAGGAGCACGATGTAGTCCTCGATACCGGACTGATGATGGATGAGCTGTCGCACAGTGACCTGCTCGGACCATGCCGGCAGGTCCGACACGTAGGTGGCCAGCGGCGCATCGAGATCGACGCGGCCGTCCTCGGCGAGCAGGGCGATCGCCGTCGCGGTGAACTGCTTCGAGGTCGATCCGATGTCGACCACGGTGTCGGTTGTCATCGGAACCTGCGGGTCGAGCAAGGACGCTCCGTATGCCTCGGCGAAGATCACGTCGCCGCCACGACCCACCGCGACAGTGCAGCCCGGATCGTCGTCGGCGATCGAGCTGTAGATGGCGCGTGTCGCAGCAATCGCTCGGGTGTCGTCACGTGCGGGACCCGTCGTGATCGGCGTGGCGGCCGGTGTCGTGGTGGCCGGGGCCGTGGTGCCTGGGGTCGTGGTGGCCGGGGTCGGGAGCGTCGCGATCGCCGAGGACGTCGCGTCATCGGAACACGCCACGGCCAACAGGCTGAACGACGCGAGCACCGCGAGAGCAGCGGCCCAGGCAGGGGTGGAGCGCACTGTGGGAGTCATGTGGTCGACGGTAATGACCGGGGCGGGTGGACGCATCCGCCTGTGGTCGGACGGTGATCCACCGCTGGGAGGAACCAGCGTCGCCTCGAGGGACTCACGCTGATCGAATCGTCCGCCTCAGCGGCCGGTGTTGCGGCGGCGGCGGGCGTGGCGGTCGAGGGCGAGGTCGACGAGTTCGTCGATGAGCGCCGCGTACGACAGGCCGCTCGCGATCCACATCTTCGGGTACATCGAGATGGGCGTGAACCCGGGGATGGTGTTCACCTCGTTCAGCAGCAGGCCGCGGCCCGACGGGCCGTCTTCGTAGAAGAAGTCGACTCGGGCCAGGCCGTCGCAGCGCAGCGCCCGGAAGGCACGCACGGCCAGTGCCTGTACCTCGGCGGTGACAGCGTCGGGCAGGGGAGCGGGGATGAGTGTGCGCGACCCGTCGTCGAGGTACTTGTCGGCGTAGTCGTAGAACTCGGCGCCAGGCTGCACCTCGCCCGGCAGGCTGGCGCGGGGTTGCAGGTTGCCCAGCACCGCCACTTCGATCTCGCGGCCGGTGATCGACTCTTCCACCACGACCCACTCGTCGTAGCCGAGGGCGACGTCGATGGCGGCGTGCAGTTGTTCAGCCGACTTGGCCTTCGACACACCGATCGACGAACCCATGTTGGCGGGCTTGACGAACACGGGAAGGCCCAGGTCGGCGACGATGTCGTCGACCAGCGACGGCGTGACGTCGCACTCGCGGAAGGCGCGGTAGCGGGCCTGTGGGATACCCGCCGCACCGGCCACCTGCTTGGCCATCGCCTTGTCCATGCACAGCGACGAACCGAGCACACCGCTGCCCACATACGGCACGTCGAGCAGTTCGAGCAGGCCCTGCACCGTGCCGTCTTCGCCCATCGGGCCGTGCAGCAGCGGCATCACCACTGTGGTGCCGCCGGCGGCCACCTCGCCCGCCAGGAACGGGCTGGCCGACACGGTGACGCCCGTGGGCTCGAGGCGGCCGGGCAGTGCGTCGGGTCCCGAGTCGAGGGCAGCCTGGGCAGCCGTGTCGAGCGACCACACGCCGGTGCGCGAGATGCCGATGGGTGTGATGCGGTAGCGGCTGGGGCTGGCGGCGCGCAGTACGTGTGCGGCCGTGGTGCAACTGACGTCGTGCTCGGCCGACTGACCGCCGTAGAGCACGATCAGGTTGATGCGGTCGTCGGCGCTCATCGGCTCGACGGTACCGTGTGGGCGATGCGATTCGGAGCACTCGACGCGGCCCAGGCGGCGGGCGGCCGGCTCGTCGGCCCCGACGTGGCCATCGACGGGGTGTCGTTCGACAGTCGCTCGCTGCAACCGGGGCAGCTGTTCGTGCCGCTGGTGGCCGAACGCGACGGGCACGACTTCATCCCGATGGCGCTCGAGCGCGGTGCTGCGGCCTACCTGACCGCACGGCCGTCGACCGACAGCGCGAGCGCTGGATCGGCCATCGAGGTGGCCGACACCCTGCAGGCACTCATGGCGCTCGCTGCTGATCGGGTGCGTCGCAGCCCGGCCAAAGTCATCGGTGTCACCGGCTCGGTGGGCAAGACCAGCACGAAAGACCTCGCCTGGGCCGCGCTCGACGCCAGTCGGCGCACCTGGGCCAACGAGCGCAGCTTCAACAACGACCAGGGCCTGCCCACCACCGTGCTGAACGCCCCCGACGACACCGAGGTGCTGGTGCTCGAGATGGGCATGCGCGGTTTCGGTGAGATCAGCCGTCTGTGCGGTATCGCCCCGCCGTCGATCGGTGTGGTCACCCGTGTGGCCGAGGCCCACAGTGATCGGGTGGGCGGCATCGACGGGGTGGCCCGGGCCAAGGCCGAACTGGTGGAGGCACTGCCCGCCACTGGCATCGCCGTGCTGAATGCCGACGACCACCGGGTGCGAGCGATGGCGGCTCGCTGCGCCGGCTCGGTGCTGCTGTTCGGTGAGGCCGCCGACGCCGACGTGCGAATCGACGGCATCGAACTCGATGACCTCGCCCGTGCCTCGTTCGATGCGCACACGCCGTGGGGCACGCACCGGGTGCGTCTGGGCGTGAGCGGGCGCCACATGGCGATGAACGCTGCTGCGGCGTTGGCGTGCGTCGGTGCGGTGGGCGGCGATGTGGCCGCTGGTGCTGCGGCGCTGGAAGCGGTGCACCTCACGGCGATGCGGATGGAGATCGTGCGCACCGCATCGGGCGCGCTGGTGCTGAACGACTGCTACAACGCCAACCCCACATCGATGCGCGCCGCCATCGATGCGCTGGTGGCGCTGCCCGCCGAGCGTCGGGTGGCGGTGATCGGTGTGATGGCCGAGATCAGCGAACCCGCTGCCGAGCACGCAGCGATCGCCCGGTATGCGGCCGAGCGCGGCGTCGAGGTGATGGCCGTGGGCACCGAGCTGTACGGCACGGCTCCACTCGACGACCCGTCGGCGGCGCTGGGGTCACTCGCCGGCGGCGACGCCGTGCTCGTCAAGGCCAGCCGCGCTGCGGGCCTCGAGCGTGTGGCCCGCGACCTGGTCGCCCTCGGCGGCGGCCTCGTCGTCGAGGGTTGACACGGCCCGGCGCGACACGTCGCACCACCACGCCAGCCCGAGTGCGGCGACTGCGCCGAGCAGCATCACCCCGCGTGCACCGATGGCATCGACGATCGGTCCGAACGCCAATGCACCGATCGACACCATGCCGCCGAACGCCATGAACCACAGCGACATCACCCGGGCGCGCTCGGTGCTGCGCAGGTTCTGCTGCACCACGGTGAGCATCGACGTGGCGAGTCCGAAGTAGCAGAAGCCGAGGAGGAACCCGACGGGGAACGCCGGGCCGGCCGAGCGCAGCAGCGCGAACGCCGTGAGGCTGACGGCGAAGCCGATGAAGAACGGGGCGATGAGGCGGCGCTTGTCGGTCTGCGCCAGGAACGTGCCGATCGACAGTGCACCGAGGCAGGCGCCGAGACCCCACACGGCGTACAGCCACTTGTAGGTGGAACTGATCGAGGACACGTCGAACGCCTGCTTCACCATGATGGGGAACAGGCCCACGTACGGCAGGCAGAGGAACGAGAACAGCGCCATGCCCACCAGCAGGCGCCCGACGATCGTGCGCCGCCGGGCGATGCGCACCCCGTGCAGCACGTTGGCCCAGCCCTGGGCGTCGGTGGCCTTGGCCAACACCGGCACGGTGATGATGACGAGCGCCACGATGACGAACAGATAGGTGACGGCGTTGAGGACGAAGATCTGCGGCGCCGTGACGCCCCTGGTCATCAGCACCGCGGCGATGGCCGGGCCGATGACGCGCGAGCCGTTGATCATGACCGAGTTGAGGCTGATGGCGCCCGGCAGGTCGCGTACATCGACCAGGTTGGGCAGCGTGCTCTGCAGCACCGGGGCGTTCAGCGCATTGCCGATGCCGATGAGCAACTGGGTGAGGAACAGCCACATGAGCGCCGAGTCGGCCGCCACCAGTGCGGCCACAACGATGGCGAGCAACAACTGCTCGGCCTGCAGGAGGATCATCCACGTCTTGCGCGGGAAGCGCTCGGCCAACATGCCGCCCGGGATCGAGAGCAGCAGGAGCGGCCCCATCTGGGCGAAGGCGAACAGGCCCACCCAGAGCGCCGAGTTGGTGCGATCGGCGATGTAGGCAGGCAGCACCAGGGTCTGCATCCACGTGCCGACGTTCGACGCGAACAAGCCCAACCACAGGATGCGGAAGTCGCGGTGGCGCAGCGCGGCGGCGGCGGTGCCGTGGGCGGGGCGTCGCGACCCCTCGGGGGCGGTGATCGCAGAGGTCATGGGTGGTGTTGAAGTGGGGGACGGCTCGCCAACCCTACTGCTGCGGTACCGGTGAGTCCGGATCCGCGCGCGGCTCGATCACGTCTGGCAACCTTCTGCGCCGTGCCCGACACTGTGTCACCTTCTGCGTCAGGGACTGCGACCGCGGCTCCTGTCTCCACGGCTCCGTCGCCCACCTGTGCGACCCGGTTCGGGGTGTTCCCCGAGTGCCCGCTGTGCGGCGGCGCGCTGCACCCCGAGCACGCCCACTTCAAGTGCCGTGCCTGCGGTTGGCGCGACAGCTGCTGCGACTGAACTGCTGCTCTGGGCCTCAGCCCAGCAGCAGGTCGGCGTAGACGGGCAGCATCTGCTTGGGCCCGCTGAGCAGGAACGTGGTGATGCAGGTCTCGCGCCACCGGTCGAGTTCGCCGCGGATCTTGTCGGGCGGGCCGACGAGGGCGACGTCTTCCACCATCTGCAGCGGGATCGAGGCGGCTGCCTCGGCCTTCTTGCCGGCCAGGTAGAGGTCTTGCACCTTCAGCGCCACGTCTTCGTAGCCCATACGGGCGAACACCTCGAAGTGGAAGTTGGCGCCGCGGGCACCCATGCCACCGGCGTAGAGCGCCAGGAAGGGGCGCACGAAGTCGGCGCACTTCTCGACGTCGTCGCCGGGGATGATCATCACGCCGCAGGCCACGTCGAAGCGGTCGGCCTTGCCGGGTTCGCCGGCCTTGGCAAAGCCCTCGGCCAGGCACTGCCGGTAGAAGGCGTCTTCTTTCGGGCTGAAGAACAGCGGCAGCCAGCCGTCGCAGATCTCGGCCGACAGCGCCACGTTCTTCGGCCCCTCGGCGCCGAGATAGATGGGGATCTCGGTGCGGAACGGGTGGATGGTGCTCTTCAGCGGCTTGCCGAGGCCGGCCCCGCCCGGATACGGCATCGTGTAGAACTCGCCCTGGTGGTTGATCGGCTGGTCGCGGCGGATGATGCTGCGCACGATGTCGACGTACTCGCGGGTGCGGGCGAGCGGCTTCGGATAGGGCTGGCCGTACCAGCCCTCCACCACCTGCGGACCCGACGCACCGAGGCCGAGGATGAAGCGGCCGCCCGACAGGTGGTCGAGCGTCATCGCTGCCATGGCCGTGGCGGCCGGGGTGCGGGCGCTCATCTGGATGATGCCCGTGCCCAACTGCACCTTCTTGGTGTGCGCACCCCACCAGGCGAGGGGCGTGATGGCATCGCTGCCGTAGGCCTCGGCGGTCCACACCGAGGTGTAGCCGAGTCGCTCGGCCTCCTGGATGGCCTCGAGGGCGCCGGCGGGCGGCCCGCTGCCCCAGTAGCCGGTGTTGTAGCCGAGTTTCAGTTCCTTCGCCATGGCCGCACCGTACGACGCGCCGTCGCGCCGTGTCGACCCCAGCTGCGCGCCCGGCCTGTGCGGTGAGACGGGAGGCTCGCCGTCGGCCTCACCTGTCGCTGTGGCCGGGGTCAGTGGCCGGCGTCGAAAGTGATGGGCATGTGGGCGGGGCCGAAGATGCCCACGCCGTCGGGCTTCCAGGTGATGGCACCGTCGACACGCAGGTTCGGCATGCGCTGGGCCAGCAGCGGCAGGGCCTCCTGCAGTTCGGCGCGGGCGAGCGCGGCGCCGAGGCAGTAGTGGATGCCGGCGCCGAAGGTGAGCTGCGGCTGATCGGGCGCCGGGGCGGTGATGTCGAACGTGTCGGGGTTCGGGAACACGTCGGCCTGGTGGTTGGCCTCGGCCAGGCCGATACCGATGAACGTGCCCGCCGGGAACAGCACGTCGCGGTACTCGATGTCGCAGCTGGCGAAGCGCATCGTGCCGCGCACGGCACCGAAGAACCGCATCGACTCCTCGACGGCGCGGCCGGCCAGCTCGGGTCGTTCGGCCAGCAGCGCCCACTGGTCGGGGTGCTCGGCGAACAGCGACACGGCGCAACCCAACTGGTTACGGGTGGTGTCGGTGCCGCCCACGATGACGGCGTTCACCATCATCACCAGTTCGTCGGTGCTCAACCGGTCGCCGGCCTCTTCGGCGGCGATGAGATCGGTCAGCAGGTCGTCGGCGGGCTTCACCCGGCGCTCGGCGATGAGCTCGCGGGTGTACGCGTTCAGCTCGTCCTGGGCGGCGATGACGAGGTCGATCTTGTCGGCCAGGTCGAACGAGAAGATCTCGAGCACGTCCGACGCCAGGCGGCTGAACAGCTGCCAGTCGCTCTTCGGTGCGCCGAGCAGCTCGCAGATGATGGGGATGGGGTACGGCTCGGTGATGTCGGCCACGAAATCGGCCCCCCCATCGGCGGCGACGGCGTCGACCAGGCTGTTCATCACCTCGCGCATGAACGGCCGCAGCCGGTCGGCCGAACGGGGCGAGAACGCCGGTGCCACCAGCCGGCGCAACCGGGTGTGCACCTCGCCCTCCGCCGACAGGATGCTCTCGCCCTGGCGCTCGAGGAAGTCGGTACGGGTGATGCCCATCATCTCGGGGATGCGCCCTGACGCGCTGTGCCAGCGCTTGTCGCGCAGGATGCCGAGCGTGTCTTCGTAACTGGCGACGCCGTAGCCCAGCATCGTGCGGAACAGCCACTGCCCGCCGGCCCTTCCCTCACGAACGATGCGGCGGTACTCGTCGCCGTCCTCCGAGAAGGGCAGCATCGTGAGGTCGAGTTCGGAGGCGAGGGTGGCCATGGCGCCACCGTACTGGCCGGTAACCCCGAACTGCAGGGCCGAACGTGTGCCGTGCGGCGGTCAGGACTGCAGGGCTGCGTGTGGCTCGACGAAGGGCACGCCGAGGAACTCGGCCACCGGTGCGTTGGTGACGTGCCCACCGGCGGTGTTCAACCCGTGGGCCATCGCCTCGTCGCGAGCCACGACGCCGGCGGCGCCGTAGTGGGCGAGGTCGAGTTGGTAGGGGAGGGTGGCGTTGGTGAGGGCGTAGGTGCTGGTGTGCGGCACGGCGCCGGGCATGTTGCCCACCGCGTAGTGGAGCACGCCGTGCATCTCGTAGACGGGCTCGTTGTGGTTGGTCTCGTGGATGGTCTCGATGCAGCCGCCCTGGTCGACCGCCACGTCGACGATGACGGCGCCACGCTTCATCGAGCGCACCATGTCGTCGCTCACCACCACGGGTGCCCGGCCACCGGCCACCAGCACCGCGCCGATGACGAGGTCGGCGTTGGCGATGTAGCGCTCGATGGCGCCACGGTTCGATGCGATGGTGACGATGCGGCCACGGTGGATCTGGTCGACCCAGCGCAGTCGGTCGAGGTTCTTGTCGAACAGCACCACCTCGGCCTCCATGCCCGCCGCGATCCACGCCGCGTTCCAGCCCACGTTGCCGGCGCCGAGCACCACCACCTTGGCTGGCTGCACGCCGGGCGCTCCGCCCATCAGCACACCGCGGCCGCCGTTGTGCCGTTCCAGGTAGTGGGCACCCATCTGCGGGGCGAGGCGTCCGGCCACCTCGCTCATCGGCGCCAGCAGCGGCAGCGCGCCACCCGGCAGCTGCACGGTCTCGTAGGCGAACGAGGTGCAGCCCGACGCCACCAGCGCCTCGGCCACCGCCGGGTAGGCGGCCAGGTGCAGGTAGGTGAACAGCGTGAGGTCGGGTCGCAGGAAGCCGAACTCTTCGGCCTTGGGCTCTTTCACCTTCACCACCATCTGCTGGGCCCACGCATCGGCGGCGGTGGGCACGATGTCGGCGCCCGCAGCGCGGTAGTCGTCGTCGCGGAATCCGGCGCCTTCCCCGGCCCCGGTCTCGACGAACACGTCGATGCCCAGTCGTTCGAATTCGCGCACGCCGTCAGGGGTCATCGCCACCCGGTGTTCGGCGGTCTTGATCTCCTTCGGGACTCCGACGGTGGCCAGTGCAGGTGCAGTGGTGCTCATGTTCCACATGATCCACCGGGCGACGCCGTTGATCTGGCGGAGTTCGCCGTGCAGACTGTGGCGATGAACGATGAATCAACGGTCATTGACTCCATCGACCGACGAATCGTCGAGGAGCTTCGCCGCGAGGGGCGGATCAGTTGGCGTGAACTGGCCGACCGCGTGCACCTGGCCCCGAGTTCGGCGGCCGACCGGGTGCGGCGCCTCGAGGAGCGCGGCATCATCCGCGGCTATGCGGCGCAGGTCGACCCGGCCGCGTTCGGTCGTTCGGTGCGTGCGGTCATCGACGTCGAACTGCCGCCCGGCCTCGACCCGGCCGACTTCGAGGTGCTGCTCGCCGGCCGCGACGAGGTGGCGCTGGCCGTCTACGTCACCGGGCCCGCCGACTACACGGTCATCGTCGACTGCGCCGGTGCCGCCGGGCTCGACGCGTTCATCCGCTGGCTGAAGGCCGAAGCTGGTGCAGCGCGCACCGAGAGCAAGTTCGTCCTGCGTTCGGTCATCGGCTGACTGCCGCCACCACTCGACGCAGGCGGCTCGTTCCGCTAGTGGGCGCCCCAGGTGAAGGTCTGCTTCACCAGGTCGAGGTAGATGAACGTCTCGGTCGACACCACACCGGGCACCCGCCGGATGCGATTGGTCAGTTCCAGCAGATCGCGGTCGTCGCTGACCACCACCTCGCACAGCAGGTCGACCGAACCGGCCGTCACCACCAGATAGTCGATGTCGGGCATCGCCTGCAGCGACGCCGCCACGGTGTCGCTGGGCCCCTCGGTTCGCACACCGATCATGGCCATGCGCCGGTAGCCGATGGAGAGCGGGTTGGTGACCGCCACCACCTGCATCACACCGCTGTCGATGAGGCGCTGCACACGCTGACGCACCGCTGCCTCCGACAGGCCGACGGCCGCGCCGAGCCGGGTGTAGGGCATCCGCCCGTCGCGTTGGAGGTGCTCGACGATCGCCTGATCGGTGGGGTCGAGGTGGCTGGCAGCTCGATTCATGCGGTGCGAATCATGTCGGTCTGGCGAGGGTGATGCAAACGGATCCGTTGCCGCGCCGGTTGTTCACACGCGGTTCGCGAGGCGGGGTGCCCCGAGCAGCCCCGATGTGGTACAACTTGCACTCGTGACCAGGCGACTCGATCGCTTCGTACGGATCGACGACATCATCTGCCGGCGTGCCGGCGGGCAGAACTCGGGGGAGTGATCGACGTGAGCCAGCCAGTGCCGACCGGTGCACCGGGGATGAGCGAGCGCGGCAGCGTCGAACTGGTCGGCGTCACCAAGCGGTTCGGCACGATGGTCGCTGTCGACCACCTCGACCTGGTCGTGAAGCCGGGCGAGTTCCTGTCGCTGCTCGGCCCCAGCGGCTGCGGCAAGACCACCACACTGCGCATGCTGGCAGGGTTCGAGCAGCCCGACGAGGGCTTCATCCGCATCAGCGGCGAGTACGTGCAGGGTGTTCCCCCGTACAAGCGCGATGTGAACACCGTGTTCCAGGCGTACGCACTGTTCCCGCACATGACCGTGGCCGAGAACGTTGCCTACGGCCTGCGCCAAAAGGGTGTTTCGAAGACAGAGATCGCCGCCCGTGTGGCCGAGGCACTCGACATGGTGAAGATGAGCAAGTTGGCCGAACGCAAGCCGCGGCAGATGTCGGGCGGCCAGCAGCAGCGTGTCGCCGTTGCCCGTGCGTTGGTCAATCGGCCCAGCGTGCTCTTGCTCGACGAGCCGCTCGGCGCGCTCGATCGCAAACTGCGCGAGGAGATGCAGATCGAGCTGAAGTTGCTGCAGAGCCAGCTCGGCATCACCTTCATCTTCGTCACCCACGACCAAGAAGAGGCCATGAGCATGAGCGATCGCATCGCCATCATGCTCGAAGGCCATGTCGAGCAACTCGCCGACCCCGAGACGGTGTACGAGCGCCCCGCGTCGGCGTTCGTGGCCGGCTTCATCGGCCGCAACAACTTCTGGAAGGGCACGGCCACCGGCGACGGAGTGAAGGCCGACGACGGCACAGTGTTCGTCGTGTCGAAGCCGGAGGAGAAGGTGCCTGCAGGCCTGCCGGCTCTGGCCGCGGTGCGCCCCGAGAGCGTCGTGTTGCATGCATCTGACCCTGGTTCGTCGGCCAACACGGTCGTCGGCGAGATCGCCGGGGTATCGCACTTCGGCGACACCCTGCAGTACGTCGTACGCACCCCGAGTCGAACCATCCTCGTGCTCACCCCGCGTGCCAACGCGGTGCGCCTCCATGCGGGCGACCCCGTATGGGCTGCCTGGAGCGCCGACGATGTGTACATGTTCTCGGCCGACCAGGCCGATCTCGTGCTCGAAGAGCCTGCCTCGGCAGGGTCCTGAGCACTCCAGTCCAATACCCGTGAACCAACCAGTAGTGACCACCACCAGCAAGGGGGAGCCCAGATGACCACTCCGAACGAACCGATGCGCATGCTTGCACCGTCGAGCTTCCGCCAGGCGCTGTCGCGCCGGGCGCTGTTCCAGATCGGTGGGGCCGCCGCTGGCCTCGCCATCATCGGTGCCGCCTGCGGCAGCGACGACAAGAGCACCGACACCACGGCTGCCGGCGGCACCGACACCACCGCGGCTGGCGGCGGCGGTGGCAGCGATCTGCTCAGCCAGTACAGCAACGTCATCAACAAGTCGAGCGGCAACCTCGCCATGTTCACCTGGGGCGACTACAACGACCCCGACATCATCGGTGCGCTGGCCGAGTCGACCCTCGGCGTCACCATGAAGGTCGACTACTACCCGAGCAACGAAGACCTCATCACCAAGCTCTCCAGCTCTGGTGGGGCCAGCGGTTTCGACATCGTGGTGCCCACCGGCCCCTACATCCCGCAGATGGTGGAGAAGGGCCTGTTGCAGAAGTTCAACAAGGACCTCCTGCCCAACATGAGCAACGTCGACCCCTTCTACATGGCACGCGACTGGGACCCGGGCAACGACTACAGCGTCTGCAAGAACTGGGGTTCCACCGGCTGGTTCTACGACAAGACGAAGATCACCAAGCCCATCACCACCTGGCAGGAGTTCATGGACGCCTGCGCCGGTGAGGCCAGTGGGCGCTGCTCGTGGCTCGACGCCGGCCCGAACGTGTGCGGCCCCTACTTCTGGGCCAACGGCATCAACTGGACCACCGAGAAGGCAGAAGACCTCGACGCCTGCGAGGAGTACCTGGTCGGCACCATCGCCCAGCACATCAAGGCGTTCGACAGCTACCCGTCCTCGGCCCTGGCCGAGGGTGCCTACGACCTGTCGATGGCATGGAACGGTGATGCTCGCCAGGCCTACTTCCGCATCGCCGACGCCGGCGGCAACCCCGACAACTGGGTGTGGGGGTTGGGTGCGCCTGCCACCGAGATCTGGATGGACACGTACTGCATCGCCGCGGGTGCGCCGAACGTCGAGGGTGCACACGCCTGGATCAACTGGTTGCTCACGCCCGAGATCTCCATCAAGGACCTCAACTACCACGGCTATCACAGCGGCATGAAGCAGATCGACAATCTGATCGCTGAGTTGCTGCCCGAACTGGTCAGGGCCGACATGATCTTCTTCACTGACGATCAGGTGAAGACGATGGAGACCGGTGCGGTCAACTCGGCGCAGGACCGCCTGATCGAGATCTACGACAAGGTCAAGGCCAAGGCCGCCGGCTGAGCCATTCCACTGCCGTGACCGCAGCAGCA
This sequence comes from Ilumatobacteraceae bacterium, assembly GCA_044359565.1. Classification (GTDB taxonomy): domain Bacteria; phylum Actinomycetota; class Acidimicrobiia; order Acidimicrobiales; family Ilumatobacteraceae; genus VFMC01. The sequence continues at coordinate 22,937 of JBIKLX010000008.1, forward strand.
CAGGCGCCGACGAAACGCGGGAGGCGGGGCCCCAAGTGGGGCCTCGCCCTCCCGTCGTTCCTCTGGTACGCGATGTTCTTCATCGCGCCCATCGCCGTGATCGTCGTGTACTCGTTCGGGGCCAAGGACTCGAGCAAGTTGGTGCCCGTCGACCTGACGTCGCTGTCGTTCGACAACTACGGCAATGTGTTCTCCGAGACGTTCTTCAAGGTGTTCAAGGGCACCCTGCAGATCGCCGTCACGGCGACGGCACTGTGTCTGCTGATCGGTTTCCCGGTGTCGTATTTCCTGGCGTTCAAGGTGAGCGAGCGGTGGCGGGCCATCCTGCTCGGCCTCGTCATCGTGCCCAGTTTCGCCAGTTTCCTGATGCGCACCGTGGCGTGGCGCATTCCGTTGTCGGCCAACGGCGAGTTCTCGCAGTGGTTGCAGACCTGGCTCATCGACGAACCGCTCAACATCCTCGGTACCCGCACGGCCGTCTTCCTGGCGATCGTCTACAACTACATCGGCTTCATGGTGTTGCCGATGTTCGTGGCCCTCGATCGCATCGATTCGTCATTGCGTGAGGCGTCGAAAGATCTGGGCGGCACCCGCCTGTCGACATTCGCATCGGTCACCGTACCGTTGGCCGGGCCCGGGGTCGTGGCCGGCGTGCTGCTGACGTTCATCCCGATGTGTGGCGACTACATCACCGCCACCGTGCTCGGTGGCGCCGACGGGTTCATGGTCGGTTCGCTGATCGACAGTCAGTTCCGTGGTTCACAGAACTGGCCGCAGGGTTCGGCGATGGCCGTGCTGATGATCGGCATGGTGCTGCTCTCTCTGGTGGTCTTTGCCGGCATCATCTGGCTGGCCCGCAAGGCGCTGGTGTTGGCTCGGCCATTGGTCGACTCGTGGCGCCAGAACCGGGCCGAAGCGCTCGTCGCCCACCGCGAGTACCGAGCGCAGAGCAAGCCCGTCCAGCCGAAGGTGCGCAAGCGCGACGGCGTGCACTGGGCGCTCGCCGTGTGGACCACCCTCGTGCTCATCTTCCTGTTCGTGCCGATCCTGCTGATGGTGCGGCACTCGTTCAACAACGCCCCGTCGTTCCCGGTGTGGAGCGGTAGCTACAGCACGGTGTGGTACGGCGGCGAGCCGGGTCGTACCCAGTCCGGTCAGCCGATGACGGGCCTGTTCGAGTTCGGCGAGATCGGTCCGATGCTGCTGTGGTTCGCCGGAATCATCGCCATCGGCATCGTGCTGCCACGTCTGGTCGCAGCGGTGCGTGGCAAGCGCAGCCGACTGTTGTCGAAGTGGTCGTTCCCGGTCGCCTTCGTCGTGGCCATCATCGTGAACGGCGTGACGACCGACTGGTACCAGTCGATCTTCATGAACGCCGGCGTCGGCGACAGCATCCGGGGTTCTTTCATCGCCGCCTTCGGCGCCACGGTGATGGCGGTGGTGCTCGGTGGCCTGTGTGGCGTCGCTCTGGCCCGCCACCCGGGCACCTGGAGCAAGGTGATGATGGCGCTGTTGTTCCTCATCCTCGTCACCCCCGAGATCATGGATGCCATCGCCCTGGCCGGCTGGTTCAAGCGGATCGGCGGCCCGTTCGAGAGCGACTTCCTCGGTTTCGTGCCCTTCGAGATGCTGCGCCTGTGGGTGGGCCAGTCGCTGTACGCGAGCGCGGTGGTCACCCTCATTGTTCGGGCCCGTCTGGCCGGTATCGACGAGTCGCTCGAGGAGGCTGCCGGCGACCTCGGCGCTCCGCCGCGGCGAGCGTTCCGCCAGATCACCCTGCCGCTCATCTCGTCGGCACTCGTCGCCGGCGGTCTGCTGTCGTTCACGCTGTGCCTCGACAACACCATCATCTCCACCCAGATCAGCGGCGCATCGTCCACGTTCCCGGTGGCGTTGGTCAGCGCAACCAAGAGCGAGATCAAACCGTTCTGGGCGGTGGGTGCGTTGCTGTTGTTCGCCGTCACGCTGGCGATGCTCGCCTTCCTGGCCAACGTGTTGCGCAAGTCGGGCGATTCCTCGTCGCAGATCGCAGCCACCCTCACGGGTAGCTGAGCAGTCACCTCGATCATGCGGGTACTCGTCGTCGGTGCGGGCATGGCCGGGCTCACGGTCGCAGAGCGACTGCTCGGTGCGGGTGTGCACGTCGAGTTGATCGAGGGCAGCCCTCGTGCAGGCGGCCGGGCGCGCACGGTGCACGACCGGTTCGTGGGTGGCCAGTACGCCGAGAGTGGCGCCGAGTGGATCGACACCGATCATCACCGGATGCTCGCCCTGATGCGCCGGTTCGGGGTGGAGACGCTGGGGGAGGGCCAGGAGTGGACGCACATCCGGCGGATGCTGTTCCACGATGGCCGACTGCTCGACGCCGACATGGCCATGGCGATGCAGCCCTCGCTGCAGGACGAACTCGACGCGTACGACGAGGCGTTCGAGCAGGTCGGTGCGGGCATCGCCGACCCGGACCGGCCCGACCTGCATCCCGAGGCGGCGTATCACGATGCCCGCTCGATGCAGACGATCCTCGACGAGCTGGGCCTGCACGGGCTGTCGGCGCTGCTGGCCCAGCGCAATGCGCAGGGCGAGTTCGCCGAGGAGCCTGCCGGTGTGTCGTCGTTGTTCGTCGGCCAGCAGCGGGCCCACATGCGCGAGAGCAACGTTCACGGAGTGACGAAGGCGCATCGGGTGCGTGGCGGCATGGCTGCCATCGTTGGGCCATTGGCCGCTGCGGTCGAGGGTGCGCTGTCGGGAGCGATCGCCTACGACGAACTGCTCACTGCTGTGTCGTGGGGTGCCGGCGGTGTCGAGGCCCGCACCACTCGACGGGTGATCGAGGCCGACCACATCGTGCTGGCCTGTTCACTGGTGCCGCTGCGGGCCGTGCAGTTCGACCCGCCGCTGCCCTCGAGGCTGGCTCGGGCAGTTGCCGAACTGGGCTACGGCACGGTCACCAAGACGGCGCTGCAGTACCCGGCTCGCACCTGGCCGAAGGGCTACGCCAGTTCCAACCTCGCCTCGCAGCGTGTGTACGAGCCGGCGATCGACCAGCCCGGCGACGAGGGCGTCCTGATGGCGTACACGGGTGGCGACGGTGGCCGCCGTCTGGCCGAGCACGACGAGGCCGAGCGCATGCGCATCGTCACCGCCGACATCGACACGATGTACCAGCCGCCCACCGCACCGCTCGGCGGTTTCTCCCGGGCGTGGAGCAGCGAGCCCCGCTACGGCGGGTCGTACGCGGTGTATCGCCCCGGCCAGATCACTGCGCACTGGCAGGTGCTGCGCGAACCGTGCGGCCCGGTGCACCTGGCGGGCGAACACGTCGCCACCTGGACCGGCTACCTGGAGGGCGCCGTCGAGAGCGGCGAACGCGTCGCCGCCCGCCTCCTCACCACCCCCTGACCCGTGTCTGTGACCGCAGCCAGGTCCAGCAGGGTTGCACTCACAAACGCGGCGGCCCGGTGATGGCGATTGTGAGCGCAACCGGGTACAGCAGGGTTGTGCTCACAATCGGTGAGGGCCGATGGCGTTTGTGAGTGGAGCCGGGTTCAGCAGGGTTGTGCTCACAGACGTGGCGGGCCGGTGATGACGATTGTGAGCGGAGCTGCGTATCGCAGGGGTGTGCTCACAAACGGTGATGGGGTGGGGGAGTAGGGTTCGGGCGATGGGGACGGCGACGGGGACTGCCACGGCGGGTGACGACGAGATGCAGCGGGTGGCCGACAGCGCCGAGGTCCGGCGGTGGTTGGTCGACGGCGCAGCGAGGCGGATCGGGGCGCTCGAGTGCGGACCGATCGGATTCGGGTGCTGGCGCTTCACCGACGCCGACCCGGGTACGAGTGCGGACCTGTTGGAAGCGGCGGTCGACGCCGGGATGACCCTGGTCGACAACGCCGACGTCTACGGCCTCGACTGGGGCGGCAGCGGATGGGGCACGTGCGAGCAGAACCTCGGCGCCGCCCTGGCGCACCGGCCCGGGCTGCGCGATCGCATCGTGCTGGCAACCAAGGGCGGCATCGTGCCGGGGGTGCCCTACGTGAGCGACCCGGCCTACCTGGTCGCCGCGTGCGAGGCCAGCTTGCGTCGCCTCGGTGTCGACCACGTCGACCTCTACCAGATCCATCGGCCCGACCCGTTCACCCATCCGGCAGCCGTGGCGCAAGCCTTCGAGTCGCTACGGGAACGAGGCCTCGTGCGCGAATTCGGCGTGTCGAACCACACGCCATCGCAGACTGCTGCGCTGCAGGCCCACCTCCGGTTCCCGCTGGCATCGACCCAACCGGAACTCTCGGTGATCGCGCTGCAGTCGTTGCGTGACGGCACGCTCGACCAGTGCGCGGCCCTCGGCATCACGCCCCTCGCATGGAGTCCGCTCGGCGGCGGCCGGCTCGCCACCGGCGACGGCGTGCGTCCCGAACTGGTGGCCGTGCTCGACCGCCTGGCCGAACGCGAGGGCGTCACCCGTGCCGCCGTGGCGATCGCCTTCGTGCTGGCCCATCCGTCGCGGCCGGTGGCGATCGTCGGCACGCAGCAGTCCGCTCGGCTGGCCGAACTCGCTGCGGCGACGACGGTGCACCTCGACCGGTGCGACGTGTACGACCTGATCGTCGCGTCGGACGGTGTGCCGCTGCCATGACATCGCCGGTCGCTGGCGGCTGCGAGGTGAGCTGGTTCTCGGCGCTGTGCGACGACGACTACGCCCAACTCGGCGTGGCCGATCCGTCGCTGCGCAGTTCGTGGAACCACTGCCGCGACATCGTGCTCGCTGCCGAGCGCACGGGCTACGACAACGTGCTGCTGCCGTCGGGCTACGCGCTTGGGATCGATGCCGTCTCCTTCGCCGGAGGCATCGCAGCGCTGACCGAGCGCATCAAACTGCTCGTGGCCATTCGATGCGGCGAGCTGTGGGTGCCGCAGCTGGCCCGCCAACTGGCCACGCTCGACGACATGCTGGCCGGACGCCTGACCGTGAACATCATCTCGTCCGACCTGCCGGGCGAGACGCTGCCGAGCGCCCCTCGCTACCAGCGCACGCTCGAGACGATGCAGGCGCTGCGCACGCTGATGGCGGGCGAGCGACTCGACCTCGACGGCGAGTTCGTGCGCCTGCACCTCGACCCGCCCCGGCTGCGCCCGATGTCGGGCCGATGCCCGCCGCTCTACTTCGGTGGACTGAGCGACGACGCCCGCGAGGTGGCGGCCCAGCAGGCCGATGTGTACCTGATGTGGCCCGACACGATGCCTGCCGTGGCCGACACCATCGCCGACATGCGGACTCGGGCGGCTCGGCACGGGCGCACGTTGCGCTTCGGCTACCGGGTGCACGTGATCGTGCGTGAGACCGAGTCGGCGGCGCGGGCAGCCGCAGCCCATCTGATGGCGGCGCTCGACGATGCCGAGGGAGCGCGTATCCGTGCCAAGTCGCTCGACAGCGAATCGGTGGGGGTGCGGCGTCAGGCGGAGCTGCGCGACGTCGCCGACCTCGACGGGTTCGCGGAGGCACACCTGTGGACCGGGATCGGCAGGGCACGCAGCGGGTGTGGCGCTGCCATCGTGGGCGACCCCGACCAGGTGATCGCCACCCTCGAGCAGTACCGGGCACTCGGCATCGAGGCCTTCATCCTGTCGGGCTACCCACATCGCGACGAGTGCGAGCGGTTCGCCGACCTGGTGTTGGCGCGCCTCGCACACGGGCCACTGCACTAATCTCCCGACAATGCCTCCAAGTACCACCTCCCACGACGGTCGTCGACGCCAGCCGCACGAGGGTCCACCTCGAATCGCACTGGCACCCGGCGGCGCTCCGTCGTGGATGGCTGATGCGATCCAGGCCGGCGGCGGCCACCTCGTGCCCGTCGACCAGGCCGAGGGGCTGGTGTGGGCGGCACCCCGCGACCCGGATGCGCTCGAGGCACTGCTCGCCGACGCCGATCAGATCGACTGGGTGCAGTTGCCGTTCGCCGGTATCGAGAGCTATGTCCATCTGGTCGACGACGACCGCGAGTGGACGTGCGGTAAGGGTGTCTACGCCGACCCGGTGGCCGAACTCGCGCTGGGCCTGGCACTCGCCGGGATGCGCGGGATCGGGCGCTATGCGCGGGCGACGAGTTGGAGCGGCCCCCGTGGCGCGAACCTGTTCGGCGCCAACGTCACCGTGCTCGGCGGTGGCGGCATCACCGAGTCGCTCATCCCACTGTTGCTCCCGTTCGACTGTCGCATCACCGTGGTGCGCAACCGGGTTCGATCGATGGAGGGTGTCGACGAAGTGGTCGAGGCCGACCGCTACATCGACGCACTCGTCGGGGCCGACCTCGTGGTGCTTGCCCTCGCGCTCACCGACGAGACCGAAGGCATGTTGTCGCGCAACGAGTTCGAGATGATGGAGCCGCACGCCTGGGTGGTGAACGTGGCCCGCGGCAAGCACATCGTCACCGACGATCTCGTGTGGGCCCTGCAGCAGGGTGAGATCGGCGGTGCCGCACTCGACGTGACCGACCCCGAGCCGCTGCCCGACGGGCATCCGCTGTGGTCGCTCGACAACTGCATCATCACCCCGCACGTCGGCAACACGCCCGCCATGGCCGTGCCGTTGCTGAGCGAGCGGATCACCGCCAATGTGAAGCGGTTCGGTGCCGGCGAGGAGTTGATCGGCCCGGTCTACACCGACCTCGGCTACTGACGTGTCGGGCGACCGGCCAGCAGTGGCCCCACCTGCGATCGCTGCGCAACTGCCAGCCGATGCCCGGGCGCGCGCCCTCGCCCCGTTCGTCCGCGGCCAGCAGTTGGTATCGATCCCGGTGAAGCAGGCCAAGCGACTGCTCGTCCTCGACTGGCTCGCGCAGGACTTCGAACCCGGTCACCGGTACAGCGAGGCCTCGGTGAACGACCTCCTCCGGGCGCATCACCCCGACACGGCGGCGCTGCGGCGATATCTGGTCGACTACGGATTCCTCGACCGCTCGGCAGGGGAGTACTGGCGCTGCGGTGGCAGCATCGTGGAGTGAACCACTACGAGGTGTTGGGCGTCGCTCAGGGCGCCGCTCCGAGCGAGATCCGCGCCGCGTACCGCCGTGCGGCGCGCGCCACCCACCCCGATCGACACGGTGACGGTTCCTCGGCGCGCATGGCAGCGGTGAACGATGCCTGGCGGGTGCTCGGCGACCCGACGCTGCGGCGGGCCTACGACGAGCAGTTGGCCGACCGCAGCGCGCCCCGACCCGGCACTGCCCGAGGTGGTTCGGCGGCGGGCACGCCCTTCGGTCACGCTGCGGCCAGCACCGCGCCGCCGGTGCCGGTGACGCCTGCCAAGGTGCCGTGGCGGTTCATGATCTCGATGGCGGTGGCCGGCATCGCCGTACTGGTGGTGGGCCGCATCTTCACTTCGCCGAGCGACCCTGAAGCGCCCGACAACATCCTCAGAGCCGGCGACTGCGTCGCGCTCAGCGTCACGCTCGAAGCATCCGAGGTGGTCTGCAGCGGGCCCTACGATGCCTTGGTGCGATCGCTCGTGCCGTTCGACCAGCAGTGCCCCACAGGCACCGAGTCGTACCGCGACCGGCAGGGGATGGGCAACGCGTGCGTCGAGCGGGCGACTCCCTGATGGCAGCGTTCGACTCTGCCGTCCTGCACGCCCAACTCGAACAGTGGGCCGGCGTGCACTATCACGAGGGCACGGTCGTCCGCGACCTGCGTGCGATGCCCGGCCACGCCGGTCTCTCGTTCGGCTTCACGGTGGCCGACGCCACCGGTGTGCTCGATCGCCTCGTCACGCGCATGCCACCGAAGGGTGTGCGGCGAGCCGGCAACACCGACGTGCTGCGCCAGGTGCCGCTGCTGCAGGCGTTGCGTGCGGCCGGGGTGCCGGTGGCCGAGGTGGTGTGGTGGGACGACGACGAGCGCTGGTTCGACGTGCCCTACTTCATGGTCCGCTTCCTGCCTGGCGAGACCTACCAGGTGCGCGAGCCGGCACCGGTGTTCGCCGGCGTGGCCTGTGCCGATGTCGTCCGTTCGGCCGTCGAGGCACTGGCGCAGGTGCACCGACTCGACCACCGGGGGTCGCTGAGCACCTGGGAGCAGCCCCGGGCACTGGCCGACGAGGTGGCGTTCTGGTCGCCGTTGCTCGCGAAGGCGGCCGAGCCCGAGTGGGCCGCACTCGGCGAACGCACCCGCGACCTGCTGCTGGCGTCGCTGCCGGTCGACCCGCAGGTCGGGGTGTTCCACGGCGACTTCCAGACCAACAACGTGCTGTTCGACGGCGCGACGGTCGTTGCGGTGCTCGACTGGGAGATCAGCGGGATCGGCGCCCAGTTGCTCGACCTCGGCTGGTTGCTCTTCATGAACGATGTCGACAGTTGGGCCGACGCCGGCGGACTCGACACCTTTCCCTCGTTCGACGAGGTGATCGGCTGGTACGCCGACGCCGTCGGACGCCCGGTGACGCTCGATGATGTGGCCTTCTATCGCGCGCTGTCGGGCTACCGGTTTGGCGTGATCAGCGGCCTGAACGTCATGTTGCACCGCACCGGCAAACGCCACGACCCCGAGTGGGAGCGCATCGCACTGTCGGTGCCGTCGATGTTCGGGCGGGCCTGCGATCTGTTGGCGTGAGCGCCAGCGTGTGTGCACCGAGGCGGTGGTGAACGCGGGCGACCGCTGCTAACCTTCGGCTCCCTAGCCGGGCGATTAGCTCAGTCGGCTAGAGCGCTACGTTCACACCGTAGAGGTCACAGGTTCGAGCCCTGTATCGCCCACCACCGTCGCATGTCGGCCCCGCATCAGCGGGGCCGATGCCGTTTTCGCCTGTTGTTCGCGGTGCACTGCTGCTGATCACGCTCTGAAATCGCTGCGCTCGGCTACCGTGCAGGCCGTGGCGAGATTGTGTGAGCGACCCGGGTGTTCCGACCGGGCAGAGGTGGCGTACGGCTTCGATGCCGAGCACCTCGTGGTATGGCTCGACGCGTTCCATGTCGCCCAGGGTGCCCGCTCGGGCGTGCTGTGCCGCCGCCACGCCAATGCCATGGTGGTGCCGCTCAGTTGGATGCTCGACGATCGCCGCGAGCCCGCGCCGCGGCTGTTCCAGTCGCCCCCACCGGTCATCGAACAGCCGGCCGCGAAGAAGCGGCGCGCGCAGCGGCCGGTTGCGGCCGAGCAGCTCAAGCTCGACACGGTCGAGGTAGCCGCCGAGCCGGTCGCCGCAGCAGGTGTCGCAACGGCGCCGCCACCCGACGAGCCGCTCGACACGGGCGACGAGCAGGCGGCTCACGACATCGCCCCGTGGATGCCGCAGTTCGACCAGAACGACGACCTCAAGGGTCTGCTCAACGCCCGCGGCCGCCTGCTGTCGCGTGCGTTCAACGGCCTCGGCCTGCCGGTCGACGACTGATTCGCGCTCGGGCCGCGCATCGGCCTCAGCCGACTGGAAGAATGCCCCAGTGGATGTCGACGCCGGTCTCGATGCACCGTGTGATGTGGCGACAGTGTTCGCCCGCGTCGACGAGTTGCACGACTATCCGGCCTGGATGTCGTTGGTGCACCGGGCCGAGCCGCTGGGTGCCGACGGCGACGGTCGGCCCATGTGGCAGGTGGAATTGCGCGCGCGGGTGGGCCCACTGGCGCGGTCGAAGCGGTTGCGGATGGTGCGCACGCTGCACGACCCCGACGGTGGGCAGGTGCGGTTCGAACGGGCCGAGGCCGACGGGCGAAGCCACGCGGCCTGGGTGCTCGACGCGCGGGTGAGCGAGTCGGTCGGTGGATCGCGTCTCGACATGCACTTGCACTACGGCGGCCGTCTGTGGACCGGTGGCGTGATGGAGCGGGTGCTCGCCGACCAGATCGAAGCAGGCCGCGAGCGGTTGACCGCCCTGCTGGTCAGCGACCGCCTCTGACCGCCCAGGCGCTCATCCGTCCATCGGCTCGGCGCTCGAGCGTGAGCTGCACCTCGAAGCACTCGCTCAGCGACTCCGACGTGATGGTGGTGTCGAGTGGGCCACGGGCCACCACCTCGCCGCGCCGCAGCAGCAGGGCGTGCGTCATGCCGTCGGGCACCTCGTCGAGGTGATGGGTGACCAGCACGACCGGAGCGGCAGCGGGGTCGACGGTGAGTTCGGCGAGGGCCGTGACGAGTTGCTCGCGGCCACCGAGGTCGAGCCGTGCGCTGGGCTCGTCGAGCAGCAGCACACCCGGGTCGTTCATCATCGTGCGGGCCAGCAGCACGCGCTGCTGTTCGCCCGACGACAGCGTGCCGAGTTCGCGATCGGCGAATGCGCCGACGCCCATCCGGTCGAGGCACTGCCGGGCCCGCGCCCGGTCGGCGTCGTCGTAGCGGTGCCACCAGGGCTCGAGCGCAGCGAACTTGGCGGTCATCACCACGTCGGTGCAGGTGAGTTCGGTGCGGATCTGGGCGGCCATCGCGGCCGACATGTAGCCGACCCGGCGCCGCAACTCGCGTACGTCGGTACGGCCGAGTTCCTCGCCGAGCACGGAGATGCTGCCGGCCGAGGGGTGCTCGTAGAGGGCGCAGAGCCGCACCAGCGAGGTCTTCCCCGAACCGTTGGCGCCCAGCACCAACCAGCGTTCGTCCGGCTGCACCTGCCAGTCGAGGGGCGCCACGATGGTGCGGTCGTCGCGGACGAACGACACGCCGCGCAGGTCGAGTACCGCGGTGGAGGGGGAAAGGGCAGGGCGACGGCTCACGGGCGGCCACGCTAAGCAGCGAGCCAACTGCGCGGCATGACCGTAACAGAACTGAAACATCTGGTAGCCTGCCGCCAGATGCGCAACCCCCTTGCTCTTCTGGTGGGACTGGTCCTGGTGCTCTCGGTGGCGCCCACGGCCCCCAGTTTCGCCGACGATTCCGACGCGCAGCGCGCCGCGAAGGAGATCGCCGACGCCCGCGAGCGTGCCAACGCGGCCGCTACAGCGGTGTTCGATGCCGAGTCGCGTCTCGACCAACTCGACATCGAGCAGGCAACACTGCGCCAGGAAGTGGCGGGGCTGCAGGCTCAGGTCGACCAACTGCAGCGCACCGTCGAAGCCGTCGCCGTGAACCGGTTCACCCGCTCGGGCACCACCGGGCTGCCCCTGCTCACCGGCTTCGAAACCGCTGGTGACCAGGCCCAGATGGAGGTGCTGCTCGACGTCGTCAACGAGACGTCTGCCGAAGACTTCGACACGTACGATTCGCTCAGCCTCGACCTCGCCGACAGTCAGCGCCGGCTCGAGCAGGCCGACGCGAACGCCGTGGCTGCCCGCGACGAACTCGAGCGCCGTCGCGACCAGGCGCTCGCCGAGGTCGAGCGCCTGAAGGAGGTCGAGGCCGAGCGTCTGAAGGACGAGGCGGTGCGCAAAGCCCTTGCTGTGGAGGAGGCCGAACGGCGCCGGAAGGCGGAGGCCGAGGCTGCATCCACCGCCGCAGCCGCTGCAGCAGAGGCAGCAAAGAACAACACCTCGAACAACAACGGCGGCGGCGGCGGCTCGAACGAATCGGGCGGCGGCGATGCGGGTGGCGACACCGGCAGCGGTGGCAGTTCGGGTGGATCGGGCGGAGGCCAGACCGGTGGTGGCGGCTCGGGTGGCGACCCCGGAAGCGGTTCCAACGACTACGCCACCGATGGCTGGGTGTGCCCGGTGAACGGTCCCGTCGGCTTCGGCGACACCTGGGGTGCACCGCGCAGTGGCGGCCGGCGCCATCAGGGTGTCGACATGATCGGTGCCCGCGGTCTGCCGCTGGTGGCAGTGGTCGACGGTTTCGTGCAGCAGAAGACCAACTCGCTCGGCGGCAATGCCGTGTGGCTCAGCGGCGCCGATGGCAACAAGTACTACTACGCCCACCTCGACAGCTGGGGTGCCGCCGGTTCGGTCACGGCCGGCACCGTCATCGGCACACTGGGCGACACGGGCAACGCACGCTTCTCGATTCCTCACCTGCATTTCGAGATCCACCCCGGTGGCGGAGCGGCGGTCAACCCGTATCCCACCGTGCGCGCCCACTGCTGACCTGCCGGTCCGGTTCGCGACGCGTTCGCCCGGTGGGCAATGCTGAAGGCGATGTCGTCGTCTGAATCGCTTGCCGCCGGTCTGGCCGAGGTGCTCGGGGCCGGGTCGATCACCGACCTCACCCGATTGTCGGGCGGCGCTTCGCGCGACACGTGGCGCTTCGTGGCCGACGGGCGCGCTCTCATCCTGCAGCGTCAGCGGGGCGGCGATGTGCGCGACATGGGCGTGGAGGCAGCCGTCGTGCGTGCCGCCGGTGAAGCCGCAATGCCGGTGGCCGAACTGGTGGCATCGTCGAACCAGGTGAATCCGCTCGAGGCGTCGTTCATGGTGCTGTCGGCGGTGGAGGGCGAGACGATCGCCCGCAAGATCCTGCGCGACGACGAGTTCGCCCACGCCCGCGAGGTGCTGCCGGCACAGTTGGGTACCGCCATGGCCCAGCTCCACTCCATCCCCCTCGACCGGGTGCCGGCGTTGCCCGAGATCGACCAGGTCGAGCAATACCGCACGATGCTCGACACGCTCGACCAGCCGCACCCGACGTTCGAGCTCGCCTTCCGCTGGCTCGATGCGCATCGGCCTTCGTCGACTGCCCGCACCATCGTGCACGGCGACTTCCGCCTCGGCAACGTCATGGTGGGGCCCGACGGGCTGCGTGCCGTGCTCGACTGGGAACTCGCCCACATCGGCGATCCGATGGAGGATCTGGGCTGGCTGTGCGTGAAGGCCTGGCGGTTCGGGTCGGCTCTGCCGGTGGCGGGCGTCGGCCGCTACGAGCAGTTGTTCGCTGCCTACGAGGCCGCCGGCGGTTCGTCGATCGACCCCGATGTGGTGCGGTGGTGGGAGGTGCTCGGCACCCTGAAGTGGGGCATCATGTGCATCTTGCAGGCGAACGCCCATCTCGCCGGGTTCAGCCGGAGCCACGAGTTGGCGGCCATCGGACGACGGGTGTGCGAGAACGAGCACGACCTGTTCCTGGCACTGGAGGGCCGCTGGTGATCCCGCACGACGTCCCCACCTCCGAGCAGTTGGTCGAGTCGGTGCGCGAGTGGCTGGAACGCGATGTCATCCCCGGCACCACCGGCCGACTGCAGTTCCACGCCCGGGTTGCGGTGAATGTGCTGGCGATGGTGGAGCGCGAGTTGGCGCTCGGTGCCGACCAGGCGGCGGTGCACGCCCAGCGGCTGGAGCAGCTGGGCTGTGCCGACGACGACGAGCTGGCCCGACGCATCCGCAATGGCGAACTCGACGACCGGCTCGACGAGGTGCGCGCCCTGGTGTGGGCCAGCGTGCGCGACAAGTTGGCGGTGGCCAACCCTCGCTATCTCGAGTCGTGAGCGACTGGGCGAACGGCGTCAGTCGGTAGCGACGTCGGCAGCGGCCGCGGCCTTGCGGCCCACCGCCACCGGCTGCCCCGCTGCCAACTGCCCGCAGGCTGCGTCGATGTCGGTGCCGCGATTGCGACGCACGGTGGCGTTCACGCCCTTGTCGACGAGCAGCGCGCAGAAGTCGCGCACCCGTGCCGCACTGGAGCCCTTGGTGGGCCAGCCGGGTGTGGGGTTGAGCGGGATGAGGTTCACGTGCGCCGGGAGGTGGAACCGGCGGCACAGCCGGGCCAGTTCGGCCGCGTCGGCGTCGGTGTCGTTGAGACCGTCGATGAGCGCCCATTCGAAGCTGATGCGGCGGCCCTTCACGGCGAGGTAGTCGTTGCAGGCGCGCATCAAGTCGTCGATCGGATAGCGCTGGTTCACCGGGATGAGCTGGTCGCGCTTGGCGTCGTTGGCGGCGTGCAGCGACACGGCCAGGTTCACGGGGAGCGACCGCTCGGCGAGCTTGCGGATGCCGGGCACGATGCCGATGGTGGACACGGTGAGATGTCGCGCCGACAGGCCGAGGTCGCCGTGGATGCGCTCGATGGCGCCCCACACGTTGGGCTCGTTGGCCAGCGGCTCGCCCATGCCCATGAACACGACGTTGGCGAGGCGGCGGCCCATCTGGCGGGCCTCACGGCTGGCGCGAGCCACCTGCTCGACGATCTCGCCGACGGTGAGTTGACGGCGGAACCCGGCCTGGCCGGTGGCGCAGAAACCGCACCCCATCGCGCAGCCGGCCTGGCTGCTGACGCACACCGTCACCCGGTCGGGATAGAGCATCAGCACCGTCTCGATCGGGCTGCCGTCGGCCAGACGCCACAGGTACTTCACGGTGTCGCCACCGTCGCTCACCCGGCGCACCTCTTGGGTGAGCGCCATCGGCAGTTCGGCCTCGAGGCGGGCGCGCAGTGCCTTTGGTACCGAGGTCAGTTCGTCGGGCAGCGCGAGCTGCTCGTACAGACCGGTCCACACCTGGTCGAGGCGGTACCGGGGTTCGCCGGTGAGCATCTCGGCCAGTTCGGCGCGGGTGCACTGGTAGCGGGTGGTCACGGCGTTGCCCGTGCAGCCAGGTCCTGGTACTGGGTGATGCGATCGTCGAGCACGGCGAGGCTGGCGGCCCAGAACGACTCGTCGGTGACGTCGAGTCCGAACGATGCGCCCAGTTCCTCGGCGCTGTTCATGCCCACGCGCGAGAGCAGGTCGTCGTAGCCGTGCTGGAAGCGTTCGGGGTCGCGGCGGAACTCGGCGTAGAGGCCGAGGCCGAACAGCAGGCCGTAGGTGTAGGGCCAGTTGTAGAAGTGGCTGCCGTAGTAGTGGCCCTTCACGGCCCACATGTACGGGTGGGCGGTGGATTGGTCGAGGCCGTCGCCGAACGCATCACCTTGGGCGGCCAGCATCATCTCGTTCAGTTCGCTCACGCCCAAGGTGCGGCGATGGCGGCGGGCGAACACCTCGGTCTCGAACAGCAGCCGCGAGTGGATGTCGACCACCACCTGGCAGGCGCCGATGAGATCGGTGTCGAGCATCGTCAGGCGCTCGCCGCCCTGCACCCGCGCCAGGCCCGACTCGACCATCAGTGTCTCGCAGAAGATGCTGGCGGTCTCGGCCAGCGCCATCGGCAGGCGGCGCTGCAGCGGCGTGCGGTGGGCGAGTTGGGTGTTGTGGTACGCGTGGCCGAGTTCGTGGGCCGTGGTCTGCACCGAGTCCATCGACCCGCTCCAGTTCAGCAGCACCAGCGATCGGTCGTCGACGAACGACATGCAGAACGCACCGCCCACCTTGCCGTCGCGCGGGCCCACGTCGATCCACTGCTCGTCGACCGCCCGGTCGACCAGTTGGACAAGTGTGGGGCTGTAGGTGGCGAAGGCATCGCGCACCAGGTCGACACCCTGCTGCCAGCTCACCGCTGAGTCGCTGGTGGGCAGCGGGGCGAACAGATCGGCCCAGGGGAGCGCGCCGTCGTGGCCGTGGAGGCGGGCCTTGGTGCGCATCCAACTGCGGAAGCGGGGGAGCGATGCCACGACGGCGGCCTGCATTGCGTCGAACGTGGGGCGTGAGACGTTGTTGGCGTACAGCGAGGCGTCGAGCGGCGACGGCCAGCCGCGGCGCCGGTTCACGATGTCGGCCTCGCCCTTGATGGCGTTGAGCGCAGCGGCGCACGTGGTGGCCACCTGGGGCCAGGCGGCGAGTTCGGCGTCGTAGGCAGCGCGGCGCACCGCCGGGTCGGGGTGCGAGGCCAGGCCGCGCGCTGCTGGCATCGGCAGGCGCTGCGGCCCGTCGGGCAGGGCGACGTCGACCATCAGTTGTGAGGTGACATCGGCGTGCAGACGGGCCCAGCTGGCCGAGCCCGTGGTGGACAGTTCGGCGTAGAGGTGCTCGTCGGACTCGGGCATCTGGTGCTCGGCCCGGGCGGCGAGGATGCGCAGGGTGCCGAGATGCTCGGTGGCCTCGGCGCTGTGGGTGGCGAGCGACTCGGGGCCGAGGGCCTGCACCCATTCGGCCAGGCGCGACAGCAGCGGCGACACCGCGGCGCTCGCCGACTGGATCTGCGACCGGGCGGCCTGGCCCTGCTCGTCGCGTGAGTCGGTGGTGACCAGTGCGTAGGCGTACGCGCCCATCACGCCCAGATGCCGGGCGAGGTCGTTGTAGGCGCGAATGGCCGCGTCGGCGGCGGCCCCGTCGGCGGCGGTGGCCTGTCGCGGTTCCATGGCCCGGATGTCGTGCTGATCGAACAGCGCCACGAGACGGGTGATGTCGGCGGTGGCCTGCTCGAGCGCATCGGTGTAGTTGCGCGAAGTGACCGAGTCGTAGACGTCGGTGATGCGCCAGCGGGGCAGGGTGTCGGTCACGTAGCGGCTCCCGGCGTGGATGGAAGGGCGGGTTCGAGCGTGGCGACGACCGCCTGATCGCGGCGGCGCACCACGAAGCCCAGCGAGCGGTACAGCGACACCGCCGCGGTGTTGGCCTCGTCGACGTACAACATGCCCACCTGCACCCCGCGGGCAGCGATGCTGTCGAGGCCGGCCTCGGTGAGCGAGCGGCCGAGGCCGAGGCCGTGGAAGTCGGGGTGAACGGCGACGACGTAGATCTCGCCCATCACCGGCGTGGTGTCGAGGTGCAGCTTCGTCCAACAGAACCCGGCCAGGTGGCCATCGCGCTCGTGCAGCAGGAAGCCGGCCGGGTCGAACCACGGTTCGCGCTGACGTCGGCGCAGCGCCTCGAGCGTCCATCCGCCCTGTTCGTGGTGCCCGGCGAAGGCGCTGTTGTTCACATCGAGCCATGCGGTCTCGTCGCGACCCACCTCGAACGAACGAGTGGAGATCGCCGCGCCGGTGCGTCGGTCGAGCGGCAGCGGAACACGCATCTGCAGCAGTGTGCGGTCGTTGCGGAAGCCCGCGGTGGCGGCGTGGTGCAGCATGCGCTCATGGAGGTGTGGTCGGGGGTCGGTGATCCACCAGTGCAGTTCGCCGCCACCGCACGAGCCCACCTCGGTGCAGGCGGCGTCGACCACGGTGCTCATCGCGATGTCGGCGACGTCAGGGTGGAGGTCGCCGTTCACGACGGTGGCGAGCGAATGGTGGGCGGCATGCCCGAGCTGTCCGTAGGCGGCCAGATCGTCGTCGTGCCAGACCAGCAACGCCGTGAATCCCGGGGCACCTTGCTCGAGCTCGAGATGGAATTGGTCGGCAAGCGGACTGTCGCCGGTGTCGAGCCGAGTGCGCTCGAGGAGACGGTCGACGGCGAGACGCGTGTCGTCCGGCAGCGTGCGCACGTGCTCGACCCGAATCATGGGCCAGAGGCTACCGGCCAGCGGTGGGAGGCCCAGGGTGCCGCGCCTCGGCGGCGGCGCGTAGCCTGCGTCGCCATGGCCGGCCCGCGCACCCCGAAGACCCGAACCCGTGAGGTGGCGCGACGCTTGGCCGAGGAGTACCCCGAGGCGATCTGCGAGCTCGATCACCGCAACGCGTTCGAGTTGCTGGCCGCCACGATCCTGTCGGCGCAGTGCACCGATGCCCGGGTGAACATGGTCACCCCGGCGTTGTTTGCCAGGTATCCCGATGCACCGTCGTTGGCGGTGGCAGCGGTCGACCAGGTCGAGACGATCATCCGCTCGACCGGCTTCTTCCAGACCAAGGCGAAGAACCTCATCGGCATGGCCCAGGCGCTCGTCGAGCGATACGGGGGAGAGGTGCCCACCGAGCTCGACGACCTCGTCACCCTGCCCGGGGTGGGTCGCAAGACCGGCAACGTCGTGCGCAGTGTGGTGTTCGGCCTGCCCGGCCTTCCGGTCGACACCCATGTCGGCAGGCTCGGCAAGCGCCTCGGCCTCACCGAACTCGACGATCCGGTGAAGGTCGAGCACGAGTTGGGGCGGTACCTGCCGCCCGCCGACTGGGGGTCGTTCAGCCTGCGACTCATCCTCCACGGGCGCCGTGTGTGCGATGCGCGCAAACCGGCCTGCGACCGTTGCGGCTTGGAGGACATCTGCCCGTCGTCGGCGTTACCGCGCACGGCGCGCAAGGGCCGTCCGTCGGGCGCTGCCGGCTGATCGGCGGCCACGCTGAGTGAGAAGTCCCGCGTCGGATCGGTTCGCTTGATTTCATCGACCCCCGGTGTAGAGTTCGGTCACCAACCAGGTTCCCGCCACCTGGATTGTGGGTGATGTCGGAATCCGCCGTCCGATGTCACACGGTGACGGCCCCGATGAGGGGCCGTCACCACTTTTTGGACGAAGGTCGAAGTCTGCCACGCAGAGTGGTCGAAATCGGGGCTCCGGCGACCGGGCGCGCGGGTCAGCCGAGCAGCGATGCGGCCCTGGTGAGCAGACGGTTCGCCGTACGCAGCGATCGCTCGGCTTCGTAGATGGCCGCGATCGCGTCGTCGTGGGGGCCGCCCTTCAGCGATGTGGCCACCCCGGCGATCCGCTCGCGGTAGCGGTCGAGGTGATCGGCGGTGACGGCCAGTTCGGCGGCGGCGGTATCGCTCATGGGGTCGAGTCTGCCCGCCGACGTGCTGGAACCGACGATCGGTGCGCCGCAGCGTCACTGTCCGGAATCGGGAATCGGCTGAGATCGGGAGGTGCACGATCGGTAGCGTTCACCCGATGATTCCGGTGCCGGTGCGCAGCGACCTCTCGGCGCTCGAGGGCTATCACTCGCCGCAGGTCGAGGTACGGGTGCGCCTGAACACCAACGAATCGCCGGTCGAACCGCCCGCCGAGTGGCGCGCTGCATTCCTCGCCGAGGTGGCCCGAGTCGAGTGGCACCGCTATCCCGACCGTGCCGCGACGGCGCTGCGGCAGGCCATCGCCACGTTGCACGGCGTGTCGCCCGAGCAGGTGTTCGTGGCCAACGGATCGAACGAGGTGCTGCAGACCCTGCTGCTCACCTACGCCGGTCCGGGTCGCACGGTGGCGACCTTCGAACCCACCTATCAGTTGCACGCACACCTGGCCCGCATCAGCGGTGCGACGGTGGTGGAGACCGATCGAGCTGCCGACTTCACGCTCGATCTGCAGGCCGCACTGGCGGCGGTTGCGCTGCACCGCCCGGCGGTCACCTTCGTGTGCTCACCGAACAACCCGACAGGCATGATCGAACCGCGCGAACACGTCGAGGCGCTGCTCGCTGCCGTGCCCGGGCTGCTGGTGGTCGACGAGGCGTATGTGCAGTTCGCCGACTGGACGGCCATCGGCATGGTGTCCGACGACTCGCCGCTGGTGGTCACCCGCACGTTCTCGAAGACCTGGTCGATGGCGGCGGCCCGCCTCGGCTATCTCATCGGGCCGCGGTGGCTGGTGGCCGAACTCGACAAGGTGGTGCTCCCATATCACCTCGACGCTGCCAAGCAGATTGCCGGCCGACTGGCGCTGCAGTACCTGGGCGACATGGAGCAACGGGTGGCCGACATCGTCGCCGAACGTGGCCGCATCGTCGCCGCGCTCGATCAGTTGCCGGTCGATCACTTCCCGAGCGGCGCCAACTTCGTGCTGTTCCGACCGCGCGGCCGCAGCGGACGGGCGGTGTGGCAGGGTCTGCTCGACCGCAGTGTGCTCATCCGCGACTGCTCGGGCTGGCCGCGCCTCACCGACTGCCTGCGGGTAACCGTCGGCACACCGGCCGAGAACGATCTGTTCATCACCGCGCTACAGGAGGTGCTCGCATGAGCCGCACGGCCACCCGCCGACGTGTCACCAAGGAGACCTCGATCGAGCTGTCGATCGACCTCGACGGAACGGGCGACGCCTCGGCCTCCACCGGCCTGCCGTTCTACGACCACATGCTCGAGCAGGTGGG
>JBIKLX010000262.1:0-3574 GCA_044359565.1 Ilumatobacteraceae bacterium
CTACTACGCGTTGCGCAGCACGCCGACTGGCGCATCGGTCATCCCCGATGGTCTCGTGGTGTGCCAGTCGCACTTCCACCAGTTCGACATCCCGGCCGGTGCCGAACTGCTGGCCGGTAGCGACGCATTTCCGAACCAGGCCTTCCGGCAGGGTGAGTCGGTGTGGGCGTTCCAGTTCCACCCGGAGATCACGACCACCGGGTTCCGTCGCTGGCAGGAGATCTACTGGGCGCCGTACCACCTGCCGGGCGCGCAGCCCCGCGACGAGCAGGACGAGTTGATGCACCGGTTCGATCCGGTGCAGCACGACTGGATGATCGGCTTCCTCGAGACCGAGGTGCGTCCGCGATTGGCCGCCTGAGGTCGGGATCCCCCTGGATCGTCAGGCGGCGAGCACAGCGTCGAGTTCGTCGGCCGCGCCGCCGACAGCGACGCGGAGGGTGTCGACTGCGCCCGCCAGTCGCCAGGCCGGGCCGCTGATGTTGAGCGATGCGACGACAGTGCCGTCGGGGCGATGCACCGGGGCTGCCACGCCCATGAAGCCGGGTGCGTATTCGTCGACCACCACCACTGGGCCGATGCCACGGGTGGCCGCGGTGCGGTTGATCACGTCGTCGAGGGTGGTGGGAGCATTCGGGCCGGTGGCCACCAGTGCGACACCGGCGAGCCGCTTGCGCAGAGTGTCGTCGTCGAGGCCGGCCAGCAGGGTGCGCCCCGACGATGTGCACCATGCGGGCGTGCGCTCGCCGATGGGGTTGCGCCGCTCGGTGAAGAACGGCGGGAACCCGCTGGCCACGGTGATCACCTCGGCGCCATCGAGCACGGTGAGGTGCGCGGGTGAACCGGTGACGGCCGCCAGCCGATCGATGACGGGTCGGGCGGCGGCGAGCAGATCGGGATCGCCTGCCGTGGCAGCGAGCGCATAGATCGACCAGCTCAGCCGGTAGGCGCGTGTGCGCGGATCGCGCATCACCGCGCCGAGGTCGGTGAGCGTGCCCATCGTGCGCGACACCTGGCTGCGCTCGAATCCGGTGAGTGCGGCGAGCTCCGACACGGTGCGTCCGCCGTCGGCACCGCCGAGGTGGGCGAGCAGGACGAGACCGCGACGGAGGGTGCTGTCGGCAACAGGCATACCGCAGTCTTGCGTCTGCGTGCAGATACTCCAGTTCTTTCCTCGTTGATGACCGGCGGTTGACACACGCCCGAGGGGTGGTCAGCATCGATCTGCAGGAGGTCGATGTCGACGATGTGCGGGATTGCGGGAGTGTGGGGACGGGCCGACGGGTCGTTGGCCGAGCAGCTGCGGGCGGCGATCGCCCACCGCGGACCCGACGGTGTCGGGCTCGAGCAGCGCCCCCTCGGCACGTTGGGACACTGCCGGTTGGCGATCATGGACCCCGTCGGCGGCGTGCAGCCCATCGCCAACGAGGACCGCTCGTGGTCGATCGTGGCCAACGGCGAGATCTACAACTTCCCCCACCTGCGCGGCGTACTCGCCGACCGGCACCAGTGGCGCACCGCCAGCGACAGCGAAGCTGTGCTGCACCTGTTCGACGACCACGACAAGGGTGCGATGCAACACCTACGTGGCATGTACGCCGTGGCGCTGATGAGCGACGACCGGTTGGTGCTGGCACGCGACCCGGTGGGCATCAAGCCGCTGTACATCGGCACCGGCCCGGGCACCGACGGGCAGCCGGTGATGGCGTTCTCGTCGGAGCTCACCGGGCTGTGCGCCTGGGCCGACGAGGTGAAGACGTTTCCGCCCGGCTTCCTGTTCGACAGCCGCACCGGCTTCCACCGGTTTGCCTCCATCCCGGCCCCCGAGCCCGAGCAGGCACCGGTTGCCGACCACATCGCCGCGGTGCGCGAAGCGCTGGAGCGGGCAGTGGTGTCGCACCTGATGAGCGATGTGCCGGTGGGCGCCTTCCTGTCGGGCGGGCTCGACTCGAGCGTGGTGGCGGCCATCGCCCGCAAACACGTCGACGAACTGCACACGTTCAGCGTCGGTACCGCCGACTCGAGCGACCTGCGCGCGGCGCGCCGGGTGGCGGCGCACATCGGCTCGATCCATCACGAATACGTCATCACGCTCGACGATGTGCGCCAGGCGCTGCCCGACATCGTCGCCCACCTCGAGTCGTTCGACATCGACGTCGTGCGCAGCGCCATCCCCACCCATTTCTGCGCCCGGCTGGCGGCGCAGCACGTGAAGGTGATCCTCACGGGCGAAGGGGCCGACGAGTTGTTCGCCGGCTACCGGTTCCACAAGGAGTTCGACGACTTCGACCTGCTGCACCGCGAGCTGTGCCGCTCGATGACCACCCTGCACAACATCAACCTGCAGCGTGCCGATCGGCTGACGATGCGGCACGGGGTGGAGGGCCGGGTGCCGTTCCTCGACACCGACTTCATCGACCTCGCCCTGCGTGTGCCGGCCGACCTGAAGCTGCCGTACGACGACTCGGGTCGGCGCATCGAGAAGTGGGTGCTGCGCAAGGCGTGCGAAGACCTGCTGCCCGACGATCTGGTGTGGCGGGTGAAGGAGCAGTTCGACGAGGGCAGCGGTATCGCCGACCTGGTGCAGCACTGCATCGGCGACCTGCTGGCCGACGCGGCGCGCGCCGACGGCTTCGACCCCGCAGCCCACCGTGCCCAGACCACCGAGTTCCTGCGCTCCGATGAGGAGGCGCTGAACCACCACCTGCTCACCAAGAACCTCGCCCGGCCCGAACTGTTGTTGGCAAACGTCGCCCGCTGGGCCGACGACCGGGTGTCGACTACGTCGTGATCTCGCGCAGGAAGGCCTCGGCTTCGGCGCGGTGACGGGTGCGCTTCATCGGCGGCAGCGCCTGCACGATGTCCCAGCGATAGCTCGCCTTGCCGAGGCGTGGGTCGAGCACGGCCACGACGCCGCGGTCGGTGGCGGTGCGGATGAGCCGTCCGGTGGCCTGGGCCAGCAGCATCGACGCACGTGGCACGTCGATCTCGGCGAACGCTCTGCTGCCCAGCAGCTCGCGGCGGGCCGACAGCAGCGGGTCGTCGGGGCGCGGGAACGGGATCTTGTCGATGATGACCAGGCTGAGGGTTCGCCCCGGGATGTCGACCCCCTGGAAGAAGCCGGCGGTGGCGAACAGGCACGTGGCCTCGTCGGCCGAGAACGCCTTCACCAGCGCGTTCTTCGGCAGGTCGCGCTGGGTGATGATGGGCACCGACACCCGGTCGCGCACTGCGGCAGCCGCAGCGTCCATGGCCTTCCAACTGGTGAACAGTGCCAGCGTTCGCCCGCCCGCAGCGGCGATGAGGGCAGCGATCTCGTCGTGCGCCTTCGCCTCGCGCTGGGGCGACCTCGGGTCGGGCAGGTCGACCGGGCAGTAGAGCAAGCCGTGGTGCTCGTAGTCGAAGGGGCTGCCCACGTCGAGCACGTCGACGGCGTCGGGCTTCATCCCCACCCGAGCGGCGAGCGACGACGGGATGGTGGCACTGGCCAGCACGGCCGTCCGCTTCGACCACACACCCTCCTCGAGTGTGGGGCCCACATCGAGTGGGGCCACCTCTAGGCGCGGGTGCTCGG
>JBIKLX010000263.1:0-3565 GCA_044359565.1 Ilumatobacteraceae bacterium
CGATGTCGCGGCCATGCTGCGCGAACTCGGCCAGGACGGCTACGTCATCCCTCGCCCGCATCCGCGGCTGGTCACCCGCCGCGTGCTGGTGATGCAGCGGGTGTACGGCTTCAACTTCGACGACGTGGCCGGCATGAAAGACGCCGGCATCGACACCGAGGAGGTCGTGCGTACCGCGATGGTGGCGCTGATGGAAGGCGCCATGGTGTACGGCGTGTTCCACGGCGACCTGCACGGCGGCAACCTGTTCGTGCTGGCCGACGGGCGCACCGCGCTGCTCGACTTCGGCATCGTCGGCCGCCTAACCGGCGAACGACGCCTCGCCTTCCTGCGGATGATGCTGGCCGCCACCACCAACGACGTGAAGGGTCAGATGGCGGCGATGCGCGACCTCGGTGCGCTACCCGCCGACACCGACCTCGAGGCCGTCATCCGCGACCTGCGCCTCGACCAGCCCCCCATCGACCCCACCACGCTCAGCGGAGAGGAACTGGTGGGCGAGGTGCAGCGCGTGGTGAAGGCGATGATGGGTTACGGCGCCCGGATGCCGAAAGAACTCATGCTCTACGTGAAGAACATGGTGTTCCTCGACGGCGCGATGGCCCGCCTGGCCCCCGACCTCGACCTCATCGGCGAGATCGCCAAGATCTCGATGATGTTCGCCGAACGTCACGGCGAACGCCTCGGCCGCGAACTGGGCATCGACCACACCGCGGTCGAGTTGAACATGGACGGCGTGAAGGCCGGGTTCGGTGTCGACACCGCCACCGACTCGCTCACCTACCGCGAACTGCAGGCCCGTCGCGACCTCATCCAGAAGCGCATGCGCGACCACGTCGGCCGCTGACGACGCTACGACGCCGACCGATCACCTCCGGTCAGGGCTGGCGCCGAGCATGATCGTCCGACATACTGAAAGCAGGAGACAAATTTCATGCTTTCTGCTGCCATTGTCGACAACCTGCTCTCGGCCCCTGTGCTGGCCTTCGTGGTAGCCCTGGCCGCCACGTTCCTGAAGAGCGATATCAAGCTGCCCCAGGGGCTGTACCCGGTGCTGTCCACCTATCTGCTGCTGGCCATCGGCCTGAAGGGCGGCAAGGGCCTCGCCAAGGCGGATCCGGCCGACCTCTGGCAACCGCTCATCGCCGCCCTGGCGCTGGGCGTCGTCACCCCGCTCGTCGCCTACGTCGCGATGCGCCGCCTCGGCCGCATCGGCGTCATCGACTCTGCCGCAATCGCAGCGCACTACGGCTCGGTCTCGGCGGTCACGTTCACCGTGGTGCTCGCCTTCCTCGAGGCCGAGGGCGAACCCACCGAAACCTTCCTCGCCGGCCTCCTCGCCGTGCTCGAGATCATCGGCATCGTGGTCGCCCTTGCGCTCGCCCAGCGCTCGCTCCGCGACGACGGCGACTCGAAGTGGGGCGACGCACTGACCGAGGTGATCCGCGGTCGCAGCATCGTGCTGCTGCTGGCCGGGTTGATCATCGGCCTCGTGGCCGGCCCCACCCGCCTCGAGCCGGTCGACCCGCTCTTCGTCGGCCTGTTCCCCGGTCTGCTCACGCTGTTCATGCTCGACATGGGCACCGTCGCCGCACAGCGCATCCGCGACGTCCGTGAGGCCGGCTGGCGGCTGGTGGCCCTGGCCGTTGCGATTCCACTCGTCAACGGCTTCCTCGGCGCCGCTGCCGGTGCACTGTGCGGCCTCGGCGCCGGCGGCACCACCGTGCTCGCCACCTTGGCCGCCAGTGCGTCGTACATCGCCGCGCCCGCTGCGGTGCGCATCGCACTCCCCGCCGCTCGTCCGGGGCTGTACATCACCGCGTCGCTCGGTGTGACGTTCCCGTTCAATATCGTCGTGGGCATTCCGCTCTACTACGCCATGGCGAAAGGGCTCACATGACCAGCACCACCGAGCGCCAACTCGTCACGATCATCGCCGAGTCGGTGCTGAAGAAGCGTCTGCTCGACGACATCAAGCGGCTCGGCGCCTCCGGCTACTCCACCAGCAGAGTCGACGGCAGCGGCACCGGCGGCCGGCACACGGCCGACTGGGAGGGTCCCCATGTGCGCATCGAGACCATCGTGCGCGACGAGGTGGCCGAGCGCATCCTCGATCATCTGGCCGAGCACTACTTCACCAACTACGCGGTCGTGGCCTTCACCAGCACCGTGCGCGTGGCCCGACCGGCCAAGTTCGACTGACCCGGTGCCAGCGGTCGCGCACCGCGGCCTCGCGACCGGCGAATCCCTCGCCGCACGGCGCGCCCGGTCTAGGTTCTGAGCCGCCATGCGCCTCGTCATCGCTCGCTGCTCGGTCGACTACGCCGGCCGCCTCACCGCCCACCTGCCCGAAGCCGTCCGGCTCATCATGGTGAAGGCCGACGGGTGCGTCGCCATCCATGCCGACGGCGGCGCCTACAAGCCGCTCAACTGGATGAACGCCCCCAACACGGTCACCGACCATGGCACCCACTGGGTGGTGGCAAGCCCCAAGGGCGAACAGCTCACGATCACCCTGCACGAGGTGATCAGCGACAGCGACCATCACCTCGGCGACGACCCCGGCCTGCAGAAAGACGGCGTCGAGGCCCACCTGCAGGAACTGCTGGCCGCATCGCCGCAGGCCATCGAGGATGGGCTCACGCTGGTACGACGCGAGTATCCGACGGCGATCGGCCCGATCGACCTGGTGTGCCGCGACGCCGACGGTCAGGTGGTCGCCATCGAGGTGAAGCGCCGGGGCGAGATCGATGGCGTCGAACAGCTCGTCCGGTACATCGAGCGGCTGCACCTCGACTCGACCCTCGGCCAGGTACGCGGCGTCTTCGTGGCCCAGGTGGTGAAGCCGCAGGCCCGAGTGCTGGCCGAGAGCCGGGGCTTCCGCGTGGTCGAGGTCGACTACGACGAACTGCGCGGCATGAAGCCCGACGACCTGCGCCTGTTCTGACAGGGCAGACTGGCAGCGTGGAACGAATCGCCGGGGTGGTGCAGCACTATGCGTGGGGCGACCACACGTTCCTGCCGCAACTGCTGGGTCGCCAGCCCGACGGGCAGCCGTGGGCCGAACTGTGGCTGGGAACGCACCCGGGCGGCCCGGCCACCATCGACCCCGACCACACCGGTACCCCGCGGCCACTCACCGAACGGAGCGGGTCGCTCCCCTATCTGCTCAAGGTGCTGGTCGCCGCGGAACCACTGAGCCTGCAGACCCACCCGTCGGCCGACCAGGCTGCCGCCGGATATGCCCGCGAGGAACGGCTCGGCATCGCCGTCGACGCCCCGGAACGCACCTACCGCGACCCGTTCGCGAAGCCCGAACTCATCTGCGCGATCACATCGTTCGACGCCCTCTGCGGGTTCCGGCCGCTCGGCGCCACCCTCGCCCTGCTCGATCGGCTCGGTGCCGCCGACCTGGCCGCTGCAGTGCGCGCCGATGGGCTGGCCGGCACGGTACAGGCGCTCTATCGGCGCACGCTGCCGATCGCCAGCACCCTCGCTGCGTGCACTGGACGCACCGAACCCGAAGCCGTGCTGGTCGATGGGCTCGCCCGGCAGTACCCCGGCG
>JBIKLX010000264.1:0-3553 GCA_044359565.1 Ilumatobacteraceae bacterium
CCGTGCACCGACGTGAACCGGGGAGTGAGCGCCCCTGCTACGTCGAGCAGGGCCGTGGGTGTGATGCCGTGCGCGGCCATGCACTGCTCGTTCTCGGCGGGCTGCTCGCTCACATGCGCGTGCAGGGGCGCACCGCGCTCGGTCGCCCACCTCGCCACCACCCTCATGGCGAATGGGTCGACCGCCCGCACCGAGTGGATGGCGGCACCCACGCGCACCATCGGATCGTTGCGGTATGCATCGGCCAGCGCGTCGACGCGCTCGGCCCACGCCGCCGCCGATCCGTCACTGAACCGGCGCTGCACCTCGCTGGGGGCCACCGGTGAACCGTCGGCACCGACGCCACCGTGCAGGTAACACGTGTCGAGCAGGGTGATCCGCAGGCCGGCCTCCCCGGCTGCCCCGATGAGCGCCTCACCCATCGCGTTCGGCTCCTCGTACGGAACACCATCGGTGTCGTGGTGCAGGTAGTGGAACTCACCCACGGCGGTGATGCCCGCCATCACCATCTCGCCGTACACCGCACGCGCCAGCGCCCGGTACGAGGTCGGTGTGAGCCGCTCGGCAAGGCCGTACATCTGGTCGCGCCAGGTCCAGAACGAGCCGGTGCCCGCATGGGTGCGGCCGCGCAGAGCCCGGTGGAAGGCGTGGCTGTGCGCGTTGGCGAACCCGGGCAGGGTGAGTCCGTGCAGCACCACCGCACCAGCAGGCGCGCGCACGCCGGCACGGATGTCGGTGATGATCCCGTCGGCCACCTCCACCAGCACATCGGCCGCGGCCGCGTCGCCGCCCAGCCAGGCCAGTTCGCAGTGGAACGCGGTGCTGCTCACGACCCGACGCGGTTCACGAACTCGGTGATGCGCTCGATGAACGCGGCACGGTGGTGCTGCTCGAACTGCTCCCACGTGGTGAGCGTGCGGGTGTCGACCACCCGGTCGAGGAACAGCAGGCCGTCGAGGTGGTCGCACTCGTGCTGGAAGGTGCCTGCCGTGAGGCCGCGGCGGATCTCGTCGTGCTCGTTGCCATGGCGGTCCCAGTAGCGAACCCGAACGTTCACGTGGCGGAACACGTTGCCGCGCAGGTTCGGCACCGACAGGCACCCCTCGTTGATCTCCACCAGTTCGTCGTCGAGCGGCTCGATGACCGGGTTCACCACGACGGTGAGCGGGATCTGCGGCTTGTACGGGTACCGCGGGTTGTGGTTCACCTCGATGACGGTGATGCGCACCGGCACGTGCACCTGATTGGCCGCGATGCCGGCCCCGTTGGCGTGGCGCATCGTGTCGATCATGTCGTCGATGAACTGCTGCATCTCGGGGCTCGCGAGTTCGTCGCGCGTCAACTCGCGTGCCCGCTCACGCAGCACCGGGTGGCCGACGGTGGCGATGGGCAACACGGTCATGCGGGCCTCCTCACACCAGCACCGGGAACAGCGGATGGTCGAGCGGCGCTCCCGCAGGCAGCTCGTCGACGAGACCGGGGAACGGCGGCGAAGTGACCCACGTGCGCGGAGCGTGCACCATGTCGTCGCCGAGGAACCGGATCGACAGCACCCGGCGGCGGCCGGGGCCAGGGTTGCCACCGGCAGCGTGGAGCGTGGCCATGTGGAAGCACACCGCGTCGCCCGGTTCCAGCGTCCAACCGAGCACCGGGAACCGCTCGGGCTGCGCTTCGATGTCGGGCAGTTCGTCGAGCGAGCCCTCGGGGAACCACTTGGCCTGATCGTCGAGGAAGCTGCGCGGCATGTACCACGGGCCGAGATGCGAGCCGGCCACGAACTCGAGCGTCGCCTCCCGGGGCACCGGGTCGACCGGTATCCACATGCTCACGTTCTGGCGGCCGTCGACGTTGTAGTACGGGATGTCCTGGTGCCATGGCGTGCGCTGGCGCGTACCGGGCTCTTTCACCAGTACATGGTCGTGATACAGCCGCACGCCGGTGCTACCAATCACTTCCCGAGCGATGTCGGCTGCACCCGAGGTGCGGATGAACTGCTCCATCGGGGCGATGCGCTGCCACGAGCAGAAGTCCTCCACGAAGGCCGCGTCGTCGGTGCTGCTGGCCCGCTTGGCCCCGGGCGACAGGTCGGCGAGGTTGGCGTCGATGGCCGCTCGGGCGAGGTCAACCTGTTCGGGCGTGAACGCATCGCGCACGCACACCGCGCCGTCGCGCCAGAAGTCACCCTCGACGATCATGCACCCGTACCTTCGCGCATCGGGATGCGCACACCGCGTTCACCCGCCACTTCCACCGCTCGCTCGTAGCCCGCGTCGGCGTGGCGGATGACACCCATGCCGGGGTCGGTGGTGAGCACCCGTTCCAGCTTCTGTGCGGCAAGGTCGGTGCCGTCGGCGAGGCACACCATGCCGGCGTGGATGCTGCGGCCGATACCCACTCCGCCACCATGGTGGATGCTCACCCACGAGGCGCCCGACGAGGTGTTCACGAGCGCGTTGAGGAGGGGCCAGTCGGCGATGGCGTCGCTGCCGTCGAGCATCGACTCGGTCTCGCGGTAGGGCGAGGCCACCGACCCCGAGTCGAGGTGGTCGCGCCCGATGACGATCGGCGCCTTCAGCTCGCCGCGCTTCACCATCTCGTTGAACCGCAGGCCGAGGCGATGGCGCTCGCCGTAACCCAGCCAGCAGATACGCGCCGGCAGGCCCTGGAACGCGACACGCTCGCCGGCGAGGCGGATCCACCGCGCCAGGCCCTCGTCGTCGGGGAACTCCTCGAGAACGGCGCGGTCGGTGGCGGCGATGTCGGCCGGGTCGCCCGAGAGGGCCACCCAACGGAACGGCCCCTTGCCCTCGCAGAACAGCGGGCGGATGTAGGCGGGCAGGAAGCCGGGGTAGTCGAAGGCCCGGTCGAACCCACCGAGCCTGGCCTCGGTGCGCAGGCTGTTGCCGTAGTCGAACACCTCGCTGCCCTTGTCGAGGAAGCCCACCATCGCCCGACAGTGCGCCGCCATCGACTCACGCGACCGGCGGATGAGTTCCTGCGGGTTCGTGCGCGCCAGTTCGGCCGTGGCCTCAGCCGTGAGGTCGGCGGGCACGTAGCTGAGCGGGTCGTGGGCGCTGGTCTGGTCGGTCACGATGTCGGCCGGGAAGTCGAGTTCCAGTAGCCGCGGCAGCAGCAACGCCGCGTTGCCCACCAGGCCCACCGACAGCGGCCGCCGCTCGTCGCGGGCCCGCACACAACGGGCGATGGCGTCCTCCACCGAGTCGGCGATCTCGTCGAGGTAGCGCGTCTCGACACGCCGCTCGATGCGCCACCGCTCGACGTCGATGCACAGGGCCACGCCATCGTTCATCGTCACGGCGAGCGGCTGCGCACCGCCCATGCCGCCCACACCTGCGGTGAGGGTGATGGTGCCGGCGAGCGTGCCACCGAACTTGCGGCGGGCGATCTCGGCGAAGCACTCGTAGGTGCCCTGCAAGATGCCCTGGGTGCCGATGTAGATCCACGACCCGGCGGTCATCTGGCCGTACATCGTCAGGCCGAGGTCTTCGAGGCGCCGGAACTCGTCCCAGTTGCCCCACTCGGGCACGAGGTT
>JBIKLX010000009.1:0-42146 GCA_044359565.1 Ilumatobacteraceae bacterium
GCCCGGTCGACTGGGATCCGGTGAGCACCCGCAACGACCCGTTCGGTGCGTTCAGCAACGAGCGCGACGGGTTGAACACCGACGACCCCTGGCAGTTCACCAACTTCCTCACCCGCTGAGGCTGCTGAACCCGATCACCCGCCGAGCCCGATCACCCGCGGAGCAGGGCGGGCGCCAGGCGGCGCCACTGCTGCTCGGGCATGTCGGTGCCGTCCTGCAGCACCTGCACGCACACATGGTCGGCGCCGGCCGCGTGGTGTTCGGCGACGCGGGCGGCGATCTGCTCCTCGGTGCCCCACGCCACGATGGCGTCGACCAGGCGGTCGCTGCCGCCGTCGGCGAAGTCGCTCTCGTCGAAACCGATGCGCTTGAGGTTGTTGAAGTAGTTCGGCAGGCCGAGGTAGATCTTCATGCCGGCCCGGGCGATACGGCGCGCCTCGGTGGCATCGGTCGACAGCACCACCATCTGCTCGGGGGCCAGCAACGCGTCGGCGCCCATCACCTCGCGGGCAATGCGAGTGTGGTCGGGCGTGGTGAAGTACGGGTGCGAGCCGTTGGCGCGGGTGGCCGACAGTTCGAGCATCTTCGGGCCGAGCGCGGCCAGGATGCGACCAGGGTCGGCCTCGGGCCCTCGCGCCATGAACAGCGCTTTGTCCATCTTGGCCAGGTAGTCGACCATGTAGCTGTAGGGCTTGCTCCAGTCGTGCTTGCGCACACCGGCGACGAGGTGGCCGTGGCTCACGCCGATGCCCAGCAGGAACCGGCCCGGGAACGCCTCGGCCAACGTCTTTTGTGCAGCGGCCATGGTCATGGGGTCGCGGGCGTAGATGTTGGCGATGCCGGTGGCAACGGCCAGGCGCTCGGTGGCGCCCAGCAGCACGGCGGCGGCCACGAACGGCTCGCGCCCGACGGCCTCGGCGATCCACAGCGCGCCGAAGCCCAACTCCTCCACCACCTGCGCCGCGCGCTGCGCCTCGGGCGTGGGCAGGGCATCGATCATGCCGTACCAGATGCCGACGCGGCCGATGTCGACGGAGGGCTTGCTCATCAGTGACTCCTGAGTTGGGT
Source organism: Ilumatobacteraceae bacterium (assembly GCA_044359565.1). Taxonomy (GTDB): domain Bacteria; phylum Actinomycetota; class Acidimicrobiia; order Acidimicrobiales; family Ilumatobacteraceae; genus VFMC01. The sequence goes on from JBIKLX010000009.1 coordinate 1,069, forward strand.
TCGGGTGGGGACGGCGCCAGATGCACGCTCGTTGCCATCAGAGCACGAACACCGAGATGGTTGCCGAATCGACGGCACTCGGGTACGGTACGCAGCGTGATGCGTCCGACCGGCCTGCTCCTTCTGCTTATGTAGGGCAAGCGCCGCATACACGCGCTTGCCCGCACCCCCCGCCTCCCGGCCGGGGGGTTCTTGCTTTTTCGCCACCGTTTCCGCCCATCACCCACCTCGCCAGAACACCGGAGAATCCGATGCCTCCCGCACCCGTCACCCCCAAGCAGATGCCCTTCCAGAAGTACCAGCGGTTCGTGCCCGTCGTGCTGCGCGACCGCACTTGGCCCGACCGGGTCATCGACCAGGCGCCGCTGTGGTGCAGCGTCGACCTGCGCGACGGCAACCAGGCGCTCATCGACCCGATGGATCCGCAGCGCAAGCGACGGATGTTCGACGCGCTGGTGAAGATGGGCTTCAAGGAGATCGAGGTCGGCTTCCCGTCTGCCAGCCAGCCCGACTTCGACTTCGTGCGCCAACTGATCGAAGACGACCTCATCCCCGACGATGTGACCATCCAGGTGCTGGTGCAGAGCCGCCAGGAACTGATCGAGCGCACCTACGAATGCCTGCGCGGCGCGCCGCGGGCCATCGTCCACTTCTACAACTCCACCAACCCGCTGCAGCGCGAGGTGGTGTTCAACCTCGACAAGGCGGGCATCGTCGACATCGCCGTCAACGCAGCCCGGCTGTGCACGAAGCTCGAGCACACCCTGCCCGGCACCGATGTGCGCTACGAGTACTCGCCCGAGAGCTTCACGCTCACCGAGCCCGAGTTCGCGCTCGAGGTGTGCCATGCGGTGATGGACGTCATCGAACCCACCCCCGAGCGGCCGCTCATCCTCAACCTGCCGGCCACGGTCGAGTGCTACACACCCAACGTGTACGCCGACGTGATCGAGTGGTTCGGCCGCAGCGTTCGCAACCGCGACAGCGTGATCATCAGCCTGCACCCCCACAACGACCGCGGCACGGCCACGGCCGCCGCCGAACTGGGCGTGATGGCCGGCGCCGACCGGGTGGAGGGCACGCTGTTCGGCAACGGCGAGCGCACGGGCAACGTCGACGTGGTGAACCTGGCCATCAACCTGTTCGTGAACGGCGTCGACCCGCAGCTCGACATCAGCGACATCGACGCCCTGCGCCGCACCGCTGAGTACTGCAACCGTCTGCCCGTGCACCCCCGCCACCCGTGGGTCGGCGACCTGGTGTACACCGCGTTCAGCGGCAGCCACCAGGACGCCATCAAGAAGGGCTTCGAAGCGCTGGCGAAGAAGGCCGAAGCCAACGGCGGCGACTACCCCGAATGGGGTGTGCCGTACCTGCCGCTCGACCCGAAGCACCTCGGTCGCAGTTACGAGGCCGTCATCCGCGTGAACAGCCAGAGCGGCAAGGGCGGCGTGGCCTACGTGATGAAGACCGAGCACGGCTTCGATCTGCCGCGCCGGCTGCAGATCGAGTTCTCCAAGACCATCCAGCACCTCACCGAAGACCTCGGCACCGAGATCAGCCCGGTGGTGATGTGGGAGGCGTTCCAGAGCGAGTACCTCGACGCCGAGCCGCGCTTCCGCCTGCTGTCGCACGAGTCGCGCAGCGACAGCGCCACCGGACGCACCACGATGACGGCCCAGCTCACCATCGACGGCGCGCCGCAGACCATCAGCGGCGAGGGCAACGGCCCGATCGACGCGTTCGTGCGTGCCCTGCGCGCCGGGGTGGGCGCCACGCTCGACGTCACCGACTACGCCGAGCACGCCATCGGCACCGGCTCGGAGGCCGCTGCCGTGGCCTACGTCGAGACCACCTCCCCTGGCCACGGCGTGCTGTGGGGTGTGGGCACCGACCCCAACACCAGCACGGCGTCGCTGCGGGCCGTGTTGAACGCCCACGAGCGCTCGCTGCGCTGACCACGGCTACACCTAGCGGCTACAAGCCGCCGGCGTACACGACGTCGATCTCGGTGATCGTCGTGGCGAAGTCCTTGCGGTTGTTCGTGATGAAACGATCGGCACCGGCCACCACTGCGGTGGCCAGGTGAACCGAGTCGGCTGCCCGCAGCCGGTACTGCGCGGCCAGCACCACGGCCAGTCGAGCCACCGCCGCATCGACGGGTAGCAGGTCGAGCCTGCCGAGCACGGCGGCGAGCGCCTCGACGGTTGAGCCGTCGCCGTCGCGCACCGGCTTCGACAACATCTCGGGCAGCAGCATGACGGAGCCGACGCCTGCCGATGTGCCCGACGGCGCCTCGTCGAGCAATGCCCGCACCACTGCCCCGATCGGGTGCGTGGGTGCGGCCGCGTAGATGAGGACGTCGGCGTCGAAGGCGTCCACGGTGCGCGACCTAGCGTGCGCGGCGCGCCGCTCGAACTTCGCCGACGAGTTGCTCGGCGAGGTGCGCCGTGATGGTGGGCTGACCCTGCGGCTGCTGCGCGGCGGCAGCCAGGAGATCGGCGAGGTGGCGTGCCGCGTCGAGACTGGTAGAGGCGTGACGGATACGCACACGCTCGGGAGCGACGAGTACGGCGATGGGTTTGCCGTGCCGGGTGATGACCACCTCGTCACCGGCCTCGACCCGATCGAGCAACTCAGGCAATGTGGCACGCGCTTCGGTAACGGTTCGCGACGACATGGGCGAAGTGTACAGCAATGTACAGAATGCGCCGCAGCGACCGGAGCACCCGCAGCGGTACGCACACCCGTCGGCGCGGCTACGGTTCCGATGACCACCGAGTCAGGAAGGATCCAGCCATGAAGGTGAGTGTCGATTTCGATGTGTGCGCCTCGACCGGGGCATGCATGCAGACCTGCCCCGAGGTGTTCGAAGTGCGCAGCGACGGCTATCTGTACATCCTCCAGGAGAACCCGCCCGAGGAACTGCGCGACAAGGTGCAGCTGGCCGCCGATATGTGCCCGACGGCCGCCATCACCATCGAGGACTGACCCCGGGTGGGGTTCCACGACACGCTGCGCGCCGCCTGGCAGCGCTCGGGGTCGATGCTGTGCGTCGGGCTCGACCCCGACCCGGGCCGCATGCCGGCACCGCTCGGCCGCATGCATCCGGCGATGGCGACCGAACGGTTCTGCCGCGCCATCGTCGACGCCACGGCCGACGTGGTGTGCGCGTTCAAACCGCAGATCGCCTACTTCGCGTCGCAGGGAGCCGAGCGCGAGCTCGAAGACCTGTGCCACTACATCCGCGAGACCTATCCCGATGTGCTGTTGGTGCTCGACGCGAAGCGGGGCGACATCGGCCCGACGGCCGAGCACTACGCGCGTGAGGCGTTCGACCGCTACGGCGCGCATGTCGTGACGGTGAACCCGTACCTCGGCACCGATTCGGTGGCACCGTTCCTCACCCACGAGGGGGGTGGCGTGTTCGTGCTGTGCCGCACCTCGAACCCCACCAGCGGCGACTTCCAGAATCTGCGCACCGACGGCGAACCCCTCTACATGCACGTCGCCCGGCGGGTGGCCGACGAATGGTCGCAACTCGGCGAGTGCGGCCTGGTGGTGGGTGCCACCTACCCCGACGAACTGCGCCAGGTGCGCGCTGTCGTGGGCGACTTGCCGTTGCTGGTGCCCGGCGTCGGCGCCCAGGGTGGCGATGTGGAGGCCACGGTGCGGGCCGGCGCCGACAGCACCGGGTGCGGCATGGTGATCAACTCGTCGCGGGCCATCCTCTACGCCTCGCCCGGGTTCGACTACGCCGACGCGGCACGCGCCGCGGCCATCGCCACGCGCGACCAGATCGGTGCCGTCAGCGCCCGTTGAGTTCGGCCACCAACTCGTCGAGCTGATCGATCAGTGAGTCGACGCGCTCGGCGAGTCGATCCGGTACCGCCTGGCTCAGTGCGGCCAGCGACATGGAGGTGGCGAACACGGCCTGGATGGCTCGGTCGTGCAGTTCGTGCTCGGACCGCTCGCGTTCGATGCGTTCGGCGTCGTCGACCAACCGGATCGTCGACGCTGCGGCAACCCTGTCGGTGATGTCGGCAGCGACCAGGGCGCGCTGACGAACCGCATTGGCGGCGCTGATGGTCACCTCGTACTGGCGCGCCTCACCGTCGAAGGTGGCGATCTCGGCCTCGTAGACGCGCTGGCCGGGAAGCTTTTTCTCCGAACGACGGACCTCGGCAGGCGCGCCGACGAGACGGCCGAGGAGGTCGGCCCCGCGGGCCCGCAGCAGCCACTCGTTGCCCCGACCGAACATCTGCTCGGTGCCGGCGTTGGCGTAGACCAGACGATCGGTGCCCTCGTCGTACACCATCACGGCGTCGCTGAGGCTGTCGAACAGGGCCGCCCCGGGATAGCGGATCGCCGAGACGGGTGCCATGAAGTCGGCCGACCGGAGGATCGCTGCCGTCACGATGCGCGCCACCGTCAGCAGGAAGGCCCGTTCGGTGTCGGAGAACGAACGCGGTTCAGCGAAGGTGACGCCCAGGCCGCCGATCACCACATCGTCGCCGAGCAGCAGCGGCATCGATGCGAGCGCCTGACCGCGCATGACGTTGGCGGCGAAGTCGGGGAACCGGGTCTGGAGCGCCGCCCGTGAGGGCACCCACTGCGGCTCGCCGGTGCGCACAGCCACCAGAATGGGCACCTGCTCGCTGACGGCGAGCGGGCCGAGCGCCGACACCATGTCGGTGCTGGCGCCCACTGTGTTCACCGACTCCACCACACCACCGGGGCCGAGACGCACCAGGATGGCGCCGACCGCACCGAGGCCGGTCATCGCCTCCATCGCCACACGCACCAGCACATCCAAGGGCACGGGCTCCACCAGCGCATCGACCAGTCGGTCGACACGGTTGACGAACGATCCGACCGTGGCCACGGACGACAGCTTGGTCTCGTGATCGAATTGCATCACCGACATACCCACAACTCCCGAATGCGTTCAGAATCCGACAAGATGCCGATTCTGCGCCCCGTCCGGCACGCACGGCTACGGGCCGAAAGACCCTTCGTCGGCAAACAAATGTCCCGACTGCATCCGCCGAAAGCCTGGTCAGCCGCGCAGCACGTCGACGCGGGCGATGCCCGGAGCGGTGCGAAGGGCCTCGACCACGACGTCGGGCACCTGGGCGCTGGGGGCGATGAGCATGACAGCGGTGCCCGGCTCGGCGGCCCGGCCCACATCCATGTCGTCGATGTTCACCCCGGCATCGCCGAGCAGGGTGCCCACCGTGCCGATCACGCCGGGCCGGTCGTCGTTGGTGACCATCAGCATGTAGGCAGCGGGCGGCACGTCGAAGGTGTGTTCGTCGATCTCGACGATGCGCTGTTCGCCACGACGGCCCACCATGGCCCCCGACACCGACCGGCCACCGCCACGCACCCGCACCAGGTTGACGAAGTCGGTGGACAACGACGACTTGGTCTCGCGCACCTCGAGCCCGGCAGCCTGCGCCAACTGCGGTGCGTTGACGAACGTGACCGGCTCGTCGCTGATGAGTCCGTAGAAGCCCTTCAGCGCGGCGAGGGTGACGATGCGCGTGTCGTAACCGGCGATGTCGCCCTCGCAGCACACCTCGATCGCCGCAGGGGCGCCGCCCGACAGCGAAGCGAACAGCCGGCCGAGGCGCTCGGCCAGCGGCAGGAACGGGCGCAGCGTCTCGTTGGCCTCGGCCGCATCGACGTTGACCGCGAACGGCACGAAGTCGCCCGCCAGAGCCAGCAGCACCATGTCGGCGATGGTGTCGCCCGCTTTGTCCTGTGCCTCGCGGGTGGAGGCGCCGAGGTGCGGGGTGACCACGACACTGTCGAGGCCGAACAGCGGCGACTCGGTGGTGGGCTCGGTGGCGAACACGTCGAGCGCCGCGCCGGCAATGACCCCGCCGCGGATGGCGTCGGCCAGGGCCTCTTCGTCGACGATGCCGCCACGGGCGACGTTGATGACGCGCAGCGACGGCTTGGCCTTCAGCAACAGGTCGCGCCCGATGAGACCGGTGGTCTCCTTGGTCTTGGGTAGGTGCACAGTGAGGAAGTCGGACTCGGCGACGAGCTGGTCGAGGCCCATCAGTTCGACACCCATCTGCTTGGCGCGCTCGGCCGAGACGAAGGGGTCGTAGGCCACGAGGCGCATACCGAACGCGCGTGCGCGGTCGGCCACCAACTTGCCGATGCGGCCGAGGCCCACCACGCCGAGGGTCTTGTCGGCCAGTTCGACACCCTCCCAGCGGGTGCGCTCCCAGCGGCCCGCAGTGAGGGCGGCGTGCGCCTGCGGCACGTTGCGGGCCTGGGCCAGCAGCAGCGCCATCGTGTGCTCGGCGGCCGAGATGATGTTGCTCTGCGGGGCGTTCACCACCATCACACCGCGTCGGGTGGCCGCGGCCACGTCGACGTTGTCGAGACCGATCCCGGCCCGGCCGACCACGACGAGATCGGTAGCGACCTCGAGCACCTCGGCGGTGACCTGGGTGGCCGACCGGATGATGAGCGCATGGGCGCCGACGATGTGCTGCAGCAGTTGGGACAGATCGAGTTGGACGTCGACCTCGTGACCCGCCGCGCGCAGACGGTCGAGGCCTCCCTCGGCGATCTCTTCGGTGACCAGGATGCGTGCCATAGGCCGATCATCGTTACCGGCCCCGAACCGCGATCGAAAGTGCATTGAACATTTCGTCCACCGCCGTTCGCCGGCCGCCATGGTCCGACTGACACCGGGCACCCCTCTAGGCTCGCCTCCGTGGGGGCGCGGATCGACGAGATCGAGCGGTGGTTCGTGCGGCGCGGTGTGCCGCACTTCATCGGCGACTACGCCGCCACCACCGACATCTGGACCCGCAGCATCCCCACGTTGGGTATCGCCTACCTGGCCGGCGGCCTGCACGCACTCGACCTGCGCACCTGGACCTGGCAACGCAACCTCGTCGGCGGGCTGGTCATCGTGGCCGCGTTGGCCATCGGCTGGTCGGTCACCAACGTCGTGCGCCATCGCCGGTGGCTGGCGATGCCCACGGTGGTGGGCTGGCCCGAGTTGGCGGTCTTCGTGATCGGCCCGGTCATCCCGTCAGCCGTGCTCGGCCAGTGGGGCGACGCGGCGCAGACGGCCGTCGAGGGCCTGGTCGTGCTCACTGCCATCTACCTGCTCACCAGTTACGCCGTGCCGTCGCTGCTGGTGTGGGCCGCGCGGCGCAGCTCTGCCCAGGTCCGCAGCCTGGCCGGCCTGGTGGTGCGTGCTCTGCCGCTGCTGCTGTTGTTCACCACCTTCTTGTTCATCAACACCGAGGTGTGGCAGGTCGCGGGCACGCTCAGCGGGGTGGCCTATGTCGCCACGCTCTCGATCTTCTTCCTGCTCGGGGCCGTGTTCGTGCTGTCGCGGGTGCCCGCACTGCTGCACGGTCTGAACTCGTTCGCCTCGTGGGACGACGTCCGCCCACTGGTGGCCGCCACGCCTGCTGCCACGCTGATGCCCGACCTGCGCGGTCCGCTGCCCGAAGCACGCCTCAGCCGCCGCCAGCAGGCCAACCTCGCGCTCGTCGCCGTCTTCAGCCAGGCGTTGCAGATCACCGTTGTGGCGCTGCTGCTCACCTCGTTCTTCACCCTGTTCGGCTTCCTCGCCATGTCGCAGCAGACCACCGATCTGTGGATCGCCCCGAACACCACCGATGTGCTGCTGAGCCTGCAGCTCGACGGCCGCACGCTGGTGATCACCGAGCCGCTGCTGCGGGTGGCCGGCTTCCTGGGCACCTTCAGCGGGATGTACTTCACCGTGCTGCTGTCGACCGACGCCACCTACCGCGACGAGTTCGCCGACGACGTCACACCACAACTACGGGAGGCCCTCGCCGTGCGGCTGGCGTACCTGGCCCACCGACAACGCATCGATGCGGCCTGACGACTAGCGTCGCGGCAGCGATTGTCACAGCACCCGGAGGTCATCATGTCGCACCCGTTCCTGTCCTCAGCCTGGATGGACGAGGCTCGCGCCATTCGCGAGAAGTACGCCGCCGAGGCGGCCAAGGTGACGGCGAGCATCCGCATGAACCAGGTCATCACCGACGTACCCGAGTCGGTGGGCAGCGGCGACACCATCCGCGCGTTCATGGACACCTCGTCAGGTGATGTGGTGATGGAACTCGGCGAGCTCGAGGCGCCCGACCTCACCCTCACCATCGACTACGACACGGCTCGCAAGATCTTCGTCGAGCAGGACCAGGCGGCCGGGATGCAGGCCTTCATGTCGGGCAAGATCAAGGTGCAGGGCGACATGATGAAGATGATGGCGATGCAGACCTCGATGCCGCAGGACGACATCGCGAAGCAGATCGCCAACGAGATCAAGTCGATCACTCACTGATCGAGACGGCCCTCACACGCTGATCACTCGCTGATCAGGAAGTCGCGCGCGGCACCGACCGCACGAACCAGGCTGCCACCACGCCCAACGTCGCCACGCACGCCGCCACCGCGAACGCATGCTGGAACGGCGCGAGATCGTCGGGGCCGGCCGAGGCGCTGATGGTGCTCAGCACCACCGAGCCCACCACTGCGCCCAGTTGGGTCATCAGTTGCTGCATCGCGCCGGCCACCCCCAAGTCGGTCTCGTCGACCGCGCCAGCGGTGAGGGCGGTCATCGCGGGTGATGCGATGCCGAGGCCGAGGCCCGACAGCCCGAGCGCGACGGCGACGAACCACAGCGCAGTCCCTCGGTCGACGAACGCGAAGCACACCATCGAGGCCACCACCCCGCACGCGCCGGCCACGCCCGCCACACGCTCGCCCACCCGCATCGTCACGAAGCCGGCCGTGGGCGCGGCCAACGAGAAGGTGAGCGGGCGGGCGATGACCAGCAGTCCCACCGTCGAGGTGGCGACCCCCAGGCCGTCCTGCAACAACCGCGGCGCCAGGATGAAGCCGCCCATGTAGGCGAAGTTGCACAACGTCTGGCTGAGCACCGGCCAGGCCACATTGCGCGTGCGGAACCAGGCGAGCACCACGAGCGGATCCGGCGTGCGGCGCTCGATCCACACGAACAGCACGAGGCTCAGCACGCCGAGCGACCAGGCGGCGATGGTGGCCGGGCTGTCCCATCCCCACTGCGGGCCCTGACTGGTACCGACGAGCACCAGGGTGGCGCCCAGGCCCAGCGTCACCGACCCGCGCACGTCGAAGCGCACGCCGCTCTGGCGTTCGGTCGTGGGTAGCAACCACAGCGCCACGACGACGCCCACCAAACACAGCGGCGCCTGGACGAGGAAGATCACCCGCCACCCGACGGCCTCCACCAGCGGACCGCCCGCCACCACGCCCAGCACCGGTGCCCCGGCGGTGACGAAACTCCAGAAGCCCAGCGGGCGCACTCGCTCGTCGGGCGCGAACAGTCGGGTGATGTAGGCCAGCGCCGCCGGGCCACACGCCGAACCCGCCGACGCCGACAGGGTGCGGAACACCACGAGCGAGATCCCGTCCCAGGCGAACGCCGTGGCGAACGCGAAGACCCCGGCGCCGAACAGACCGCCGACGAACACCCGCTTGTGCCCCCACAGGTCGCCCGCCTTGCCGAACGCAGGGCCCACCACCCCGAACGCCAGCATCGGCCCGGTGATGGCCCATGTGAGCAGACTGGTCGACGAGCCGAGGTCGTCGGCGATGCGCGGCAGCGACACGACGAGGATGGTGACCGTGAGGCTGACGGTGAACAGCCCGCCGAGCACCACCCACAGCACACCCCAGCGGTAGTCGATGCCCACCCGCCGAGCGATTCGTCGGCGCAGCACCACCGGCCACGGCACCACGCCGATCTCATCCACCGCGCCCGAGTCGAACGAGGTGGTCGGTTCGCGGCGCGCGAGCACGCGCTGGCGCAACGGCCGGTGCTCGGGCTCGGTCATCGAGGGGTGTGGCGCTGGCTCAGGTGGGCCGGGCGAGTGGCGCGAGTGCGTCGGCAAGTTCGCCGACCGACCACTTCGACCCACGGTCGACACCCTGCCCGCGCGACCAGCTCTCGAGCATCGTGACCATGCCGCCCTGCACCAGGAAGGTCTCGCCGTTGAACACGCAGGCCTCGCTGGCCAGGTAGGCGACGAGGGGCGAGATGTTGGCCGGGTCCCAGGGGTCGAAGCTGCCCTCGACCGGCTTCATGATTCCTTCCAGGCCGGGCGTGGCGAGCGTGAGCCGGGTGCGGGCACCCGGGGCGATGGTGTTGCTCTTCACGTGATAGCGGGCGAGCTCTTTGCCGATGATCTGCCCGAACGTGGCGATACCGCTCTTCGCGGCGCCGTAGTTGCTCTGGCCCGGGTTCGAGAACAGCCCCGACGTCGACGAGGTGTGCACAATGTTGCGCGGCTTGGTGATGCCCGCCTTGGCCTGCTCGCGCCAGTACGCGGCGGCCCAGCGGGAAGGCGCGAAGTGACCCTTCAGGTGCACGGCGATGACGGCGTCCCATTCCTCCTCGGTCATGTTCACCAGCACACGGTCGCGCAGGATGCCCGCGTTGTTGACGAGGATGTCGAGGTCGCCGAATGCCTCGATCGCAGCGTTCACCATGCGTTGGGCGCCCTCCCAGTCGGCCACGTTGTCGCCGTTCACGACGGCCTCGCCGCCCATCGCGCGGATCTCGTCGACCACCTGCTGCGCCGGGGTGATGTCGGTGCCCGTGCCGTCGTTGGTACCGCCGAGGTCGTTCACCACCACCTTGGCACCCTCGGCGGCGAACAGCAGCGCGTGCTCGCGGCCGATGCCGCGCCCTGCGCCGGTGATGATGGCAACGCGTCCTTCGAGTGCACCCATGGCCGTAACTCCTTCGTCGGTGGTCGGCTCGTGGCTCCGACGCTAGCGAGGAGCGAGGGTGGAGGGCCGAGTCAGGGGGTGGCGGTGGCGGGAGGGGCCGGCACCGCAAAGGTGACGTCGACGGCGGTACCACGTGGCAGCAGCGATCCCGCGACCAGCACCTGACCGTTCGCCTCGGCGAGCACGGTGACGCCAGCCGGGTCGCCTTTCACCTGGCCGAGAGCGAGCCCCGCACCGTTCAGCACGGCGGTGACCTGCTGCAGGTTGAGATCGGCGAGAGCAGGGATGGCGACGAGGTCGGGCCCCTTCGACACGATGATGGTGACGGTGGTACCACGGGCCACCTCGGTGCCGGGCGCCGGGTCTTGGCGCATGACCGCCCCGACAGCGACGTCGCTGCTGAACTCGTCGGCCCCCTGCGCCGCAACGAGACCCAGGTCGGTGAGGGCCGCGGAGGCGTCGGCGAGCGACACACCGGTGAGATCGGGGACGGTACGGGGGGCTGGACCGGCCGAGACGATGACAAGCACGGTGGTGCCGGGCAGCACCGTGTCGCCCGCGACGAGACCGGGCTGGTCGGCGATGGTCCATGAGATGACAGAGCCGGCGGGGAGGAGGTCGTCATAGGGCTGATCGCCGAGTTGCAGCACCAGGCCACGTTCGCTCAGCAGGGTCGAGGCCGCCTCGATGGTGATGCCTGTCAGTTCGGGGAGTTCCACCAGGGCCGGGCCACTGCTGACCACGAGCGTGAGTGTGCCGCCCTCGTCGAGATCGGCTCCCTCAGCGGGATCGGAGCGCACCACTACGCCCACCGGCACGTCGTCGCTGGCTTCTTCGACGGGGGAGATCGTCCAGCCGAATTCGCTCACCAGATTGCGGGCCTCACCGAGTTCGAGCCCGGCGAGGCGCGGCACCTCGTGCGATGCGGTTTGGCCGAACACCAGCCAGGCAGCCAAGCCGAACGCGGCGACCACGACCACCGCCGCCACCCCCAGCATCACACCGCGACGCGAGGCAGCAGGTGTGCGAACCGGTGCCGACGATGGAGCGGGTTCGACAACCGGTACGGGCTCGGCGATGGGTTCGGGGGCGACAGCGTCGAGCGTGGGAATCGGGGAGTCGTCGCCGGGGATCGTCTCGGAGGCAGGCGCGTCGGCCACGTCGCCTGCCGGGGCATCACTTTCGGGCGCGTCGGACTCGCCACCCGAAGGCAGTTGGATCGGCACGACGGCCTCACCCTCGACAGCCTCACCCTGGACTGGCTCACCCTCGACAGCCTCACCCTCGACAGCCTCACCCTGGACTGGCTCACCCTGGACTGGCTCGTCGACAGGAGCAGCGGGCATCGGCGCGGGCGCGGCTTCAGCGAACAGGCCTGCGCTCAGTAGCGGTAGGGGCGCCGGACGAGGCAGCTTCTCGGCAGCCTGCACCATGGCCCGCCCGAACTCGGCCACTGACGAGCGGTCGGCCGGGTCGGGCCTACCCGCCCGCTCGAACACGGCCGCCAGCGGCCCCAGATCGGCCGAGACCGGCATCAGTTTGTCGACTCGGTTGGCGAGGGTGGCCACCGCCGACTCACCCACGAACGGCACCTGGCCGGTGACCACCTCGAGCAGGCAGAGGCACAGCGAATACACGTCGCTCTTCGTGCCGGCCGGCTGCCCGACCGCTTCCTCCGGCGACACGTAGCGCGTTCGCTCGGCGCTGATGCCCTCGGGCCGGGTGGCCAGTTCAGCGGCCACCAACGAGGCCACGCCGAGGTCGGTGACGCGGAGTCGGCCCTCGTCGCCGAACACCAGGTTCGACGGCCGGATGTTGCCGTGCACCTGTGCGGCGCGATGCGCGATGTCGAGACCGCGGCACACGTCGAGTCCCACCATCACCGCCTGCGACAAGCTGAGCTCGCGGCCCCGGTCGCGCAGGTCGCGCAGGCTGCCACCGGTGAGGCTCTCGCCCACCACGAAGCACACGGTGCGCCCGTTCCACTCGGCGACCCCGAAGTCGTACACCTCCGACAGATTTGGGTGATGTACGGCCGCGACCACCTCCATCGTGGTGGTGAACCGGTCGACGAAGCCCTCGCTGGCCACGATGTCGGGATGGACGATCTTCACCACTACAGCGCGCTGGTCGGTGGTGTCGACCGCGTCGAACATGGCCAGATCGACACTCGAACCTCGGCGAGGACCGAGGCTGTAGCGGTCGGCGAACAACTGCGGCGCCGAACTCGTCACATCGGCGGCACCGGCGGATTCGGTCTCGGCCGGATCGCCAGTTGCTGAGGGGTCGTCCAGACTCATCGGAATCCTGACGCTAGCGGCTGACCACCCCGATTTCGGGGCACCGCACGACGTGTGGCACAGCGCCGTAAGGGTGGAAACTCCGTGTCGAGCGGGAAGAATGGGATCGTGGCCCGCAAGCGCATCGACCCGAAACTGATGCTCGCCAGCCTCGGTATCGCAGTCGGCCTGATGCTCATCATTCTCGGTATCCGGTCGTCGATCACCGGCGACGAACTCCAGGGCCTGCCCGACCAGATCGAGAGCGTCAACCCCGTGCGCGGCGCCACCCAGGTACTGCAGCAGACCGCTGTGTTCGTCGACCTCGCCGAGGGCTACACCGGGGTGCTCGTCATCGACGGCGTCGAGCTGGAAACCGTGTCGCTCGACTCGATCGGCATCCAGCCCATCGGCGGCACCTCGAGCGACCCGGGCGGTCAGGTCAGCCTGCCTGCCACCACCATCTACGAACCGGGCAATGCCACCCTCACGTTCGAACCGAGCGACGATGCACTCATCACCGGTTTCGCCACCGGCCGCCACGATGCAACGGTGGTGTTCTGGAAGATCGACGAGAGCCGCGCCCAGTCGTCGTCGTTCCGCTGGGACTTCTACGTCGTCTAGCCGACCCGGTCGGGCCGCCCGTCTCGGGCCGCCCGTCTAGTTCGGTATCTCGCCGGTATCGAGCAGGCGCTCGAAGCCAGCCTCGTCGAGCACCGGCACCCCGAGTTCCTCGGCTTTGCTGAGTTTCGAGGCACCCGGTTCGGCGCCCACCACCACGGCGAAGGTCTTCTTGCTGACGCTGCCCGGACTCTTGCCGCCGCGCCCTTTGATGGCCGCCTCGGCCTCATCGCGCGAGAACCCGGCCAGCGCGCCGGTGACCACCACGGCCTTACCGGCCAGCACCTGCGGGAGGCGGCTCACCTCCACGTTGCCGAACTCGACCTCGGCGGTGCGCATCTTCTCGATCATCGCCCGGTTGGCCGGATTGGCGAACCAGCGCACGATGGAGGCGGCGATGATCGGCCCCACGCCGTCGGTGGTGGCGAGGTCGGCCTCGGAGGCATCGGCCACGGCATCGAGCGTGCCAAAGGCTGCGCTGATCGCCTCCGACGCCGAGGGCCCCAGACCCTTGGCTCCCAGCGCGGCGAGCAGCCGCGGCAGCGGCCGGTGCTTCGACTCGTCGATCGCGGCCACCAGCTTCTCGGCGCTGATGCGGGCGAAGCCCTCGAGTTGCATCAGCTGATCGACGGTGAGTGCGTAGATGTCGCCGGGGTCGGCCACCAGGCCGGCATCGCTGAGCTGGAACACGGTGCGCTCGCCGAGACCCTCGATGTCCATCGCGCCGCGGCTGGCGAAGTAGATGATGCGCTGGTCGCGCTGGAAGGGGCAGCTCGGCTCGACACAGCGGGTATCGGCCTCGCCCTCGGCACGCACCAGGTCGGTGTGCAGGTCGCACGGGCAGACGGTGGGGAACTCCCACGGTGTGCTGGCGGGGTCGCGCAGCGACAGCACCGGTCCGACCACCTCGGGGATGACGTCGCCTGCCTTGCGCACCACCACGGTGTCGCCGGGCCGCACATCTTTGAACCGCACCTGATCCTGGTTGTGGAGCGTGGCCATGCCCACCGTCGACCCGCCCACGAACACCGGCTCGAGCACGGCGAACGGGGTGGCCCGACCGGTGCGGCCGATCGACACCTGGATGTCGCGCAGCACCGTGGTGCGCTCTTCGGGTGGGAACTTGTAGGCGATGGCCCACCGTGGTGCCCGCGACGTGAAGCCCAGCGCCTCGCGCTGGGCGAGGTCGTCGACCTTCACCACCGCACCGTCGATCTCGTAGCCGAGCCCGTGGCGGTGCTGCTGCCAGTGATCGCAGAAGGCGTACACGTCGTCGAGATGTTCGAACCGGCGGATCTCGGGGTTCACCGGGAAGCCGAGGCCGGCGAGGAACTCGAGGGTCTGGTGGTGCGTGGTGAACTCGGGCCCGCCCACCACCTCGCCGAGCTGGTAGCTCCAGAACGCCAACACCCGCGACGCAGTGATGCGCGGATCTTTCTGGCGCAGGCTGCCGGCAGCCGCATTGCGCGGGTTGGCGAACAGCGGCTGGCCCGCCTCGGCGGCACGGACGTTCAGCGCCTCGAAGCTGCTGATCGGCATGTACACCTCACCGCGCACCTCGACCACCTCGGGGGCGCCGGCGGGCAGTCGCTTGGGTACTGCCTCGATGGTGGCAACGTTGGCGGTGACGTCTTCGCCCACCCGACCGTCACCCCGGGTGGCGGCCTGCACGAACACACCCTGTTCGTATCGCAGGCTCATGGCCAGTCCGTCGATCTTCAGCTCGCACACGTAGGCAGCCGCCGCCCCCGCCAGACCCTTCGCCACGCGCTCGCCCCAGGCCGTGAGCTCGCTCGCATCCATGGCGTTGTCGAGGCTGGTCATCGGCACCCTGTGCTCGACCGGGGCGAACGACGACGACAGGCGACCCGCACCCACCTCTCGTGTGGGCGAGTCGTCGGCAACCAGTTCGGGATGCGCCTGTTCGATGTCGCGCAGGTCGCGCACCAACGCGTCGTAGTCGGCGTCGCTGATCTCGGGCGCGTCGAGCGCGAAGTAGCGCTCGTTGTGGTAGCGGATGAGGCGAGTGAGTTCAGCCACCCGCTGCGCGAGATCGGCGCCGTCGGTCACAGCGGCGAGTGTACGGCGGGGGTCAGGCGCCCAGGACGAACCGGGTGGCGGTGGCCTGGTCGTGCACCCGCTTGCCGAGTTCAGCGACGATGGAGGTGACCCGCTCGGCGACCGCCGGCGTGTGGGTGCCGAGGCCGCACTCGGGTGTGACCATCGACTGCTTGCGCAGCTGCACCTGATCGCACCCGTGCCGTACGAGGTCGCACCACAGGTCGCTGAGCCGCCGCCAGGGCCGCTCGGCCGTGGTGGGGATGGGGCCGTCGATGGGCACCGCACCCCAGGCGACGACACCGCCGCGGTCGAGGAACTGCTGCAGATAGCCGGCGCTACCCACGACCGACGGGCGGGCGGGCAGCGACAGCACGTGCGGACCGGCGGCGATGAGCGCCGACCAATCGGCTTCGCCGCAGCAGTGCAACCCCGACACGGCCCGACCCTCGATGGCGGCCAGCGCGCCCGACACCAGGTCGATGGCGGTGTCGGGGGCGATGGGGAACGCCGGGTCGGTGAGGTGCACGAGGTCGGGTTCGTCGATGAACACCATCTGCTGGGCCACGGGCAGCGACTCGGCGACGAGGTCGAGTAGGTGGTGCAGGTGCGACCGGACAGCCCGTACGCCGGTGTCGAACGCGAGGTGCTCGGGCACACCGGCCCGGATGAGTGCCATGCCCAGCGTGACCGGACCGACCAGTTGCCACTTCACCGCAGGCAGGTCGCGTGGCGCGCCGGCGAGGAACGTACGCATGCCGGCGAACGCATCGTGCTGCACATCGGTGAGCACCGGCTGGACCGGGTCGACGCTGGCGACGTCGACGGAGATGGCGCCGTACTGGCCGACGGTGACTCCCTCGATGCCGAGCAGGGCCTGGGCGATCTGACCCTCGGCGGGCGAACGCCGCGGCAGCGTGGGGATGGCCGGCACGGTCGATGCCCGCAGGGCGAACGCTGCAGCGGCGTCGAGATCGCGGTGAGGTAGCGCGCCCATCGCCGTCGTGGCCCCGTTGGTGAACATCGGATCGAGCACGTCACCCCCCTGTCGTCGGTAGACCCTTGCCGTCGGCGGGCGAACCCTCCGGCGAATCGTCGTGGTGACAGGCCCATCGTTGCATGAGGCACCATGCGAACAACAAACCCTGCCGGGAATCCGGCAGCCGGCTCGCGGGGCTGAACAGGCGTGTCGCGAGGTACACCTGGCTACCCTGTCGGCCGTGTCAGCCACCCCGGTCGCACCCCGCGCCACCCAGGCCATCGTCTGGCTCGCCCGCCTGGCCTGGCTGCTGCTGGCGGTGGTGGGCGGCGCCGGGTTCGGGCAGGCGCTGGCCACCCACAGCCGAGCCGTCCAACTGGTGGGCACCACCGCGCTCTGGATCGGCTGGGCCGTCGTCGCGCTGGCGCTCGCCGTGCCGTCGACGACGGGCCTCACCGCGGCGCGGACCCTCACGCCCATGGCCCTGGTCGCATCGATCGTGGCCGCGATCGCGGGCGACACCACCGGGGCCGGTGTCGTGGTGGCCGTCGCGGCATCGGCTGTCGCCACGGCCTGCGTCCTGACGGGCGAGTTCGGGCAGTCGTTCGTGCAGGCTTCTGCCTACGGCGACGAGCAGCGCTTCCTGCTGCGCCCACCCGTCGCTGCCGGGGCTGCGATGGCGGTGACGTGGGTCCTGCTGTGCGCCGGTCTGCTGACCGCACCGCTGCTGCTGGCCGCAGGCGCCTGGGTGTGGGGCGTGCTCGTGACCGTGCCCACCGTGGCGCTGGCCTGGCTGGGTGCGCTCAGTTTCCACCGCCTGACGCGACGCTGGTTGGTCATCGTGCCCGCCGGCTTGGTGGTGCACGACCAGGTGGTGCTGGCCGACACGGCGATGTTCCGCCAGGCCGAGATCGCCCGCATCGGTCTGGCCCTGGCCGATACCGGTGCCGCCGACTGCACCGGGCCGGCATCGGGCCACGCGGTGGAGGTGCAACTCCGCGAGTCGGCCACCTTGGTGTACGCACCCACCCGCACAACACCGAACGGCCGGGCCATCCACGCCACCGCGCTGCTGGTGGCACCCACCCGGCCGGGTCGCCTGCTGCAGGCGGCCGGCGCCCGGGGCCTACCGGTGGGCTGACGGCTGCGTCGGCCGGGTGGCCACGGCACCGGCCAGCACACGGGTGTCGGTGAGGTCGTACAGCACCACGCTCTGCCCGGGGGCGACGCGTCGCTGCGGTTCGTCCCACACCACACGGTCGCCGATCAGTTTGCCCGACCGGGTGGCGCCATGGGCGCTGCACTGCACGAGTACCGGGCCCGCGGCCGGATCGGCCGCCCAGGTGATCGCGCCCAACTCCACCTCGGTGTCGAACTGATCGGCGTCGTCGCCCACCACCACGGTGCCGCGGTCGACATCGACGTCGACGACGTACCGCTTGGGGCCACCGCCCGGTAGGCCGAGCCCGCGCCGCTGCCCCACCGTGACCAGCTCGACCGCCTCGACGCGGCCGACCGTCGCCCCTGCGGTGTCGACCACCGTGGCCGGGCGGAACGCGATGCGGTCGCCGAGGAATGCCTCGCGGCCACCGGTGTGGGTGATGAAGCACACGTCCTGGCTGTCGGGCTTCGCCGCGGTGCGCAGGCCCGCAGCGGCCGCCCGCTCGCGCACCTCGGCCTTGGTGAGGTGCCCCACCGGGAACAGCGTGCGGGCCAGATCGGCCTGCGACAGCATGTGCACCACGTAGCTCTGGTCCTTCGCCGCGTCGGCGCCGCGGGCCACGTACCGCAGCCCGTCGTGCAGCACGATGCGGGCGTGGTGCCCCGTGGCCACGGCGTCGAAGCCCAGCACGTCGGCACGTTCGAACAACCGACTGAACTTGAGGTGGCGGTTGCACTCGATGCAGGGGTTGGGTGTGTCGCCCCGGGTGTGCGCCTGCACGTAGGGGTTCACCACGTGGGTGTCGAACTCGTCAGTGAAGTTGAACACCACGTGGTCGATGCCCAACTGCTGGGCGACGCGGCGCGCATCGTCGACATCGGCGATCGAGCAGCACCCGGTGTCGCTGGCCCCACCCCACAACCGCATGGTGACGCCCACCACCTCGTGGCCGGCGCGCAGCAGTTCCAGCGCGGCGGCCGACGAGTCGACGCCACCGCTCATCGCGCACAGCACCTTCATCGGGCGAAGCTCCGCACACGCTGCACCGCCGGTACGACCACCTCGACCGCCCGTTCGACATCGGCGAGGGTGGTGGAGTGCCCGAGCGTGAGGCGCAGGGCACCGGCCGACCATTCGCGCTCGACGCCCATCGCAGCCAGCACGTGCGACGGCTCCATCGCCCCGGCCGCGCAGGCCGATGCCGCACTGGCGCACACCCCGCCCTCGTCGAGCAGGAACAGCAGCGCCTCGTTCTCGACACCGCGGATGCACAGGTGAGCCGACCCCGCCACCTTGTGGGCCCGGTCGACGGTTTCGCGCACGTCGGGCAGCGCCTCGACCAGCCGGTCGACCAGCGTGTCGCGCAGGGCAGCGAGGCGCGGCACCTCGTCGGCACGCTCGGTGTCGGTGAGCCGCAACGCCTCGGCTAGCGCCACTGCGCCGGCCACGTTCTGGGTGCCGCTGCGCTGCTCGCGCTCTTGCCCGCCGCCAACCAGCAGCGGTGCCACCGCGCCGGGGCGGCGCACCACCATCACCCCGATGCCTTTCGGGCCACCGAACTTGTGGCCCGAAAGCGACAGCAGGTCGACGTGCGGGGTAAGGGTACGCAGGTCGACCCACGAGGCTGCCTGCACCGCGTCGGTGTGCACCAGTGCAGCGGGGGCGAGTCGACGTACCAGCGCCGACACGGCGGCGATGTCGGTGACCGACCCCACCTCGTTGTTCACGGCCATCACCGACACGACGGTCACGGGCGGCGCTTCACCGTCGGCAGCGCGCCGCAACACCTGCTCGAGTTCGACAAGGTCGATGCGGCCTGCGGCGTCGACACCCACCACGGTGCCGCCCACCTGCTCGACCGCGTGCAACACGGCGTGGTGCTCGGCCGCCGAGCAGATGGCCTGCCCACCGTGGCGCGCCACGGCGCCGAGCACCGCTGTGTTGTCGGCCTCGGTGCCGCCACCGGTGAACACCACCTCACCGGGCAGGCAGCCCACCACGGCCGCCACCGTCTCGCGCGCCTCGTCGAGTGCGGCACGTGCCTGGCGGGCGAACCGGTGCGAGCCCGACGGGTTGGCGAACTGCTGGTCGAGGAACGGCAGCATGGCCTCGATGGCTTCGCGCCGCATCGGTGTGGATGCAGCGTGATCCAGGTAGGTGAGGCGGCCGATCACGGTTCCACGCTACCGGTGGTCGAAGATGGGGGCATGCAGGGCTACGACTCGTCCTCCTACGGCGATGCGTTCGCCGACGTGTACGACGACTGGTACCGCGACATCAGCGACATCGACGCCACGGTCGACTGCGTCGACGCGCTCGCCCGTGGTGGCCGCGTGCTGGAACTCGGTGTGGGCACAGGCCGACTGGCCCTGCCGTTGGCCGCCCGCGGGTGCACCGTCACCGGTATCGATTCGAGCGCGCGCATGCTCGAACACCTGGCCCTCAACGACCCGGACCGGGCGGTCACCGGCGTGCACGGCGACATGGTCGACGATCTGCCCGCGGGGCCCTTCGACGTGGCCCTGGTGGCGTACAACACGCTGTTCAACCTGCTCGACCCCACCCGGCAGGCCGACTGCTTCGCCCGTGTGGCCGATGTGCTCGACACCGACGGCGTGATGGTGGTGGAGGCATTCGTGCCCCAACCCCACACCGGATCACAGGTCTCGGTGCGCACGCTCGCTGCCGACCGGGTGGTGCTGAGCGCCAGTCTGCACGACGCAACCACCCAGCGCGCCGAGGGCCAGTTCATCGAGTTCACCGAGGCCGGCGGGGTGCGATTGCGGCCGTGGGCCATCCGCTACAGCACGCCGGCCGAACTCGACGCCATGGCGGCCCGGGCCGGCCTGGCGCTGCGCGACAGGTGGGCGGGGTTCGACCGGGCAGCGTTCACCGACGACAGCCCGGCCCACGTCAGCGTGTACGCGCGGAGCGTGGCGAGATGAATTCCCGGGTGCCTTCCGCACTTCGCTCGCTGCGCGGGCGTAAGGTAGGGGTGCTGTGAGTCAATTGCGTCTGAACCCACTCACCGGCCGCTGGGTCACCATCGTCGCCGAGCGCGCCGATCGCCCCACCGACTTCGCCCCTCGTGCAGCCGACATCGAGGCCGATCCGTCGCGTCCGTGCCCGTTCTGCCCCGGCAACGAAGAGTCCACCCCGCCGGCACTCGAACGCCTCGACGAGGGTGGTCAGTGGCGCATGCGGGTGATGCCCAACCTGTACCCGGCCTTCTACGGCGACGAGCCGTTCGCGGTGCACCACCACGGCCCGGTGCATGTCGAGGCCGAGGCCAGCGGTATCCACGAGGTCTTCGTCTTCACCCCCGATCACACCGGCGGCCTGCACTCGCTCGACGACCACGACGCGGCCGACCTGATGCGCGTGCTGCAGCGCCGCTTCCGCGAGCACGCCCAGTCGCCGAACCTGCGCTTCACCCAGGCCATCATCAACCACGGCCGCGAGGCCGGTGCGTCGTTGGCCCACCCGCACGGGCAGTTGCTCGGTCTGCCGTTCGTGCCGGGCGAGGTGCTCGAAGAACAGCGTGGCTTCAACCGGTTCGAGGGCGGCTGCATCCTGTGCACCACCATCGAGGCCGAACTGGTCGACCACAAGCGCATCGTGTTCGCCAACGACGATGTGGTGTGCCTGTGCCCCTTCTGGAGCGGTTCGCCGTACGAGTTGATGATCATCCCGCGCAGCCACGACCTGCACCTCACCGACAGCAACGACCAGACGCTGGCAGCGGTGGGCATCGCCATCCGCGACGCCATCCGCCATCTGCGCCAGGCGGTCGGCGACGTGTCGTACAACCTCGTGTTCCGCACGGCCCCGTACAACTACTCGGGTGCGTTCCACTGGCACGTCAACATCTGGCCGAAGCTGGTCACCACCGCCGGCTTCGAGCGGGGCACCGGCGTCCTCATCAACATCGTGCCGCCCGAAACCGCCGCCCAGCGCCTGCGCGACGTCGCAGTGCACGCCTGATCGCGCGGTAGTCCGTGGCTCGCATCACCGTCGCCGTCGACATCGACGCCACCACCGAACGCGTGTGGGAGGTGCTCGAACCCGTCGAGCGCCATGTCGACTGGATGCACGACGCCGTCGCCATCCGCTTCCAGACCGACCAGCACCGCGGTGTGGGCACCAAGTTCCTGTGCGACACCAAGGTGGGTCCCATCTCGCTGGTCGACCAGATGGAGATCACCGAGTGGGTTCCGGGCAAGGCGATGGGGGTGCGCCACGAGGGCGTGGTCACCGGCACCGGCCAGTTCACGCTCGAGCCGATCGACCTCGATCGGCGCACCCGGTTCACCTGGAGCGAGGAACTGTTCTTCCCGTGGTGGCTCGGCGGCCCGATCGGTGCGTTCATCGGCGGCAAGCTGGTGATGAAGGCCATCTGGCGGCGCAACCTGCGCGACCTGCGCCGCCTCGTCGAACAGCACTGACCGAGGGCAGGCGTGCGCAGGTTCGACGTCGTCGTCATCGGCACGGGGGCGATGGGCGCGGCAACGGCCTGGCACCTGGCTCGCCGGGGTTGCTCGGTGCTGGCCGTCGAACAGTTCGAGCAGGGGCACACCCGCGGCAGCAGCCACGGCGGGGTGCGCATCTTCCGCTACACCTACCCGGCGCCGTACTACACCGCGCTCACCCAGCAGGCGCTGCCGTGGTGGCGGGTGCTCGAGGACGAGGCCGCCGAGACGCTGCTCGACCTGAACGGCGTGTACGACCACGGTCGGCCCGATCTGCTGGCCCCGTTGGCCGATTCGCTGCAGGCGTGCGGGGTGCCGCACGAGTGGCTCACGCCCGACGAGGCCCATGCCCGGGTGCCCGGTCTGCGGTTCGACACGGCGGTGCTGCACCACGCCTCGGGCGGTCGCACGTTCGCGCACAGCGCCGTGCAGGCCCTGGTGCGCCTGGCCCGGCACCACGGCGCCGAGGTGCGCTTCGAGTGCCCGGCCACGCTGCGGGTGGTGGGCGACCACGTGGAGGTCGACCTCGGCGACGAGGTGGTGTGGGCCCACCGTGCAGTGGTCACCGCCGGAGCCTGGGTGGGCACTGTGCTGAGCCAGGGAGTGCTGCCCGCCGATGCACACCTGCCGCAGCTCGTCGTCACCGAGGAGCAGCTCGCTCACTATTCGCCACACGACACCGAGGCGGTGTGGCCGTCGTTCATGCACCACACCGACCGCTTCCGCTACGGCCTGTTCACGCCCGGCGAGGGGTTGAAGGTGGGCGGCCATCACGAGGGCCTCGTCACCTCCATCGACGAACGACGTCACGGGGTCGACCAGGCCAGCATCGACGAGATCCGCCGCTACGTCACCGACTGGGTGCCGGGGGTGGAACCCGAACCGCGCTTCGGTGCCACCTGCATCTACACCACCACCCCGAACGAAGACTTCGTCATCGACCGGGTGGGCCCCGTGGTCATCGGTTCGCCCTGCAGCGGACACGGGTTCAAGTTCGTGCCGCTGGTGGGGCACCTGCTCGCCCGCCTGGCCGCCGACGACCAGGGCGACGTGCCGGTGCACGAGGTGGTCGACGCCCGCCACCGTCTGGCCGCGTTCGCCTGACCGTGTTCGCCTGACCGTGTTCGCCTGACCGGCGATGTCAGGCCAGGGCGCGGATGAGTGCGGTCACACCGGCACCCACGACGATCACCACGATCAGCGGGGCGCGCCGCCAGGCCGCCAGCACCGCGCACCCGACACCTGCGGCGCGGGCGTCGATCTGCAGGTGCTGGCCCATGCTGAACGTGTCCTTCACGACGAGCGCGGCGATGAGCGCGGCGGGGATGAGGGCGAGGCAACGCTCGAGCACGGGCGGCAGCGTGCGGCCGCCGAACACGATGAACCCGAGCAGCTTGAACGCATAGGCGCCCGCGGCCAACGACAGCACGAACCACCAACTCATGGGCGTTCCTCGTCGGGCGACTCCGGAGCGATGCCCACCAACACGGCGAGCGCCGAGCACAAGATGGGCACGCCCACCGGGGTGATGGGGATGAGGAGCAAACAGATGGCCGCACCCAGCGCCGCGGCGAGGCGGCCGCGGCGGGTGCGCAGCAGCGGCCACAGCATGGCGACGAACCCGGCGGGGAAGGCGGCGTCGAGCCCGAACCGGAGTGGGTCGATGGCCGTGCCCGCCAGCGCGCCCAGCAGCGTGCCGATGTTCCAGAACACGTACACGCTGCCGCCGGTGATCCAGAACGCGGCGCGTTGCGCGGCAGGGTCGTCCTGCGCCACCGCCATCGCCGTCGACTCGTCGATGGTGATCTGTGCCGCCACCAGCCGGGTGCCCAGGCGACCGGGGATGCGCCGCCCCATGGTGAGGCCGTACACGCCGTTGCGTGCCGCCAGCACCAGTGCCCCGCCCACCGCCGACACGGCCGACCCACCGGCGCCGATGACGCTGACGGCCGAGAACTGCGACGCGCCCGTGAACACCAGCAGCGACAGCGCACACGTCTGTGCCACCGAGGCGCCGGCGCTGACCGCACCCACCCCGAACGACACCGCGAACACACCCACCGCAGCGCCCAGCGTCACGCTGGCCAGCACGACCGGGCGCAGCACCGGGTCGCGCCACAGCGCGAGGGCCTTGCGCATCGACTACGCGCCGGACGGCCGCTCGGCCGCCAGCCACAACACCCCGAGCGGGGGTACATCTACCTGCACCGATGCGGGGCGACCCTGCCACGGCCTGGCGGAGTCGGCACCCACCGCGGCCGCGGTGCCGCGGTAGCCGCTGCCACCGCACCACGCGGCGTCGGTGTCGACCACCACCTGCCAGTCGCCCGCCCACGGCACACCGATGCGATGACCGGGCCTGGGCACCGGGGTGAGGTTGGCGACGCACACCACGGCGTGCAGCCCATGGTTCGACCAGCGCAGGAACGAGTACACCGAGTGCTCGGCGTCGTCGGCGTCGAGCCACTCGAAGCTGCTCGCGTCGTGGTCGCGCTCCCACACCGCAGGCCACTGGTCGGCCGCGGTGTTCAGCACACCGATCAGGTCGTTCACGCCGCGGTGAGGTGCATGGTCGAGCAGATGCCACGGCAGTGAGGCCGCGTCGTTCCACTCGCTCCACGGCGCCAGTTCCGAGCCCATGAACAGCAGCGGCGCGCCGGGCAGCGCCCACATCCAGGCGTACAGGGCACGCAGGCCGGCGAAGCGCTGCCAGTCGTCGCCGCTCATCTTGCCGAGCAGGCTGCCCTTGCCGTGCACCACCTCGTCGTGGCTCAGCGGCAGCACGAACCGTTCGCTGAAGGCGTACAGCAGACCGAAGGTGAGGTCGTGGTGGTGCCACCGACGATGCACGGCGTCCTTGGCGAAGTAGTGCAGCGAGTCGTGCATCCACCCCATGTTCCACTTGTGCGTGAAGCCGAGGCCGCCCTCGGCCACCGGGTGCGACACCTGCGGCCACGAGGTGCTCTCCTCGGCGATCATCAACGCGCCCGGCACCTCGTCGGCCACCAGTTCGTTCACGTACCGCACGAACGACACGGCAGCCAGGTTCTCGCGGCCACCCTGTTCGTTGGGTACCCACTCGCCGGCCTCGCGCGAATAGTCGAGGTACAGCATGCTGGCGACGGCATCGACGCGCAGGCCGTCGACATGGAACTCGTGCAGCCAGTACAGGGCGTTGGCCGCCAGGAAGTTGCGCACCTCGTGACGGTGGTAGTTGAACACGTAGGTGCCCCAGTCGGGGTGCTCGCCCTGGCGCGGGTCGGCGTGTTCGTACAGCGCGGTGCCATCGAAGCGGGCCAGCGCCCACTCGTCTTTCGGGAAGTGCGCCGGCACCCAGTCGAGGATGACGCCGATGCCGTACTGGTGCATCGTGTCGACGAAGGCGCGGAAGTCGTCGGGCGAGCCGTAGCGGGCGGTGGGCGCGTAGTAGCCGGTGACCTGGTAGCCCCACGAGCCACCGAAGGGGTGCTCGGCGATGGGCAGCAGTTCCACGTGGGTGAACCCCAGCGCCTGCACGTGCTGGGCCAGCGCATGGCCCAACTCGGCGTATCCACCAACGCCTTGGCGCCACGATCCGAGGTGCACCTCGTACACCCGCAGCGGGCCGGCCGCCCGTTCGGCCGCGGCCGCCTGCCACGCCTCGTCACTCCAGCGGTAGGTGCTCGTGCCGACAACGACGCTGGCGTCGGCGGGTGGGCACTCCGCGGCGCGAGCCATCGGGTCGGCCTTCATCGTCTCGCGCCCGTCGGCACCGACCACGCGGTACTTGTAGCGCTGCCCGGGTGCTGCGCTGTCGCTGACCATCGCCCACACGCCCGACACACCCTGCGGGGCCAGCGACTCGCCCGACCAGCCGTTCCAGTCGCCACACACCTGCACGGCGCGCGCATTGGGCGCCCACACCGCGAAGCGGGTGCGGCCATCGGCCAGCGGCACTGCGCCGAGCACCTCCCACAGTCGGCGGTGCGTGCCCTCGCCGAACAAGTGGAGGTCTATGTCGCCGAGCAGCACGGATGCCGATCGTATGCCACTGCGCCGTCGTGCCGACTACCGTCTGGCCGATGCGAGTGGTGATGTTGTCGTGGGAGTACCCGCCGTTCGTGGTCGGCGGTATCGCCGCCCATGCCGACGGCCTGGCCCGAGCGATGGCCCGCGCCGGGCACGACGTGGTGGTGTTCACGCTCCAGCGTCACGACCACGGCACGTCGGCGGCACCCGACGACGAGGTGCTCGAGGGCGTGCGCGTGCTGCGCGCCACCGCCGATCTGCCCTGGCTGCCCGATCACGACCTGGTGGCGCGGATGTCCTCGGCGAATCATCAGCTCGTCGCCCTCGCGGCGCGACTCGGCGACTGGAAGCCCGAGGTGGTGCACGCGCACGACTGGCTGGTCGCGTGGGCGGGCGACACGTTGAAGTCGCTGTGGGGTGTGCCCCTGGTGGCCACCATCCACGCCACCGAGCGCGGCCGGCACGGTGGCCACGTGCCGCCCGGTATGCCCGCCGCCATCAATGCCGTCGAGTGGTGGCTCACGTATCAGGCTCGCGAAGTGATCGCCTGCTCGAAGTTCATGGTGCGCGAGGTGGTGAGCGGGTTCGAGCTGCCCATCGAGAAGGTGCACCTGGTACCCAACGGCGTCGACCCGGCCGGCTGGCGCACCGACGAGGCCTCCACCGCCACACGTGAACCCCTGGTGGTGGCGTGGGGTCGTGTGCAGTACGAGAAGGGCTTCCAGGTGCTGGTGCGCGCCATCGCCGAACTGCGCCACAGCATCCCGGGGTTGCGGTGCGTCATCGCCGGGCGCGGCAGTTACCTGCCCGAACTGCAGACCCAGGTCGACATGGAGGGTGTGGGCGACATCGTCGACCTCGCCGGGTTCGTGGCCGACGACGAGTTGCGCCGCATCCTGGCCCGCGCCGGATGCGTCATCATCCCGTCGCTGTACGAGCCGTTCGGCATCGTGGCCCTCGAGGGCATGGCGGCCGGTGCGCCGACCATCGTCGCCCGCACGGGTGGCCTGGCCGAGATCGTCGACGGCACCGGCGGCGGCCTGCTGTTCGAGCCCGGCAACCACCACGACCTGGCAGCGCGCATCAGCGAGGTGCTCGGCGACCCGGTGCTGGCCGAGTCGATGCGCACCACGGCGGCCCGGCTGATCGCCGATCACTACAGCTGGGACGCCATCGCGGCCTCCACCGTGGCCGTGTACGACACCGCCTGCCGCTGAGGGCCCCGGGGCACTCGGCCGCTCGGCCAACTAGCCTCGACCCGATGCGAGCTGTTCGCCACTTCACCGTCATCCCCGCCATCCCGCCCGCTCTGGCGGTGCTGCGGTCGTTGGCCACCAACCTGCACTGGACCTGGGACCGCGAGACCCGCCAACTCTTCGAACAGCTCGACCCCGCCGGCTGGCAGGCCAGCGGCCACGACCCGCTGCGCCACATCGCCGACATCAGCCCCGAGCGTTGGGCCGAACTGGCGGCCGACACCGACATCGTCGCCGCCACCGCAGCCGCCAGCATGCGGCTCGACGCGGCGGTGAACGAACCGCGCTGGTTCCAGGGCCGTCACGACTCGCCGCTGCACCTCGTTGCCTACTTCTCGCCCGAGTTCGGCATCAGTGAGACCCTCCCCCAGTACAGCGGTGGGCTCGGGGTGCTGGCCGGCGATCACCTCAAGGCCACCAGCGATCTGGGCGTACCCCTGGTGGCGGTGGGCCTGCTGTACGCCGAGGGCTACTTCCGCCAGCGGCTGAACGCCGACGGCTACCAGGAGGAGCGCTTCCCGCGCCTCGACCCGAGCGGTCTCGCCATCACCGACACCGGTGTGCGGGTCATCGTCGACCTGGCGGGCGACCCGGTCACCGTGGCGGCCTGGGCGGTGCAGGTGGGCCGGGTGCGGCTGTACCTGCTCGACACCGCGGTCGAGGGCAACAGCCCCGAGGGTGCCGCCGTCACCAACCGCCTGTACGGCGGCGACGCCCAGCATCGGCTGCGCCAGGAGATCATCCTCGGCATCGGCGGCGTGCGCGTGCTGCGCGCGCTGGGCCTGCACCCCGAGGTGTTCCACACCAACGAGGGCCACGCCGGGTTCTTGTCGCTCGAGCGCATCCGCGAACTGGTCACGTCGCACGCGATGTCGTTCGCCGAGGCGGTCGAGGCGGTGCGCGCAGGTGGCGTGTTCACCACCCACACCCCGGTTCCTGCCGGTATCGACCGCTTCGAGGCGGGCCTGATCGAGAAGTACTTCGGCACCTTCGCCACGTCGTGCGGGATCGATCTCGACCGCTTGATGCAACTGGGCCGCCGCGCCGACGAAGACGACTCGCGTTTCAACATGGCGGTGATGGGCCTGCGCCTCGGCGGCCGCTCGAACGGGGTGGCGCAGTTGCACGGCGCAGTCAGCCGCGAGATGTTCGGCGGCCTGTGGCCCGATGTCGCGGTCGACGAGGTGCCCATCGGCGCCATCACCAACGGCGTGCACGCCCACACCTGGGTGGGCGACGGCATCGATCATCTGTTGCGCCGCTCGGTGGGCGGCATGTGGGACGGCGCCGATGCCCAGGCCTGGCAGCGGGTGCACGACCTCGACCCGACCGACGTGTGGTCGACCCGTCGGGTGGGGCGCAGCGCGCTGGTGCAGTTCGTGCGCTCGCGCCTCGGCGAGAACCTGCTCGACCCCGATGCGCTCACCATCGGGTTCGCCCGTCGCTTCGCCACCTACAAGCGGGCCACGCTGTTGCTCAGCCAGCCCGACCGACTGCGCGAGATGCTGCTGTCGGCCGATCGGCCGGTGCAGTTCGTGTTCGCCGGCAAGGCGCACCCCGCCGACCAGCCGGGCAAGGACATGATCCGCGACATCGAGTTGTTCGCCCGCCACCTCGACGTGGGCCACCGGTTCGTGTTCGTACCCGACTACGACATGGCCGTCGCCCGCCTGATGTACCAGGGCTGCGATGTGTGGCTGAACAACCCGCGCCGTCCGCTCGAGGCGTGTGGCACCAGCGGCATGAAGGCGGCGCTGAACGGGTGCCTGAACTGCAGCATCCTCGACGGCTGGTGGGACGAGTGCTTCGACGGCCACAACGGCTGGGCCATCAACTCGGCCGACGACGACCCCGACCTGGCCCGCCGCGACCAGCGCGAGGCCACCAGCCTGTTCGGCCTGCTCGAGCGCGACATCGTGCCGCTGTTCCACCAGCGCGATGCCGCCGGTGTGCCGCACGGCTGGATCGACATGATGAAGCACAACTGGGCGTCGCTCGGCCCGTTCGTCACGGCGGCCCGCATGGTGCGCGACTACACCACCGCCATGTACGAGCCCGCCGCGGCCAGCGCCCATGCGGTTGCTGCCGACGACTGGGCGCTCGCCCGTTCGCTGGCCGCCTGGAAGGCGGGCGTCGCCGAACGCTGGGGTTCGGTGCGGGTGGTCGGCGTCGATGCCGACACCAGCCCGGCGCACGAGGGTGATGTGCGCACCGCCCGTGCCCGTGTCGACCTCGGCGGCCACGGCGGACTGGGCACCGACGAAGTGGCAGTGCAACTGCTGCACGGAGCGATCGACTCGACCGGTGCGTTCGTCGGCCATCCGGAACATCTCACGATGCACCACATCGGCGACGGCACGTTCGAGGTCGACTACCGCATCGATGCCGCCGGCGCCTACGGCCTCACCGTGCGGGTACTCCCCCGCCACGACGGCCTGCTCACCCCGGTCGAACTCGGCCGCGCCACCTGGGCCGGCTGACCCGCCGCGCCGACCCCACCGCCGTCCCCGCCTCAGAGCTTCGTGAGCGTGGACCGGCGCCTGGAGTGCCGGACCTCACGAAGCATCGACCTTCGTGCGCCGAGACCGGTGCTGGCCGGGTGCACGCTCACGGACGGGGTTGGGTGAGGCGCTCGTGGGGCCGGGAGGCCCGCCGTGCGGCTACTTGCCGGTGAAGGACGCTTTGCCGGGGCCGTTGGCCAGGAAGCTCTGCACGCCGATCTGCGAGTCGTCGGTGTGGAACACCTCGGTGAACAACCGCCGCTCCAGCAGCAGGCCGTCGGCCAGCGTGGCGTCGAGCCCGTCGTCGACCGCTCGCTTCACCAGCGCCTGCGCCTGCAGGGCACCACGGGCCACCTCGGCGGCCAGCGCCAGCGCACGCTCGTGCAGGCTCTCGTTGGGCACCACCTCGTCGGCCAGGCCGATGCGCAGTGCCTCGTCGGCCTTCACCTGCCGGCCGGTGATCATCATCTCCTTGGCCCGGCTGGCGCCGACGGCGCGGGACAGGCGCTGCGTGCCGCCGCCACCGGGGATGATGCCCAGCAGGATCTCGGGCTGGCCGAACACGGCCTTCTCGCCGGCGATGCGGTAATCGCACGCCAGCGCCAACTCGCAGCCGCCGCCCAACGCGTAACCGCTGACAGCGGCGATGACGA
The DNA here is from genome assembly GCA_044359565.1 of Ilumatobacteraceae bacterium. GTDB lineage: Bacteria > Actinomycetota > Acidimicrobiia > Acidimicrobiales > Ilumatobacteraceae > VFMC01. Next base: position 31,840 of record JBIKLX010000009.1, read on the forward strand.
ATCGCGGGATGGCGGCCACCGCGTCGAGCGTGCTGTGGAACCCGAGGCCGATGGTGTCGGCTTCGGCCGGGCCACCGAACTGCGAGATGTCGGCGCCCGCCGCGAAGATGCGCTCGCCGCCGGTGATGACCACCGTACCGGGCGGATTGGCGGTCAGGTCATGGGCCACGTCACGCAACGCGGCCAGCACCTCCTGCGACAGGGCGTTCACCTTCGGGTTGTTCAGCGTGACGACGGCGACCCCGTCGTCGCGCCGCTCGCACAGCACCAGTTCCGACATGGCCCGAACGCTACGTCAGGCGCCGACGGTGTGCAGCATCTCGTCGGCGGCACCCCACGGGTCGAGGGTGCGGTCGATGACCTGCTGCTGCAGGCCGTCCCACCGCTGGCCGGTGGTGATTTCACGAGCTCGTTGCTCGAGGCGACGGGCCACGATCTCGCGCAGTTCCTCGCGCAGGCGGAACTCGCGGCGGCGGGCCAGTTCGCCGTTGGCCTCGATGAAGGAACGGTGCTGCAACACCGTCGCCCACAGTTCGTCGACACCCTTGCGCTCGGTGGCCACCACCGGGATGATGGGCGGGCGCCAGGCCTCGTGGGGCAGATCGGACAGGTCGAGCATCTGCTCGATGTCGCGGCGGGTCTCGTCGACGCCCTTGCGGTCGGCCTTGTTGATCACGAACACGTCGGCGATCTCCATCAGGCCCGCCTTGTTGGCCTGCACACTGTCGCCCCAACCCGGGTTCAGCACCACCACGGTGGTGTCGGCCTTGCCGGCGATCTCGACCTCCACCTGGCCCACGCCCACGGTCTCGACCAGGATCCACTGGCGGCCGATGGCGTCGAGCAGGCGGACGGCCTCGGGGCAGGCCAGCGACAGGCCGCCGAGGTGGCCGCGGGTGGCCATCGAGCGGATGAACACGCCCGGGTCGGTGGCGTGATCTTGCATGCGCACGCGGTCGCCCAAGATGGCGCCACCGGTGAAGGGCGACGACGGGTCGATGGCCAGCACCGCCACCTCGATGGCCATGGCACGCAGGTGCCCGATGACGGCACTGGTGAGCGTGCTCTTGCCCGCCCCGGGTGCCCCGGTGAAACCCACCGTGTAGCCGTGACCACCGCGCGGGTAGGTGAGGCGGCCGATCTCGCGGGCTTCGTCGCCGCCGCGCTCGATGAGCGACAGCAGGCGCGCCACCGCGCCACGATCGCCGCCGAGGGCGGCCTCGAACAACTCGGCAGGTGAGGTGCTGCGACGGCTCATCGGGTGTCAGTCGATGTTGATGACTTCGGTGACGCCGTCGATGCGGTCGCGCATGATGCGCTCGATACCGGCCTTCAGGGTTTGCGTACTGGCAGGGCAGGTACCGCAGGCGCCCACCAGGGTGACCGAGACGATGCCGGTGGTCTCGTCGACGTCGCGCAGCACGATGTCGCCGCCATCAGCCTGAAGGGCCGGGCGGATGACCTCGATCGTTTCCTCTACGCGCGCTCGCATCATCACAGACCTTCTGGTTCGCTGACGCTGTCCATTCAACCAGCGTCGCCAATACGATGACGACTCATGGCAACCAACCTTCGGCGGCATCGCATTCCCTCCCTGCTCATCGGCCTCACGGCGGTACTCGGCCTGCTCGCTGCATGCGGCGGCTCCGACGACGACAGCACCGGCACCACGGCCGCAGGCGACGCTGTCACCACATCGGCCGCTGGCGGGGCAACCGCCACCACCGCTGCACCCGTCTCGTCGATGGCCCCCACCGACAGCGCCGACGTCCCGATGGTCACCACCGACCCTGCGGCCACGGCCGCCCCGGTCGACTCCAGCGACATCGTGCTGCCCCCGCCGCCCGACACCAGCGACATGCCGGTCGTCATCAGCGTCACCGTCGGCGTCGACTCGGGCGAAGACCGCATCGAGTCGGTGCCCGTCGGCTCCGTCGTGTCGATCACCATCACCAACCCCGACAGCGCCGACGAGTTCCACCTCCATGGCTACGACCTGGGCGACAGCCAGGAAGTGGCCGCTGGCGAATCGGTCACCTTCACGTTCACCGCCGACACCGCCGGCGAGTTCGAACTCGAGAGCCACAGCACCGAGGCACTGCTCCTCCTGCTCCGGGTGGTCTGACGTGCCGGCCGTACTGGCGCACCAGGGCGGCTGGGACGAGATCCTGCTCATCGTCGGCCCCATCGTGGTGGTGGTGGGTCTGCTGCGGCTGCTGAAGAAGCGGGTCGAGCGCAACGCCGCGGCCGACGCGCCCAACGACGCCGACGAACCGGCGCCGACGGCTAGCGACGACTGATCGGGGCACCCACCGCAGCGAGGCGGCCGACGAGGTCGTCGTAGCCGCGGTCGATGTGGTGCACCCCGCTGATGACCGTTTCGCCCTCGGCGGCCAGACCGGCCACCACCAGCGCCGCGCCGGCGCGGATGTCGTGGGCCCGCACCGGGGCGCCACTCAGCTGCGGCCTGCCGCGCACCACGGCGTGGTGGCCGTCGGTGCGGATGTCGGCGCCCAGACGGTGCAGTTCCTCCACGTAGCGGAAGCGACCCGGGTAGAGGTTCTCGGTGACGATGCCCACCTGGTCGGCCACGGTGAGCATGGTGACGATGAGCGGCTTGTAGTCGGTGGCGATGCCCGGGTACGGCAGGGTGGCCACGTCGATGGAACGCAGCCGATCGTGCACCCGCGCCGTCACCCCGTCGTGCTGGCCGACCAGCTCGATGCCCATGTCGCCGAAGCGGCGCAGCAGCATCTCCATGTGCTCGGGCCGGGCGCCCCGCACGGTCAGCTCGCCGCCCGCCACGCCCACGGCGGCCAGGTAGGTGGCCACCTGGATGCGGTCGGTGACCACGCGGTGGTCGGCGGCGCGCAGCGAGCCGGGCTCGACCCCGTGCACCACCAGGGTGGCCGAGCCGATGCCCTCGATGTCGGCACCCATGGCCACCAGCAGGTGGCACAGGTCGGCGATCTCGGGTTCGCGCGCCGCGTTGTCGATGACCGTGGTGCCCTTGGCGTACACGGCCGCGGTGAGGATGTTCTCGGTGGCGCCCACGCTGGGGAACTCGAAGGTGATGTCGGCACCGTGCAGGCGATCGCCATCGGCCACCGCGTCGACGTAGCCGTGGGTGATCTCGAACGAGGCGCCCATCGCCTCGAGGCCGCGCAGGTGCATGTCGATGGGCCGCGAGCCGAAGTCGTCGCCACCGGGCAGCGACAGGCGCACCCGGCCGCAGCGGCCGAGCAGCGGCCCGAGCACGTTGATCGACGCCCGGATGCGCTCGACGAGTTCGTAGGGAGCCACCGGGGTGAGGTCGCCGTGGTTGGTGAGCGAGATCGTTCCGTCGCTCGAACTACCGGTGGTGGTGACGCCGATGGCGGCGAGCAGTTCGCTCATGATGCCCACGTCGACGATGTCGGGCACGTTGGTGAGCGTGGTGGTGCCGTCGGCCAGCAGGGTGGCGGCCATCAGCTTCAGCACCGAGTTCTTGGCACCGGGAACGGTGACCTCGCCCGACAGCGGCCCCGACCGGCCAACCACGATCTGCTCATCGGCGAGCTGCTCAGGTGTACCGGACGACATGGCCGTCAAGTATGCCCCGATTAGTGTGCCGCTGTGGGTCGTTCAGCCAGAGTCGTCGAGCGGACCTGGCCCCTCGACCACCTCGACGCCGCCCTCACACCGCGCGCCGGCCTCATCGCCGAGTCAGATGGCGAACCACATCCCGAGCTGCCCGGTGTGACCCGCTTCGCGCAGGCCAGCGGCCCGTTCGCGCAGTACGAGCGCAGCGTGCACATGCGCCCCGACCATGTGCTCGAGCGCACCGTGTACCGCCTGGTCGTCCCCTGGTTCGGCTGGCTGTTCGCACGGCCGATGCGGGCTGCGCTACGCCACGCCCCGAACGTGCGGGCCAAGGGCACCACGCCTGTGTGGGCCCCACCCGACCGGCTCGACCCGCTGCAGGTTCTGACGCTGGGCCTGCTGGCGGCGGCGTCGATGTCGGCGGCGTTCGTGAACACCCTGTTCACCCAGACCGTCAACTTCGCCGCGGCCGAGTTCGGGGTGAGCGAGAGCGGCCAGGGCCTCGCCGGGGTGGTGGTGCGCTGCGGCATCGTGATCGCCCTGCCGTTCACCCTGCTGGCCGATCGCATCGGCCGACGACGGGTGATGGTGCTGCTCGCCTGGCTGGCCCCACTGTTCGCCGCCGCGGGTGCGCTGGCACCCACGTTCTGGGCGCTCACCGCGTCGCAGACCATCGGTCGACCGCTGGGCATCGCCCTCGACCTGATGGTGGCGATCGTGGCGGCCGAGGTGATGCCGCGCAACAGCCGCGCCTACGCCGTCAGCCTGTTGGCGATGGCGAGCGGCCTCGGGGCCGGAGTGGCCGTCGGGTCGCTCCCCCTGGCCGACCTCGGTGAGCGGGGCTGGCGTCTGGTGTACGTGGTGGCACTGGTGTGGATGCTGGTGGCGCTCAGCCTCACCCGTCGCCTGGTCGAGACCGACCGGTTCACCCGTGCCGTGGTGCAGCACCGCTGGCAGCGCCGTCGCCTCGACCGCCGTCGCTTCGCCCTCATCGCCACGGTGGCCGCGAGCGCAAACCTGTTCGTCGCCCCGGCGTCGTTCTTCCAGAACCGCTACCTCGACGATGTGCGCGGCTACAGCGGCGCCGGCATCGCGCTGTTCACGTTGGCCACGGCCACCCCCGCGTCGGTGGGCTTCATCATCGGTGGCCGCATCGCCGACACCACGGGCCGCCGCCGGGTACTGGCCGCCACCATGCCCGCCGCCACCGCGCTGCTGGTGCTGTCGTTCGTGGTGGGTGGCCCGATGATGTGGGCGAGCGCGTTCCTGGGTGGCCTGCTGGGCGGCGTGGCATATCCGGCGTTCGCCGTGTACCGCACCGAGATGTTCCCCACCGGCCGGCGCGGCCAGGCCGGCGGGCTGCTGGCAACGGCTGCGCTGATGGGCGGCAGCATCGGTCTGCTGCTGGCCGGCTGGATGCTCGACCAGGGGTGGAGCTACGGCCAGGTGATGGCGCTGCTGGCCACCGGCCAGGTGGTGGCCGCCACCATCGTGCTGGCTCGCTATCCCGAGACGGCGCACCGGGCGCTGGAGGACATCAACCCCGAGGACGCGCCGGCGCTGGGCTGAACGTGCGGTCGAGCCAATCGGCCACCGCTGCCGCTACGGCCGCATCCGCGCCCTTCAGTTCATGCCGGCCACCGTCGATCCACACGTGCTCAACCGGCCCGGCGATGGTGGCGGTCCAGTGATGCAACTCGTCGGGTGTGCCGAACTCGTCGCGGGTGCCGTGCACGAACAGGCACGGCACGGCGATGTCGGGCAGATGCTCCACCCGCAGGCGGTCGGGCTTGCCGGGCGGATGCAACGGGTAGCTCACCAGCACCAGACCCGCGGCCCGCACCCGGCCCTCGGCCACCGCCATCGAGCAGATGCGCCCGCCCATCGATCGCCCGCCCAGCACGGGCGCCCCACCACGCGGCAGTGCGGCCACTTCGGCGACGACGGCGTCGAGCAGCACCGGTGCCCGGTCGGGGGCGCGCCGGCCCGCCTTGCGATACGGGAAGTCGGCGCGCACAACCGGCCGCGGGGCCACCGCCTGTTCGATCGCCACCAGTGAGCCGTGCTCGCGCGTCGAGCCCGCTCCGGGGAACAGCACCAGCCGTGGCGTGCGGCGACGGCTCATACCGACAGGATGCGCCGCGCCTCGGTGAGGTCGCTGATGGCCTTGCTGGCGCCCACCTGCGCGGCGCCGTGGTCGGGGTGCACCCGGCGGAGTTCGTCGCGGAAGCGAGCCGACACATCCTTCTTGGTCACCTTGCCGGTGCCGGGCGGGAAGCCGAGCACCTCCAGCGCCCAGGCCCGCGGGTCGGCCAGCGCCGACAGCGAGGTGGACGCCGACCCGGCGAGGTTGGCGATGAACGCCGGCCCGATGGGACCGCGCCAACGCATCGCCCGGTGCAGCACCGGCACCAGCACCCGGCGCGCCTCGAGGTCGAGGCGCTCGACGGCGTAGATGGCGCCAAGCACCTGGGCGAGGCCGCTGCCCTGGGCGTGCAGATCGAACGTGACGTTCTCGCCCTCACCGCGCAGGCGATGACGGCTGACCGCCAGACCGTGTCGGTCGACCTGATAACGGTGACGCAACCGCGGCTGGGCCACCCGGGCGCCGGTGTGCACCTGGTCGAGCAGACGATGCACATCGGGCACCAGATCGTCGTCGACCTCGGGCAGGTACTTGGCCATCACCGCTCCGAGCAGCAACCCACCGAAGCCCGGAGCCGGGTCGACGGGCAGCACGAGGTTGCCCAGCGCCACCCGGCGGGTGGGCGTGACCGGGCGCGAGTGCCAGATCTCGAGTTCGGAGAGGAGCATCGAGGAGCGGAGTCGTCAGATGTAGGGGCGGAGCAGGTCGTGCAGTTCGGCCGCCGCCTCAGCCGCGGCGTCGAAGTCGATGGTGCCGGGTTCACCGACGACGTCGTCGATCGACGTGTCGCCGGTGTCGCCGGTGTCGCCCACCAGTGCGTCGACCACCCGGTCGGCCAGCGCGCAGGTCTGCTGCCACAGGCGCTGCTGCACGCCGAACGGCGGACGGTCGGGGTCGGCCACCTCGGTGGCGGCGACGAGTTGTTCGAGACCGTCGGCGTCGAGCGGATTGCGCCGCAGCCGTTCGCCGGCCAGAAAGAACGTGGTGAGGATCTCGGCGTCGAGGTCGGGGTCGATGCCGGCGGGTGCCGATGCCTCGAGGTCGACGAACTCGCCGCGCTCGACCATGTCGAGCAGTGTCTCGACGACCGCTTCGTCGGCCGTGCGCACCATCAGCACCGTGCCGTCCCAGCGATGGGCGAGCTGGGCGTCGGCCATCGCCCGGCCGGCCAGTGTGCGGTCGTCGGCGGGCCACTCGTCGAGGTCGTACTCGGTGGTGGGCTCGTCGTCGCGCAGGACCACGACGACCTCGCCGTACTCGATCGATTCGCCGTACTCGCCTCCAACTGCGTCGTAGGCGATGCCGAGGCGTTCCTCGACCTCAGCGATGATGCCGTCGGTCATGTCCTCGAAGTCGTCGGGCACCACCAGCTCGGTGCCCACCCAGCCGTGAGGGATCTCGGCGTCGGCCATCGCCGCAGCCAACTCGGCCTGCTGGTCGAAGTTCCAGGCTGACAGGTCGTAGTGGACGCTGGCGGCGTCGGGATCGTCGGGATTCCACTCGGTCATGGCCACTCCGCTCAGTCGACGTGCAACGACCCGGGTGACGCTATCGGTCAGCGAACGTGACGGCTCAGGAAGGCCTCGGTGCGGGCGTACTCGTCGAGTTGGTGGTGGCGCTGCCGGAACCCGTGTCCTTCGCCGGGGTACACGCACAACTCCACATCAGCGCCTGCCGCCTTCAGCCGCTCCACCAGCAGGCGGCTCTGCCCCACCGGCACCACGGGGTCGTCGTCGCCGTGGAACACCAGCAGCGGTGTGGTGATGCGGTCGGCGAACCACACGGGCGAACGCCTCCGGTAGGTCTGGGCCATCGCCGGATCGGCCGGGTCGCCCACCAGCGACACGGTGTAGTGCCGTTCGAAACGGTGGCTCCGCTCGGCGAGGTCGGCCAGATCGGCGACGGGGTACGCCACCACCGCGGCCGCGACCAGATCGGGCGCGTCGCGCAGCACCCCCAGCACCGTGAATCCGCCGGCCGACCCGCCGATCAGCACCGTGCTTGCGGGGGCGGCCCAGCCGCGAGCGTGTGCGTCGCGCACAGCGGCCACCACGTCGGCCACGTCGAGCTCGCCCCACCGACCGCGCAACGCCTGCTGGTAGGCGCGCCCGTGACCGGTCGACCCGCGGTGGTCGACCACCAGGACGTGGTAGCCGCGCGACCGCCAGAACGCGACGCGAGGCATGAACGCAACCTGCCACTGATCGGTGGGGCCGCCGTGCAGCCAGCAGATCATCCGGCCCGTGGGCCCGTCGGGCTGCTCGTCGGCCCGGTACAGCCGGGCGTGCACCGCACCACCGTCGCCCGCGGCCAGCACCACCGCCTCGGGTTCCACCAGGTCGTCGGCCGACCACGACAGATCTGGTCCCTGTTCCACGATCCGTCGCGGCCAGTCGCCGAGCGGGTCGCCGCCGTGCTCGTACACCACCACCTGGGTGGGGGTGCGCGCCCCGGTGCGCAGTGCCGCCAGCCGGTTGCCCGCCCACGACAGCTGTCCGTGCGCACCGCGACCCACCTCGTGCACCGCACCCGAATCGACCGCTGCGACACACAGTCGACCGAACCCCGCCTCGTTCCGGGCGAAGGCCACGTACTGCCCATCGGGCGACCAGCAGTACGACCGCTGGCCGAGGCCCCAGGTGGGCCCTGCGTGCTCGAACTGTTCGTCGACCAGCGGGGCGTCGTCGACCCATACGTTGTTCCACCCATGGTCGTCCTGCACCGCGATGCCGCGTCCGTCGGGCAGTACACGCGGTTGCTGCATGCTGTGCGGCGGGACGAACTCGTCGTGGACCGCGCCGTCGAAGGTGTGGCGCACGGTGCGCGCCCGGTCCCACGGCATGTCGGGCACGTTCCACGCCAGCCACACCACACCGGTGCCGCACGGCATCGGCCACGGGTCGAAGCAGAAGTCGGCCGAACCGTCGTCGAGGCGTTCCGCACCCACGCCATCGGGGCCGATGCTCCACACCTCGGCCTGGTCGATCACGTACACGAGTCGCGTGCCATCGGGCAGGGCGACCGGTGCCTGTGCGGCGCGTTCGGGCCCGTGATCGGTGAGACGCCGCGACGGCCCGCCGTCGAGCGGCTGCCACCACAGGTTGCCGTCGACCCCGGCGTACACCACCGCGGCGCCGTCGGCCGACCAGCACCAACTCCCGCCGCCCAGGCCACGCCCCGACCGGGGTGCCACCACACCGCCCAGCGCCCTGACGCTGCCGTCGTCGAGACCGTGCACCACCAACGCGGCCACACCCTCCGACGCCACGACCACGACCATGCGGGTACCGTCGGGGTGCAGCCGTGGTTCGGTGAGATCGCGGCCACCGAGGCACCGTTCCACCGGGATCGCACCCATCCCGGCATGGTAGCCACCGCGCATACGCCTGAAGCCTGGTCACCCCTCACGGACGCGATGAGCATGTTGCGTACCAGCAGCGCAGACTTCTCATCGCGGGACCTTTGGCCCCCGGATGGGGCGGCTACGGTGAGCGGTGATGAGCGCTCCTGATCGCAACCTCGCACTCGAACTCGTTCGCGTCACCGAAAGTGCCGCACTAGCGGCCTCGCGGTGGGTGGGCCGTGGCGACAAGATCGGCGCCGACGGCGCCGCGGTCGACGCCATGCGCACCGTGCTGTCCACTGTCAGCATGGACGGCATCGTCGTCATCGGCGAGGGCGAGAAAGACGAAGCGCCCATGCTCTTCAACGGCGAGCAGATCGGCGACGGCCAATCGCCGCGTGTCGACGTTGCGGTCGACCCCATCGACGGCACCAGCCTCACCGCACTCGGCCGGGCCAACGCCATCTCGGTCATCGCCGTCAGCGAGCGTGGCAGCATGTTCGACCCCGGCCCGTGCTTCTACATGCGCAAGATCGCCGTCGGCCCCGACGCCGTGGGTGCCATCGACATCACCGCCTCGCCCACGCAGAACCTGCGCTGGATCGCCAAGGCCAAGGGAACCACGGTGCGCGACCTCACCGTGGTGGTGCTCGACCGGCCCCGCCACGACGACCTCATCGCCGAGATCCGCACCAGCGGCGCGCGGGTGAAGCTCATCTCCGACGGCGACATCTTCGGTGCCATCGCCACCGCCTGGCCCGACGCCGGCGTCGACGTGCTGTTCGGCATCGGCGGCACACCCGAGGGCGTCATCGCTGCTGCCGCGCTGAAGTGCATGGGCGGCGAGATCCAGGGCCAGTTGTGGCCTCGCTCCGAGGCCGAGCGCGAGGCCGCCCTCGTGGGTGGCTTCGACGTCGATGCCGTGCTCACCACTGACGACCTGGTGCGTGGCGACGACGCGTTCTTCGCCGCCACCGGCATCACCGACGGCGAGCTGCTGCGTGGCGTGCGGTTCAGCCCGCGTGGCGCCCACACCCAGAGCCTGGTGATGCGGTCGCGTAGCGGCACGGTGCGCCTTGTCGAGGCCCACCACCGCCTCGACAAGCTGTCGGGCTTCGCTGCGATCGACTACGCCTGAGGCCCGTCGAGCCCGGCTGCCTTGCGCAGCAGGGGCTCGGGCAGATCAACCGGCGTGATGCGAGCGCCGCCGCGTGCGTTCACCCGGCAGGTGACGAT
>JBIKLX010000086.1:0-12804 GCA_044359565.1 Ilumatobacteraceae bacterium
TCGCGCAGTGTCAGCGTCATGCCACCGCCATCGCCGGAAGAACTCGCCGCCACCGGCGGGCCCGTGCTGGCCGCCGGCGTGCCGCCCATCAGCAGCGACCCGCCCGTGCACACCTGGAGCCGCCGGCTCATCCTTCCCTGGTTCTCGAACAACCGGGTGGCCGAGTACGAGGTGTACACCCGCGAACTGTGCCGCCGCCTGGTGAACGGCTTCATCGAAGACGGCCGGGCCGATGCGGCCGCCGACTACGCCCAGCAGATCCCCGTGCGCGTGATCGGCCTCATCCTCGGCGTGCCCGAGAGCATGAGCGACACGTTCACCGGCTGGGTGCGCGATCTGCTCGAGTTCGCCTACGACGCCGAGCGGCGGGCAAAGGCCCGCAACGAGCTGGTGCCGTACTTCTTCAACCTGATGCAGGAGCGGCGGGCCAACCCCGGCGACGACCTGATCAGCGAACTGCTGCAGGCCGAGGTCGACGGCCAGCCGGTGCCCGATGCGCACATCCTCGGCACGGTGGCCCTCACCCTCATCGCCGGGGTCGACACCACGTGGTCGGCCATCGGTTCGGCGATGTGGCACCTCGCCACCCATCCCGACGACCGCCGCCGTCTGGTTGCCGAGCCCGAGCTGATGCCCGTGGCCATCGAGGAACTGCTGCGGGCGTACTCACCCGTCACGATGGCGCGCATCGTGGTCGACGACATCGACTTCCAGGGCTGCCCGATGAAGGCGGGCGACCGGGTGCTGATGAACTTCCCCGCCGCCAACCGCGACCCCGAGGCGTTCCCCGACCCCGACCAGGTCATCATCGACCGCGAGATCAACCGCCACGTTGCGTTCGGCGCCGGCATCCACCGCTGCGCCGGGTCGAACCTGGCCCGCATGGAGATGCGGGTGGCGGTGGAGGAGTGGCTGGCCCGCATCCCCGAGTTCGACCTCGACCCCAGCGGCGAGGTCACGTGGGCCGGCGGCCAGGTGCGCGGCCCGCGCAACTGCCCCGTGCAGTTCCCCAACCGCTGACCCACGTCACCCGACCCGGATCAGTCGTCGTCGCCCGGGCTGTCGTCGCCTGAGTCGTCGTCGCCTGAGTCGTGCGACGAGTGGTCGTCGCTCGGCCGGCTGGCATCGGCATCGCCACCCCGGCCGCGCCCACGGCCGCGACCCCGACCCTGCCCCGAGTCGTCGTCGTCATCGTCGTCGACATCGACGTGATGATCGGGCGTCGACGTCGACGGCGCCGTGGTGTCGGGCACCCCCGTCGTGGGCACGGTCGTGGGTGCGCCCGCCGCATCGTCGCTGGCACCCTCGGCCCGGTCGCCACCGTGATCGTCGATGGTGGTCGGCGTGGCAGTCGACGGCACGCTGCTGTCCGGCGTCGTGGCTGCAGGAACGCTGCTGTCCGGCGTCGTCGACACCGGCACGCTGCTGTCCGGCACGCTGCTGGCAGGCACGGTCGACACCGACGGCGTGGTGGGCGACGACGTGTCGTCGAGCCCCAACGCAGCTGCTGTCCCTGCGGTCAACACGGTGACGATCGCCGCCCCGAGTGCAATCCGTCGCTTCATCTGAGATACCCCCTGTGTGTGATGCGGATCAGGATCGATCCGACGTGCGGCACCGTACGAATCGCCCGTCCAAGCACGACCGAGGAGACCTCCAAGGAACAGCGAAGATCGACCCAAGGTTCGCACCGCACCGGGTATGCGGGCTCGAGGTGATCACAGCGAGCACGTGGAGCCCGCATACCCACGAGTTGACCCTGGCAGCGTGCCGTGGCAGCGTCGTCGAGTGACCTGCACGACCATCCCTGCGGTGTCGGCCGAGCCGACCGAACCGGTGCGCCGGGCAGTGATGGTGCAGCGGTGGGCCGACCTCGTGTACCTGCACTGGCGCTACGACCCGGCCGTCGTGCAGGCACTGCTGCCCGATGGGCTCGAGGTGGATGTGGCCGACGGTTCGGCGTGGGTGGGCCTCATCCCGTTCCGCATGGAGGGCCTCGGCCTGCCCCACCTCGCGCCGTTGCCGCTGGTGGGCACCTTCCCCGAGGTGAACGTGCGCACCTACGTCGTGCGCAACGGCCGCCGGGGCGTGTGGTTCTTCTCGCTCGACGTCGACCGCATCCTGCCGGTGGCGGCCGCCCGCGCCGGCTTCCACCTGCCGTACTGCCTCGCCCGGGCCAGCCACGCTCGTGCGGGCGACGTCATCACCACCTCGGTCCACCGCCGCTGGCCACGCCCACCGCGCGACACAGGCGACACGGCGATCGCTGTGCGCGACCTCGGCCCCGATGCGGCGGACGACCCGCTCGACCGGTTCCTCACCGCACGATGGGGTCTGTTCGCCACCACCCGCCGCGGCCGGTTCCGGTATGCGCCGGTCGATCATCCGGCCTGGCCCCTGCGTCATGCGGAAGTGCTGCACCTCGACGACCGCCTGGTCACGGCGGCCGGCCTCCCGCAACCCGTAGGCGAACCGCGGGTGCGTTGGTCGCCCGGAGTCGACGTGCGCATCGGTCGCCCAACCCGCGTCTGACGTCGCGCCCCTCAGGTCGCCGGTTGCAGCGCGGTGGTGACCGGCAGGGTGATGGAGATGTCGCTGAAGGTGACCGAGCCACCCAGTTGCGGCTGCGCATAGGCGACCGTGGTGGCGACGAGTTGCAGGGTGAGCGACGAACCCGGTCGCAGCAGGTGCGCCACCGTCTCGAGCGGGAGGTCGAGCGTGTGCTCGGTGCCGTCGAGCACGAGCGGGACGGGGGTGATCTGGTTGCCCACCACCGAGCCGGTGCTGTCGTCGACCAGCTGCGCGAACACTGCCGTAGGCCGATCGCCGGCGGGCACCGTGCCCGAGTAGGTGAGCGACAGCATCGGCGCGCCTACGACGAACGCCTCGGCTTCAGGCGCCGGGATGGACACGTTCACGGCGTTGTCGGCCCGTCCGGGCGTGATGGCCAGGATCACCCCGGCGGTGATGTCGAACCCTCCATCACCTCCAGCGGTGGCCGGGCCGGAACCACCGGCCTCGACGAGTTGCAGCGTCCCCGCCCCGGAGGCGACGAGCGACGAGGCCTCGTCGCCGGGGAACGCAGCGCCGCTGTGGAGCGCGCCGAACTGGTCGACGGTGGCGAAGCCCGCGACGGGTGCTGCGGTGGAATCGCCACGCACATAGCGATCGAGCCAGGCGATGGCCGACGCAGCGACGACATCGGTGTCGCCCTCGGCGGTGAGACAGATGCCGTGACCACCGCAGTACCAGAGCATGGCCACCTCGGTGCCGGCGGTGCGCAGCGTGGTGTAGTTGGCCACCGCCTCGTCGAGTGTGAACAGGCCGTCGACGGTGCCCTGGATGATGAGCGTCGGCACGCCGATGTCATCGACCACATCGGCTGGGCCGCGCTCGATGAACCACTGTGCGTCGGCATCGGTGAAGGTGCCCGTGCTGTTGGCGGTTGCGGCGGCACGGGTGATGGTGGGGTCGAGGGTGCCACCGCCGAACTGTGCAGCCAACAGCAGGAAGTTCGCCCAGCCGAGCTTCGGTACACCGCCCTTGAACAGGCTCGTGTCGAGCGAGTTCCAGGCGATGATCGGCACGATCGCATCCACCCGGCAGTCGGTACCGGCGGCGATGAACTGGGCGCCACCTCCGTATGACGCGCCGACCATCCCCAGCCGCGGGTCGCCGGCGACATCGAGCTGCGCCTCGGGACGCGACCCGACGAAGTCGATCAACTGCTGGATGTCGCGGCCCTCGAACTCGGGACTGTCGATCTGTGCCTCGCCACCCGATTCACCGAACCCGCGTGGGTCCCACGTGAGCACGTTGTACCCGGCATCGAGCAACATGCCGATCGACACGGTGCCCGCCGTACCGTCGCCCTCCACGTCGACATCGCCGGCACTGCCCCAGCCCGGCCCCATCAGCACCGTCGGCGCCGGAGAGTCGGCCGACGCGTCGGCGACGGGGAACCAGTGCGCCCGGATGACCGTGCCGTCGAAGCTGACGATGTCCCAGTCGCGGTCGTTGCCGAGGTCGGATGCCTCGAGCGGCACCCGTCCGCTGGGCGGCGTACAGCTCGATGCAGCGTCGCCGGTGGTCGTGGTGGTGGTGGGTGTCGTCGCCTCACTGCTGCTCGTCGTTCTCGGTTCATCGCCTCCGCAGGCCGAGACGAAGAGACCGAGGCTGGCGAGAACGGCGACGATCAGGCGACGTGAGCGCATGCCGCAAGGCTACGAACGACCACGCGCTCCGAGTCAGTGACATGCAACCGGACGAGCCGGTGGCCATCCGGGCACACCCCCCGATGTCGGCCCACCTGCTCGCCCACCTAGGCTCGGGGGTGTGGACGCCGCGTTGCAGCACCTTCGCACCTGGACTGCCCGACGCTGGCTCGTCGCTGCCGCAGCGTCGGTGGTGGTGGCCCTGCTCGTGGGCTTGCCCACCGATGTGATCCCCAACCCGGTGTTCGGTCGGCCGGTGCCCGTCACCTGGTGGTCGTACCCGGTGCTGGTCGTCACCGCTCTGCTGGGCGGCCTGCTCGCCGCCACCTATGTACGCGAGCCGGGCACCGCCACTGGCAGCACGGCCGACGACGAACGCCCCGCCCGTCGCGGCGGCGTCGCCGGGCTGCTGTCGTTCTTCGCCGTCGGCTGCCCGGTGTGCAACAAACTCGTCGTCATCGCCCTCGGCACGGTCGGCGCCCGGCAGTGGTTCGAGCCAATCCAGCCGTTGCTGGCCCTGGTATCGATCGTGCTGATGGCCATCGCCCTGCGCACCCGGCTGCGCTTCGCCGACTCCTGCCCCATCGGGCCGGCCAGCCCCGCCTGACCTCAACGTCCGTACAGTACTGTACGGACATGACGTCGAGTGACGAAGCAGCACGCCCCCGCGGTCGGAACCGATCGCCGCGTGCTGCCCGCGCCAGCCGTGACACGGCGCATCTGCGGCACGTGCGCAATCCCTTCGGCGGGGCACGTGCGCTGAGCGACGACGAGGTCGAGCACCTGCACGAGACAGCGCTCGCCTACCTGCAGCGGTCGGGCGTCAAGGTGCTGCTGCCCGAGGCCCGCGCCCGGTTCGCTGCGGCGGGCGCGATGGTCGACGACGACACGCAGATGGTGCGCTTCGACACCCACCTCCTGCGCACGTTGCTGGCGCTCGCCCCGGCTGCGTTCACCCTGCACGCCCGGAACCCCGAGTGGAGCCAGCAGCTCGGCGGCGACCACCTCGTGCTCGTCCCCGTCGCCGGCCCGCCCTACGTGGCCGATCGCGTGCGTGGCCGCCGAGTGGGCACGTTCGCCGACTTCAGCGACTTCCTCCGCCTCCACCAGCGCTGCGACGTGATGCACAGCAGCGCCCCGTCGGTGGAGGCCCAAGACCTGCCGATGGCCGAGCGCAGCCTGCGCACCACACACGCCGTGCTCACCCTCACCGACAAGGTGCCCTACGTGTACGCCCGTGGCCGTGCGGTGCTGGCCGACAGCTACGAGATGATCCGCCTCGCCAACGGCATCGACCACGACGAGTTCGTCAGCCGTCCGTACTGCTGGATGAACATCAACACGAACTCGCCGCGGCAGCTCGATGTACCGATGTGCATGGGCATCATCGACTCGGCTGCGGCCGGGCAGGTGACGGTGATGACCCCGTTCACCCTGGCCGGGGCGATGGCTCCCGTCACCCTCGCCGGTGCCCTGCTGCTGCAGCACGTCGAAGCCATCGCCGCCATCGCTCTCGCCCAGGTAGTGCGGCCGGGCGCGCCGGTGATGTACGGCGCGTTCACGTCGAACGTCGATATGAGGTCGGGTGCACCGGCCTTCGGCACACCCGAAGGATTCAGGGCCGCCATCGCCAGCGGACAACTGGCCCGCCACCTCGGCGTGCCGTGGCGTTCGCAGGCCACCAGTACCTCGAACACCGAAGATGCGCAGGGCGCCTACGAGACGATGGTGTCGCTCACCGGTGCGCTGCTCGGCGGGGCGAACATGATCATCCACGCCGCCGGTTGGCAAGAGGGCGGGTTGACGGGGTCGTTCGAGAAGTTCGTGCTCGACGTGGAGGCGCTGGAGGTGATGGCCGACGGCATGCAGCCGGTGCGGGTGGACGATGCAGCACTCGCCATCGACGCCATCGACGCGGTGGGCCCGGGCGGGCACTTCTTCGGCACCCAGCACACGCTCGACCGTTTCGAGACCGCGTTCCACGAACCGTCGGTGTTCACCCGGCAGAACTTCGGGCAGTGGACCGATGGCGGCAGTGTCGACGCCGCCGACCGCGCCACCGAGGTGTACCAGCGGTGGTTGCGCGAGTACGAGCAGCCGCCGATGCCCGACGACCGCCGGGCAGCACTCGACGACTTCATGGCCCGTCGAATCGCCGAGGGCGGGGCCCTGCCCGAGTCATGACCACCCCGGCCCACGCCCGCATCACCCGCGACGACTGGCTGCAGGCCGCCCGCGAAGCACTGGTCGACGAGGGTGCCGACCGGGTGCGCGTAGCGGTGCTGGCCGAACGCCTCGGCGTGGCCCGATCGAGCTTCTACTGGTACTTCGCCGACCGGACCGAACTCACCGACGCGCTGCTCGACCTGTGGGAAGAGCACAACACGGCATCGCTCGTCGAGCGTGCCGACGCCCCGGCGCCGACGATCACCGCCGCCCTGTTGCGGGTGTTCGAGTGCTGGGCCGACCCGGCCGTGTTCGACGTGACCCTCGAGTTCGCCATCCGCGACTGGGCCCGCCGCGACCCGACGGTACGTGAACGGCTGGCCGCCGCGGATGAGCAGCGCATCGGCGCACTCGCCGCGATGCACCGGCGCTTCGGCTTCGAACGACGCGAGGCACTGGTGCGCGCCCGGGTGCAGTACCACTCGCAGATCGGCCTGTACGCGCTGGGCATCGACGAGACCCACGCCGAACGGCTCGCTCTGCTGCCCGCCTACCTGCGTGTGTTCGCCGGAGTCGACGCCTCGCCCGCCGAACTACGCGCCTTCCGTCGCACCGTGAGCAGACTCGGTCGGTCGTAGCGGGCGACGAGACCCCCCGTTCGGCAACAGTTCGGCTCTAGCGTGATCGCGTCATGCCGGCCGCGCAGTACCGCTCCTCTCTCCGTTCACTCATGGGCACCCGGGCCGACTGGCGACTGGTGCGCCCGGCCAGGCCGCGCCCTCCCCGTCCCGGCCCCCACTGGGTGGGCCCGGCCTTGGTCGTTGCCACGGTGTTCTGCTCGTGGCCTGCGTTCGCCGGCACGGCGGGCGAGCACGGTGACGTGTCGTTCGGGCTGTACATCGGCTCGGTCTCGATCGTTGCGATGGCGTGGACGTTCGTGCTCGCAGTGCGGCTCCGCCCGCTCGAGCGATGGTTCGGCGGCCTCGATCGCATGTACCGCGTCCATCGCTGGCTCGGCCCGCTGGCAGTCGTGGCGATGTTCCTCCACACGCAGACCGTCGACGACCCCGCTGGCGGTATCGCCGGGGCGGGCCGCGATGTGGCCGATGCTGCCGAGGAGTTGGCCGAACTCGCCGAACTGATGCTGTACGCACTCGTGGGCATCAGCCTCGTCAGGCTCATCCCCACCCGCTACTGGCGCTGGACCCACAAGTTCCTCGGTGTGCCCTACGCCTTCGCCTGCTTCCACTTCTTCACTGCCGAGAAGTCGTTCGCGATGTCGTCGCCGTGGGGGTGGTGGTTCACCGGGTGGATGGCAGTGGGTGGCCTGGCGTGGGTGGTGCGTGTGTTCGGGCGCGACATCGTCCGACCCGGACTGCGCTACCGGGTGGCAGCGGTCGACCGCCACCCGGCGGCGATCGAGGTGACGCTCGAACCGCTCGGTCGAGCACTGCAGCACCGCGCTGGGCAGTTCGTGTTCATCAAAGTGCGCGCGCGGGGTCTCGCCGAGCCGCATCCGTTCACCATCGCCTCGGCCCCGCACGAGTCGAACCTGCGCTTCTTCATCCGCGATCTCGGCGACTGGACCCGGCGGTTGGGTGAGCGTCTGCAGGAAGGTGCCGAGGTTCGCGTGGAGGGACCGTACGGCCTGTTCGAACCGGAACATCGCGGCGGGCACAGCGTGTGGGTGGCTGGAGGAGTGGGTATCACCCCGTTCCTCGCCGCGGCCGTCGACGAGCACCGTGTCGGATCGAGCCCGCCGCACCTCGTGTACTCGGTGCGATCGAGCGACGACGCTGTGGCGCTCGATCAACTCGAGGCGGCCGATCGGGCGGGTCGGATCGTGCTGCATCTGCACGAGACCAGCAAGACGGGCCGGCTCGACGCCACGCGGCTGATCGGCCTCGTGGGTGAGGCCCAGTGGCGCGGCGCCCACGTGGCCGTCTGCGGCCCGGCAGCGCTGGTGGCACTGGTGCGCGCTGCGGCCCGCGATGCCGGCGCTGCCCGGGTCGAGAGCGAGGACTTCGACATCCGATCCGGTGTCGGACCCGACCGCTCGCGCGAGGTCGAGCAGTTGGTCACCGCCGTGCGGCGTCGCTGACCGGGGCTGCCGGATCCATCGGTCGGTCGATCTCGGCGATCGCCGGGTCGCGCAGGATCACTACCGTCCACGCGCTGAGCAACCCGGCGAGCACGAGGTACGTGGTCCGCACACCGAGCCAGTCGACCACGAGACCCACGACCAGGATCGCAATCGGTGGTGCCGACGAGAACAGCGCCGCCTGCACGCCGTAGACACGGCCCTGCTGGTCGGCAGGCACTCGTTCCTGTACCAGCGTGTTCATCAACGGGTTGTACGGACCCCATGCCAACCCGATCACCGCACTGGCGATCGCCATCGGCACCACCGGGAGCAGCAGTGCCATCGGCCAGATGGCCAGGCTCGTGCCCAACATCGCGATCACGAAGATACGACGCTTGCTGAGGCGTCGGCGCAACCATCCGTACGCGAACGAGCCGATCGTCGCCCCGCCTGCCAGGAAGGCGACCACCACGCCCAGTGCGCCGGGCTGGCCGAGCTCCTCGAAGTGGGTGGGCAGCAGCACCGTCTCGGTGGGCAGGTAGATCGCAGCGAGGATCACGATCGACACCGTGATCGAACGCAGCAGACGGTCGGCGCGCAGCACCGCCACACCGGCGAACAAACCCCGCCAGCCGGCCGTCGCCGTCGAGCGGCCGGCGACGCTGTCGGCCACCTCGGCAGCGCCACCGAGCAGGGCCATGCACAGTGCGGCGAACACGAACAGCCCGAACGGCAGCCAGAACGAGGCTGTCGCCCCGACCGTGGCGATGAGCGCTGTGCCGAGCAGTGGCCCGAGCGTGAACCCAGCGGCCGAGCACCCCTCGTGAATGCCGTTCAGCCGTTCGGGCTCGATACCAGCGGCCGCCGCCACACCGGGGATGGCAGCACGACGCGCCGTATTGCCTGCTGGGTCGAACATGGCGCCGAGCACGGACAGGGCGATGAGGATGCCGAGACCGAGTTCGGTCATCGACGCCGCCAGCGGGAACCCCGCCACCGACATCGCCGAGAACAGATCGGCCACCACGCTCACCCGGCGACGGCCGAAGTGATCGACCAGCCAGCCCGCGAGCGGGGCGGCGACCAGACCCGGAACCGCCGCGATCGCGACGACGAGACCCGCGGCCGACGCCGAGTCGGTCACCTCCAGCACCAGCCACGGGATGGTCACCATCACCGCTGCATTGCTCACACCCGACGCCACGTTCGAGGCCTGCAGGAGCAGCACGGGAAGTCGACGCGGGGTGTGCACAGCCCAGACGGTACGCGACGGGCGAGGGTGAGGACCCGGGTATTCCCCGAGCCCGGCCGACTCAGGCGGCGGCGTCGAACTGGGCCTGCACCGCAGCGGCCTGCGGGTGGCCGGCGATGCGGGCCTCGATGACCTCGCGCTGTTGGGCGGCGGCCAGACGGGGCTGGTCGACGGTGGCCCAACGGGCCAGGCCGTCCCAGAACCGGCCGATCAACTCGGCGCCGGGCATCGAGCCGCCGTCGACGGTGCGGAACCGCACCTGCGCCATCTCGCCCAGGTAGAGGCGCAGCGAGCGCACGTGGATCTCTTCGTCGATGCGGATGCGCTCGACCAGTTCGGCAGCCAACTCGGCCTCGGCGCGCCGACCGGCGAAGAGGTCGGCGGTGCGCAGGATCTCCTGCGTGGCAGCGAAGCCGATCTCGGCGCGGAACTCGATGATCAGCAGGTTGGCGAGCAGCGACACCATGCCCTCCACCAGACCCTCCACCTCGGGGACGAACCGCGTGCCGGCCTCGGGGCGCGAGATGGTGTCGGGCGGGTCGACGTCGGCGAACGCACCGGACCCGAACGCCAGGTCGCGGGCGACGAACCACATCACGTCGTGGCCACCGATGCCCTCGCCGGGCAGACCGCCCTCGTCGATGCCGTGCGCGTACAGCAGGCCACGGTGCAGGTGCCCGATGGCCATGTGCGAGATGTCGTCGACGATGGAGGGCTGCAGGTCGGGGATGGGCATCTCGGCCAGCAGGCGGCCCTTGGCCTCGATCTTGCCGGTGATGGTGAGCGTGTTCCAGAACGTCTGACCCAACCCGTTGCGCAGCAGCACGCGCGACTGCTCGACCGTGGGCAGCCGCACCCCGCCCAGCAGCGACGCATCGGCATCGAGCAGGTCGCCACCACGAGCCTGCAGCGCAGCCGTCCACGCGTCGAGTGCCGGCTCGCGCACCAGCGCCCGCGGCGGCTGATAGGTGCCGTCGGCGCGCAGGCCGCCGTGCATCCGCACCCCCGCCACCACATGAGGGGCGGCGTAGTCGTGTTCGGCCAAGAGTTCGTCGCGTTCGTACACCAGTCGAGCGGTCATGCTCCGGACGTTACCCATCTCGCCGGGAACTCGACACCTCCGAGCGGCGACCTCTGCTCGACGAACACGGTGGGGGCCAGGACATGACAGCAGTGACGTACGCGGACGGTGGCGACGGGACGAACGGTGCCATCGGCGCAGACAGCGCTGCGGCCGACCGGACCAGTCGGCGCTGGCGGTCGATCTGGCGCATCCACTTCTACTCGGGCATGTTCTCGATGCCGTTCATCGTGCTGATGGCCGTGACCGGCCTGGTCATCCTCTACACCCAGCCCATCCAAGACCTCACCGAGGGCGACATCCGGTCGGTGGAAGCCCCGGCCGGCGCCTCCTACGTCTCGTTCGACGAGCAGGCCGCCGCCGTCGAGGCCGCGTACCCCGACGGCACCGTGTACGACCTCACCCCGCCGGGCGACAGCGACCGGTCGAGCCGCTTCTTCATCGACGACGGCAGCGTGAACGGTCTGCACGTGTTCGTGAACCCGTACACCGGCGAGGTGCTGGGCGACTCGAAGCCCGGAGGCGGCATCATCGGCCTCTCCAACCGACTGCACGGCTACCTCAACAACGACTCGGTGACGGTGCCGCTGCCTGCGGTGGCTGCGCTGTGGGACGACGGCCCGGTGATGCGCGACTACGTGCTGGGCGACCTGGTGCTCGAGATCCTGGGCGTGTGGACGCTGGTGCTGGTGTGCTCGGGCCTGTTCCTGTGGTTCCCGCGTCGGTCGCGCCAGAGCACCGGCACGAAGGGCGTCCGACGCGCCTGGTTCATCCGCAAGGGCGTGTCGGGCCGGGCCCGCTGGCGCGACCTGCACGGCCTCGGTGGTGTGCTGCTGTTCGCGGTGATGCTGCTCACCATCGTGTCGGGCATGGCATGGTCGACCTACTGGAGCGAGCAGTTCGGTTCGTTCGCCGACACGGTCACCCCGGGCGACTACGTCGACGCCCCCGCCAGCACGCTCGGTGTGCGCGGCGACCTCGACCGCTTCGGCAACCAGATCCCGTGGAACACCGGCGACTTCCCCATCCCCGCCAGCTACGCCCCCGAGTCGGCCGACGGATCGATGCCCGCGCCGCTCAGTCTCGACGCACTCGTCACCATCGCCGACGAGGAGGGCATGAAGCCCGGCTACACCATCGCCTTCCCCGGCAACGAGGCCGACGAGGCGGGCAACCCGGTGTACGGCTCGTTCGTGCTGTCGAACTCGTGGCCACGCAAGACCGGCGAGGCCCGCGACGTCTTCGTCGATCAGTTCAGCGGCCAGACGCTTGCCGAGCAGTCGGTGTACGGGGTGGGAACGATCGCCCGCGGTATGGACACCTTGGTCAGCACCCACATGGGCACCCAGCTGGGCATCGTCAGCCGTATCTTCATGACGATGCTCTGCGTGCTGTCGATCTGGTCGGTCATCAGCGGGTTCGTGATGTTCTGGAAGCGCCGCCGACCCGGCACCAGCGGGTTGCCCCGCCGCCCGGTCGATGTGCGCCTGTCGAAGGGCCTCGCCGTCATCGCCGTGGTGCTGGCCATCGTCTATCCGCAGTGGGGTGTCACCGCGCTGCTGGTGCTGGCCTTCGACCGGTTCGTCATCCGCAAGGTGCGTCCGTTGCGCACGACGTTCGGGCAGGCATGACGCGCCGCTCGCTCATCGGCCTCGCCGTGCTGGCGGGCAGTGCGCTCATGTCCGCCGCATGCGGCAGCGAGGCGCCCGCGGCATCGTTCGGTGCCGAAGCAGCCTGGGCCCGCCCCACGCCCACCGGTGCCACCAACGGCGTGATCTACCTCACCGTGTCGAGCGATGTGGCCGACGAACTGGTGGCCGCCGAGGTGCCCGCGTCGATCGCTGCGTCCGCCGAGTTGCACGCCACGATGGGTGGCGACGGCGGCGGCGGCCACTCGCACGGCGGCGACGGCGGCGGGGGCGAAATGATGTCGATGGGCGAGGTCGACTCGTTCCCCATCGCATCCGGCGAGACACTCACGTTCGCGCCCGGCGGCAACCACATCATG
>JBIKLX010000266.1:0-3507 GCA_044359565.1 Ilumatobacteraceae bacterium
CGTACCCTCGCACAGCGGCCGAAGGTACTTCTCCTTCTGGTAGTCGCTTCCCCAGTGCTCGATGGTGTGCTGGTTGCCCTCGTCGGGCGCCTGGGCGTTGATGACGAACGGGCCGATGCCCACCTTGGCGGCTTCGGCGCTGACGGCAGCCATGGCGGTGGGGCCGAGGCCCATGCCACCCCACTCCTTGGGCATGTGCGGCAGCCAGATACCCCATTCATTGCGGGCCACGTTGCGCAGCTTCACGATGGTCTTCACCAACTGGTTGCGATCGTTCTGGTCGATCGAGTCCCACTCGGGTCGCACCACCTCGTCCATGAGGCGGCGGACCTTCAGCCGGACCTCGTCGACCTCGGGCGAGAAACTGAAATCGATCATGAGTGCGCTCCTGCTCCCCTGCTGCGGCGGCCCCCGTGCCCCCGGTCACCCCAGTCTGCCCGATCACCGTCGGGCACTGCGACTCGTCACCCCGTAGCCTCGGGGTCGTGAACACCGACGCCCACAAGACGTGGGACAGCGAGGAACTGCCGCAGGGCGAGCAGAAGGTGCAGGCGGTGCGCGACATGTTCGACGCCATCGCCCCCCGCTACGACCTCGTCAACCGGGTGATGACGTTCCGCCTCGACGTGCGCTGGCGCCGCACCGCCGTGCGCCGCCTGGCCCTGCCCGCCGGCAGCACCGTGCTCGACCTCGCCAGCGGCACCGGCGACCTGTGCATCGACCTGGCCGCAGCCGGGCTGTGGCCGATCTCGATGGACCTGAGCTTCGGCATGCTCAGCGCCGACCGAAGTGGCGTGCCCCGGGTGCAGGCCGACATCCTCCGCCTGCCCATCCCCGACGGCGCGGTCGACGGCGTCACGTGCGGGTTCGCGCTGCGCAACCTGCTCGATCTGCCCACCTTCTTCGCCGAACTGGCCCGTGTGGTGCGGCGCGGCGGTCGGGTGGCGCTGCTCGACGTGGGCGTGCCGCACAACCCGCTGGTGCGCACCGGCAACAACATCTACTTCGGCAAGGTGGTGCCGAAGATCGGCGCTCTGCTCAGCGATGGTGCTGCCTACCGCTACCTGCCAAAGAGCGTCGCCTACCTGCCACCCCGCGAGGAACTGGTGGCGATCCTGCGCGAGGCCGGGTTCGCCGATGCCGAGCACTACCAACTGTCGGGCGGGCTGACCCAGTTGATGGTCGGCACCCGCCGCTGACCGAACCGTCGATGCGCGCCGTCACCCGCCCCCTCGACACCGCCGTCGACCTGAACGACGTCGCCGGCGCCGACGGCTACCTGTTCGTGCGCGAGGGCGTCGGCTTTGCCGC
This sequence comes from Ilumatobacteraceae bacterium, assembly GCA_044359565.1. Taxonomy (GTDB): domain Bacteria; phylum Actinomycetota; class Acidimicrobiia; order Acidimicrobiales; family Ilumatobacteraceae; genus VFMC01. The sequence continues at coordinate 1,312 of JBIKLX010000266.1, forward strand.
TCGTGGCGTTGCCGCCCGCGTGCCGCTCGGCGACGTACCCGCCGTGCTGGCCGCCATCGACCACCGCGACGAGGTGGGCGGTGTGCACCCCGTGGCCCTCGGCTGTGTGCCGTTCGAGCCTGGCGCACCCACCGAGCTGGTCATCCCGCAGGTCACCGTCGGCAAGGCAGCCGACGGTCGCCGTTGGGTCACCGCCATCGACGACGCCGACCCCACGGTGGTGCCGGCTCCGCGCCCCACGCCCAGCGCAGCCGAGTTCACGGTGGCCGCCGCGGCGCCCGTCGAGCACTACCTCGCCGCCGTCGCCGCTGCCCGCGACGCGGTGCGAGCCGGCTCGTTGCAGAAGGCGGTCATCGCCCGCGAGGTGATGGTGCGCAGCAACATGCCCATCGACGTGCATGCCGTGCTGCTGCGCCTGCGGGCATCGTTCGGGTCGAGCTATCGCTACTCGATCGACGGCTTCATCGGCGCCTCACCCGAGCTGCTGGTGCGGGTCGATGGCAACACGGTCGAGTCGCACCCGCTGGCGGGCACCGCACCGCGCACCGGCGACCCCGCCACCGATGCCCGGGTGGCCGCCGAGCTGATCGCCAGCACGAAGAACCAGGTCGAGCACCGGGCCGTGATCGACATGGTGCACGACACGCTGCTGCCGTGGTGCAGCTTCCTCGACTGGGAGCCCGAACCGTCGATCGTCGCCGTCGCCAACGTGCAGCACCTCGGATCGCGAGTGGAGGGCCACCTCAGCGACCCCCGCCCCAACGTGCTCGACCTCGTGCGCGCGCTGTCGCCCACGCCGGCGCTGGGTGGCGCACCACGAGCCGAGGCGTTGGCGCTGATCGCCGCGGTCGAGGGGTTCGAGCGCGGACGCTACGGCGGCGCGGTGGGCTGGGTCGACGCCGCCGGCAACGGCACGTGGGCCGTGGCCATCCGCTGCGCCGAACTGTCGGCCGACCGACGCACGGCACGACTGGTTGCCGGTGGCGGCATCGTCGCCGAGAGCGAACCGCTGGCTGAGCTGGCCGAGACCCAGGCCAAGCTGCAGGCGATGCTGTCGGCCATCGTGCGCCCCTAGGACGGGCTACCCGCTCGCACCGCAGGAAGCATGGTGCGATAGCGGATGTCGGTGACGGTGACGCCCATGATGTCCTCGGTGGATTCTCCCCCATCCGCAGACCAGCCCTCCGACTCGTAGAGCGCCCGCGCCCGGTCGTTCTGCGGGACCACCCAGAGGACCGCTTCGCGGAAATCCATCGCGATGAGAGCCTCCGTGACGCGACGCAGCAGAAGCCGCCCGATGCCCTGCCCCCAGTAGTCGGGGTCGAGGTTCATGGCGTGCAACTCACCGCATGAAGGCGACGGTTCAGGCGCCGCTTCGGCACCGAACACGGCGAACCCGACGACCGCACCCGAACTGACCGCGACGAGCAGCGGAGCGCGATCCTCGCGAGAGAGGTGACCGCGCCACATCTCGATCCGGTCTTCCGGTCGAAGGCCATCGAGGTACTCGTCGGGCATGATGCCGCGGTATGCGGTCTGCCACGCCCGCACATGAAGACGACCCATCTCGGCAGCGTCGGCCTCCACCGCTTCCCGGATCACCACATCTCGAAGGCTCACTGGGCAGAGTCTGACCGAACAACCGACACCGGCGCAGACCCTTTTCCGAGTGACCACACATCGCCCGGCTCGACCCGGGCGCGAGGCACCCGTCCTCAGCCCGGCGACATCGCCGCGACCACGGCGTCGTTGAGGCGGCGGTGTTCGACGACGTTGGCCTCGCGGGTGCTGGGCACGCGCACCAGCCACGGGCCGGGTCGGTCGAGCCAGGCATGCAGATCGGCGGCCGAGTCGACGGTTGCGGCGGGCAGGCGGTGCGCCGCGGCGAGGGCCAGCAGGTCGGTGCCGTGCGGGGTGCCGAACAACTGCTCGAACCGCGCCGCGGGCAGCGACGACGCCTGGGGCAGGAACGAGAAGATGCCGCCACCGTCGTTGTCGACCACGACGATGCGCACGTCGGCCCCACGATCTGCCAGCGCCGTGAGCGACGACGCGTCGTGCAGCAGCGCCACGTCGCCGAGCAGCACCAGCACCGGCTCGCCCGATGCGGCGGCGATGCCCGCTGCGGTGGCCACAGTGCCGTCGATGCCGTTGGCACCGCGGTTCGAGTACACGGTGGCGCGCTGGACGGCGGCG
>JBIKLX010000267.1:0-3506 GCA_044359565.1 Ilumatobacteraceae bacterium
ATGCCGATGCCGGCCGGGTGGTGGTGGCCCGCCGTGGCGCGGGTGCCGACATGCCGCTGGAGATCCACCTCAGCGACCTCACCATCGGCGAGCAGGCGCTCACCTTGGGACTCGATCCCATCGCCGACAGCGACGAGTTCAGCGCGTTCATCGACGCCATCCACTCGCTCGGCGATGTCAGGTATGGCATCGCTGCGGTCGAGGCCGTGCTGCGGGCGCGACTCGACGAACCGAGTCGGCGCCTGGCGCAACGCATCGTCAACCTCGGCGTCGGCGGGTGGGGTGTGTGGGCGCCCGAGGGGGGTGCCTCGCTCGTCGACATCGGCGCCGACTGGCGGGTGGTGGTCCTCGACACCGGTTCGCTCGAGCACGCCCACGAGCGTGAGGTCGTGTCGCTCGGCCTGCTCGGTCTGATGCGGCGCCGCGAGCAACGGCGATCGGTCCTGATCGTGATGGACGAGGCGCACAACATCTGCCCGCCCGCTGCCGCCACCGAGCTGGGTCGGGCCGTCACCGAGCTCGCCGTCTGGATTGCGGGGGAGGGCCGCAAGTTCGGCATCCACCTGTTGCTCGCCACGCAGCGGCCGCAGAAGGTGCACCCGAACGTGGTCTCGCAGTGCGACAACCTGCTGCTGATGCGGGTGAACTCGACCGACGACCTGCGCCAGCTCGAGACGGTGTTCTCGCACGTTCCGGCGCCGATGATCGCCGAGGCGTCGTCGTTCGGTCTGGGTGAGATGCTGGCCGCCGGGCCGGTCACCCCCACACCGCTGCGCCTGCGCATGGGTTCGCGCCTCACCCCCGAAGGCGGCGCCGACCTGCCCACCGACTGGGCGAAGCCCCAGTGATCACTTGCCATCTCACGGTGTCGGGCGGACTCAGCGACTAGCCTGCCATCACCATCCCGGGGGAGAATTCCATGAGCGACGAACCACAGCCCAAGGCCCGCGAGACTTCGCGAGTTCGCACGATCTTCGCCGTCATCTTCGGCATCATCGCGGTGGTGGGTCTGTTCGCCAGCACCGTTGCGGTGTGGGCCAACGGCATTCTGTTCGACAGCGACAAGGTGGCGAGCGCCGCCGAGAAGGCCATCCAGCAGCCAGAGGCCGCGGCGTCGATGTCGACCTATGTGGCCGACCAGTTGTTCACGATCGTCGATCTGAATGCGCTGCTCCAAGAGCAGCTGCCCGACAAGCTCGATCCGTTATCGGGCGTGATCGTGGGCGGCGCCCGCGAGTTCGTCGAGGGTCAGTTGGCCGAACTGCTGCAGAAGCCGGGTGTTCAGGCAGTGCTGGTGGGGATCGTCCGCACCGGGCATGCACAACTGATGAACGTGCTCGACGGCGACGGTCTGTTCGACGGCGTCTCCGTCAGCGATGGCAAGGTCACCCTCAACATGCTTCCCATCGTGGCGCTGGGGTTCGCCCAGATCCAGAAGCTCGGCCTGCTCACCGACGTCACCCTGCCCGACCTCAGCGCGGCGGGCGACCCCACTCAGCAGATCGGCGCGCTCGAAGCCACCTTCGGCCGCGACCTGCCCGACGGGTTCGGCCAACTCACCGTCTTCGAGGGTGATGCTGTCGCCGAGGCGAGCCAAGTGGTGCAGCAGGCGCAGCAAGTGGTGGTGCTCGTGAAGCGGGCGATCGTGGTCATCCTCGTCGTCACCGTGGTGGCATTCGCAGCGTCGATCCTTCTCGCCAACCGCCGTCGGCGGGCCATCCTCGTGCTCGGCCTCGCCAGCGCAGCGGTCATGCTCATCGCCCGCACCGCCATCAAGCAGGCGCTGGCCCGCACACCCAACCTGGTCATCAATCCCGGTGCCCGTCAGGCGCTCGCCTCGGCGCTCGAAGACCTGGCCAGCGGCCTGATCGCGGTCGTCACCCTCCTGGTGGTGCTCGGTCTCATCGCTGCTGCGGTGATGCTGCTCACCGGCACCGGTCCGACGGCGCAGCGGTTCCGCGCACGCGCCGGTTCGGCCGGTGGATCGGCCGGGTCGGTGCTCGTGGCGAACCGCGAACTGAGCGCGACGGTGGCCTTCGGCCTCGCCGTCTTGACGATCGTGATGTTCGGCCTCACCCTGCTGCCGATCATTGCCGCGCTCGTGCTTGCCGCGGGCGGTGTCGTGCTGCTCGCCGGCCGGCGCGAGACCGGCACGGCGTGACGGCGTTGCCGCGATGACCGACAGCACCCGTAAGCGCGCCCTCGCGCTCGACGCCATCGACCCGCTTGCCGCGTGGCGCGACCAGTTCGATCTCACTGCACCGGGGCTCGCCGGACGCGACCTGATCTACCTCGACGGCAACTCGCTCGGGCGCACACCGCTGCGCACGATCGAGCGAATCGACACCGTGGTGCGCGGCGAATGGGCGCGCGATCTGATCCGCTCGTGGGACCACTGGCTCGACCTGCCCCAGCGTGTGGGCGATCGACTGGCACCCCTCATCGGTGCGGCCGACGGTGAGGTGGCCGTGCACGACTCGACGAGCGTGAATCTGTACCAGGTGGTCCACGGTGCCCTTGCGCTGCGGCCCGACCGAGCGGTCATCGCCATCGATGCGCACGACTTCCCGAGCGATCGCTACATCGTCGACGGCATCGCCGCTGCCACCGGTCGCACGGTGCGCCACGGCTTCGACCGACTCGACGATGTGGCCGTGGTGGTGCGGTCGATGGTCGACTACCGCACCGCCGAGGTGGTCGACATCGCTACCGAGACGGCCCGCGCCACGGCCGCGGGAGCGTTGGTGATCTGGGACCTGTCGCACGCAGCCGGGGTGCTGGCCGTCGATCTTCACGGAACCGGCGCGCAATTGGCCGTGGGCTGCACCTACAAGTTCCTGAACGGTGGACCGGGGGCACCGGCGTTCACCTACGTGGCGCACTCGCTGCAGGCCACACTCACCCAGCCGATCTGGGGATGGTTCAGCCAGCGCGACCAGTTCGCGATGGGGCCCGAGTACCAACCCCGCCCCGACATCGGGCGCATGCTCATCGGCACGCCGTCGATCCTGGCGTTGGCCGCGGCCGACGCCGGCATCTCGGTGTCGGCCGATGCCGGCATCGATGCCATTGCCGCCAAGGCGACTGCCCTCACCGGGTTCGGCATCGACCTGTGCGACCAGTGGGGCCTCAGCACCTGCACCCCGCGTGAGGCATCGCGCCGCGGTGGGCACATCTCGGTGGTGCACCCCCAGGCGCGGCAGTTGTGTCGGCGGCTCATCGACGAGTGCGGTGTCATCCCCGACTTCCGCGAGCCCGACATCGTGCGCCTGGGTATGTCGCCGCTCACCACGCGGTTCGTCGACGTGCACGACGGCATCGAGCACATCGCCCGCCTCGTCGCCGGCTGATCATCACGCCAGGCGTGTGGCCGTCGTCCTGCGCAGGACCGGACGGATCGGCCACCGTTACTGTGGCGATGGTGAGCACTGCGACGAGTCGACCGGGGGAGGTGCTGCGATGAGCCGATGTGTGCTGGCGATCGATCTGGGGAGTTCGGGCGTGAA
>JBIKLX010000010.1:0-41785 GCA_044359565.1 Ilumatobacteraceae bacterium
TTCGGCTCGGGCCTCAACCTGGCCCACTACCCGGCCGCCGTCGAGCGGCTGTGGGCGGTGGAGCCGGCCGGTCGGGCCGTGGAACTGGCGGCCGGCCGCATCGCCCGGGCCCCGTTCGCGGTGGAGGTGGTCGGCCTCGACGGCCAGCACCTGCCGGTGGAGACGGCCTCGGTCGACTGCGTGGTGAGCACGTTCACGCTGTGCACCATCCCCGATGCGCGGGCCGCGCTCGCCGAGATCCGCCGCGTGCTGCGGCCGGGCGGAACATTCCACGTGCTCGAGCACGGCCTGGCCGACGACCAGCGGGTGCAGCGGTGGCAGCAGCGCCTGAACCCGGTGCAGCGGGCCGTGGCCGGCGGCTGCCACCTGAACCGCCACATCCCCACGTTGGTCGAGCAGGCCGGCTTCACCTGGTCGACGGTCGAGCGCTGGTACGCCGGTCGGCCACGCACCCTCACCCTGCTCACCCGCGGCGTCGCCACCGTCGCCTGATCCCTCGGCTGGGGCGTCAGTGGACCCCGGTGCCGCCGAAGCTGGCACGCAGGTTCTCGGGGGTGAGCACCTGCTCGGGAGTGCCGGCGGCCACGATGCGGCCTGCCAGCAGCAGCACCAGGTCGGCGGTCTCGGCATCGTCGATGTCGTGGGTGCTCATCACCACCGCACACCCACGCGCCCGCTCGGCGGCCACCGCGCGGGCGAACGTCTTGCGGCCCTCGATGTCGAGGCCGGCGGTGGGTTCGTCGAGCAGCAGCACGTCGGCCTGCCGGGCCAAGGCCTGAGCCAGGTGCACCCGCTGGCGCTGCCCACCCGACAGCTCCATCAACGGTGAGTCGGCGAAGGAGCCGACACCCATGCGCTCGATGGCGTCGTCACACGCCGAACGATCGACCGGCCGCGTGCGGCGCAGCAGACCGAGGTGGGCGAAGCGGCCCATCGCCACCACATCGGCAGCTCGTAGCGGCAGGGTGAACGATGACGCTGGGTGCTGCGACAGGTAGCCCACGCGAGGCGGCTGCAACCCCGGCGCGTCGCCCAGCACGCGCACCTCGCCCGCCACCGGCTCGATGAGCCCGGCAAGGGTCTTCAGCAGTGTCGACTTACCCGACCCGTTGGTGCCGATGAGACACAGCAGACCACCCGGACGCAGCGCCAACTCGATTTTTTCGACCACGGCGTGGCCCGCGTACCCCACGTCGAGGGCAACGGTCTCGATAGCCCAGGCCGACGGCAGACCCGAACCGTCAGTGGTGCCGTCAGTGGTGATGGCCATGCTCACCTCCGTGCGTGTGGGCAAGCGTCCGGGTGCCACGCCGGGCACCCACAGAGCGCCGCACCTCGGTGACGGCGAAGGTGACCAGGAAGATGCCCACAGCGACGGCAACGACGCTGGCACCGCCGGCCAGGTCGGCGTGGTAGCTGAGCAACAGTCCGGCGTACACCGACACCGAGCCCACCAGCGCCGCCACGCCCATCATCGCCCCCACCCGGCGGGTGACGAGGGCTGCCGTGGCAGCCGGTGCCAGGAGCATGCCGAACACCAGCAGCGTGCCGACGGCCTGGAACGAGCTGACGATGGCCACGGCCACGATGAGCAGCAGCAGGTTCTCGTAGCGGCGCACGTGGAACCCTGAGGTGGTGGCCAGTTCGGGCTCGAGGCTGAGCAGCATGAACGGTCGCCGGCACACCCACGCCACGCCCATCACGAACACCACGGCGAGGGCCTGCCACAGGAGTTCGGTGGCGTCGACGCCGAACAGGTCGCCGGTGAAGATGCGGGTGAGGTCGCCGAAGAAGCTGCGCGACTTCGACGTGATCATCACGCCCAGGGCCAACATGCCGGCGAACAGCAGGCCGATCGCGGTGTCGCCCGAGAGGCGGGATCGGCGGGTGATGACCGACACGCCGCCCATCATCACCACGGTGCCCGCTGCGGCGCCCAGCACCGCGGGCCACCCGAGCAGCACGGCGATGGCGATACCGGGCAGCACACCGTGGGCCAGCGCGTCGGCCACGAACGCCAGGCCGCGCAGCACCACGAACGTGCCCACCACGGCACAGGCCAACGCGACGAGCACGCCGGCGAGCAGGGCGCGGGCCAGCCACTCGTTGTCGGCGAACGGGTCGATCAACCAGCCGGACATGCCATCACGGCGCAGACCTTACGCAAGCGCAGTGGCGATACGCGTGGCCAGATCGGTGATGTACGCGGCGTAGCCGCCGGTGTCGGGCAGGTTGTGCGACGGCAGCTCCACCAGCGGCACACCCACCGTGTCGGCCACTTGTTCGGCCACCTGCTGCGGTGTGCCGACTTCGGTGAAGATGGCGGCGACACCCTCGGCGGTGGCGAGGGCCTCGAGCGCCTCGAGTTCCTTCGCCGAGGCCTCCGCCGTGCTCGACAGACTGGGGATGACGGCGCCGATGAGCCGGCAGCCGTAGCGATCGGCGAAGTAGCCGAGCGACTCGTGACCGGTGACCAGCTTGCACTCGCCGGCGGGGACGGATGCCATGATCGCAGCCGTGTCGGTGTCGAGTGCCGCCAGCTCGGCCTGCACTGCGGCGAGCGAGTCGTCGAGCTGGACGCCGAGGGCGGTCTCGAGTGCTGCCGCGAGGTCGGGCAGCATCTCGGCCATCACGGCCGGCGACGTCCACAGATGCGGGTCGCCACCGTCGTGCGCGTGTTCATCGGCATGGCCTTCCTCGTCGGCATGAGCTTCCTCGTCGGCATGAGCGGCACCGTCTCCGGCCTCAGTCGGCTCACCCTCGCCGAACTGACGCACGGTGATGTGGTCGGCCACCTCGAACACGGGCACCTTGTCGTCCTCTGCCTGGTGGATCGCCTCGAGCAGACCTTCTTCGAGGCCGAGGCCGTTGCTCACCAGGAGCGCGGCGCCCATCATCGTCTCGATGTCGCGGGCCGAGGCGCTGAAGTCGTGCGGGTCTTGGCCGTTGGGGATGATCACCTCGACCGCGGCCCGGTCGCCGACGAGCTGCTGCACCACGTCGCCCAGGATCGAGTAGGTGACCACGACGACGGGTTTGCCGTCGACGGTGGCGACGGGGGTCGATCGCTCGCCGTCGCCGCACGCGGTGGCGAGGAGGGCGCCGGCGCCGATGAGCACAGCGCCGGTGAGCCGACGGACAGCGTTGCGTTCCATTCCCAACCTCTTCCCGATAATGAGAATCTCTCTCAATAGTCTGTCCGGCCGATCACCGGGTCCGCAAGTCCCGGCGATGATTCACATGGGTCACGCGGGTCGCACGGGTCGCGTCCGGTACGCAGCGACGCGAAACCGCTGGGTACAGTCGAGTCATGACCGACACCAGTGCTCCCGCCCAGGTACCGCTCGTCGACTACCTCGTGCTCGGCGACCAACCCCATCTCGTCGCCAACCAGTGCACCGGCTGCGGCGCCCGGTTCTTCGATCGCCGCAACGCGTGCGCCGGCTGCTTCGGCACCGAGTTCACCAAGGTGGCCATCGCCACCGAGGGCGAGCTGCGCTCGTTCACCATCGTCACCTTCGCCGCACCCGGCGTGCCGGTGCCGTTCGTGGCGGCCGTGGTCGACTGCGGCGGCACCAGCGTGCGCGGCAACATCATCAACACCGACCCCGACCCGCAGCACGTGAAGCTGGGCATGAAGGTTCGCCTCGCCACCTACTCGCTCGGCACCGACGACAACGGCACCGAGGCCATCGGCTTCGGCTTCGAACCCGCCTGACCCCCAACCCACCTCGCACGAATCACGCACTCACGAACACAGGAGATCACCATGGCTGACAACGTCTGGATCCTCGGGATCACGATGACCAAGTTCGGCAAGCACCCCGACAAAGACGTGGTCGACCTCGGCGCGCTGGCCGCCATGGGCGCCCTCGCCGACGCCGGAGTGACGATGCGCGACATGGGCATCCTCGCCGCCGGCAACCTGATGAATGCCAGCGCCGGCTTCGGCCAGCAGCTGCAGAAGCAGATCGGCCAGACGGGCATCCCCGTGTACAACGTGGCCAACGCCTGCGCCACCGGCGCCACGGCGCTGCGCACGGTCATCATGGCCATCAAGAGCGGCGAGGTCGACATGGGCCTGGCCGTCGGCGTCGAGAAGCTGGCCGGGGCCGGCCTGCTGGGCGGTGGCGGCCGCGGTAAGAGCGACGCCAAGGTGTGGGCGCCGTCGGGTCGCTACGGCGCAATCACGCCCACCGACGGGCGCGTCGGCACCGACGCAATGCCGGGCACCTTCGCTCAGGTGGGCATGGAGTACGGCCACAAGTACGGCGAGGTGTCGTTCGAGACGTTCGCCAAGATCAGCGAGAAGAACCACGCCCACAGCACGCTCAACCCGCTGGCGGCGTACTCGAAGCGGTTCACCCTCGACGAGATCATGAACGACATGATGATCGCCTACCCGAACACGCGGGCCATGTGCTCGGCCAACTGCGACGGCGCCGCCGCCGCAGTGGTGGTCAGCGAGGCCAAGCTGCGCACCCTGTCGCTCGAACAGCAGCGCCGTGCGGTGAAGGTGTCGGCGTCGGTGCTCACCACCGACCCCTACGAAGAGGCCTGCCAGATCCTGCCCAACGTGAACACGCTCACCCGCAATGCAGCACGCATCGCCTACGAGGCGGCCGGCGTGAGCCCGTCCGATCTCGACCTGGTCGAGCTGCACGACTGCTTCGCCACGGCCGAACTGGTGCACTACGACAACCTGATGCTCTGCCCCGAGGGCGGCGCCGTCGAGTTCTTCGAGTCGGGTGCACCGTGGCGCGATGGCAGCACCCCGGTGAACGTGAGTGGTGGCCTGCAGAGCAAGGGCCACCCCATCTCGGCCACAGGCATCGCCAACATCTGGGAGGTCTGCCACCACCTGCGCGGCGAGGCCGGCGACCGCCAGATCGAGGGCGCCAAGGTGGGCCTCGCCCACGTCATCGGCCTCGGCTCGGCCTGCGGTGTGCACATCCTGGAGAAGTCGGGCCTCTGAGCCACGCCCTGTCGGCCGCTGCCGACAGGCGACTAGACCAGGCCGTATTCGGCGATGTCGACGATGCGCCGCTCGTCGATCGAGCGGTGCGCCGCCGCGCCCATCACCACGCTCCACAACCCGTCGTCCGGTGTCACCTCGGCCGCACGCCCGCTGCGCAGGCAGTCGATGAACCGACGGTGCTCGACGAACGACGAACCGTGGTGGAACCCCTGGTAGGTGACATCGGTGTCAGCGTAGGCGGGCACCTCGTGCGGGCCGCTGCGGTCGCGGGGCCCGACGAACACGGTGTCGCCGGGCACCGACGCCTCGAGCTTCGCCCGGTCGCCCACCACGGTGATCTCCTGCTCGAAGCGACCACCCTCGGCGAACATCGACAGGTCGAGCGAGCCGCGGACGCCGTTGTCGAACTCGACGATCACGTAGGCGTGGTCGAGGATGTCGGGCACCCGCCCGTCGTATACCTCGTCGAGGTGGTTCACGGCTTGGCCGCCCGATGCCATCACCCGCACCGGCCGTGCTCCAGTGCCGGTGGAGTAGCCGGCCACGAGACGCATGAGGTCGAAGAAGTGGCAGCACTTCTCGACGAGCGTGCCGCCGGTGTTCTCGGTGAAGCGATTCCAGTTGCCGACCTTGACGAGGAAGGGGAAACGGTGCTCGCGTATCGACACCATGCGCGTGGTGCCGCAGACGCCCGTTGCGAGCTGCTCGAGCAGAGCAGCAATGGTGGGCATGAACCGGTACTCGAGGCCGACCCAGGTGAGCGCGGCGCGGTCTGCCGCCCAGCGGCGCACGTCGAGGCAGTCGTCGATGGTGGTGCACATCGGCTTCTCCACCATCACGGCCAGGTCGGTGGCCAGCGCATCGCGCAGCACCGTGGCATGTGTGTGGTTCGGCGATGCGATGACGATGGCGTCGAGATCGTCGCGGGCCAGCAGCTGGCGGTGGTCGGTGTAAGCAGCCACGGGCGCACCTGCAGCGTGACGCCCCCAGTCGAGCGACGACTCGACGGGGTCGGCGATGGCCACCACCTCGGCCTCGGGGAGATGGACGAGGTTGGTGATGTGCTCGCAACCCATCATCCCGGTGCCGATGATGCCGTAGCGCACGGGTGCCTCAGTCATGGCGCCCAGTGTGGCACCGCTGCCGACTCGATCAGACGAGCAGACCGATCCGTTCCGCCTTGCGTACAGCCAGGGCCCGGTTGGGCACGTCGAGCTTGCGCAGCAGATGGGCGACGTGGGTCTTGATCGTCTCGGTCGACACGTACAGCTGGCTGGCGATCTCGGCGTTGCTCGAACCCGATGCCAGCAGGGTGAGCACTTCGAGTTCGCGCATCGACAGGGTCGGCTGTTCGACATCGCGCCACGAGGTGGCGAGCATGGCGAGCGCCTGCTCGTCGAGCACGCTGGCTCCGCTGGCGACGGTGCGCAATGAGTGGGCGAGCGCAGTGGTGGGCGTGTCGCTGCACAGCACGCCGACGACGCCGGCGTTCACTGCGGCCGACACCATCGTGAGGTGGCGGCCGTTCACCAGCATCACGGCCCGGGCGAACGGCGACAGGGCACGCAGTTCGTTCATGACCGTGCGGCAGGCTTCGGGCGCTGTCGGCTCGTCGACGAGGACGACGGCACCCGGATGCGTCGCCAGTGCGTCGGCGGCCTCGGTGACGGTGCCGACACCAGCGACGACATGGAAATCGACCTCTGCCTCCAGTCGCATCTGTAGCGCCTCGCGCAGCACGCTGTGCTGCTGGACGACCACGATCGGAAGACGGTCAGGTGCGGTCATGAGAGAAATCGTCCAGCCTCCTGGCATCTGAGCAACCAGGTCGGAACACTCTCACGGAGTGTGAGCGATGTACTGCTCATCGTAGTCGATGCACCAGGTTTCTGTCCCCCATTCGAGGGATGACAGAAGCCTCTGTCTGTATGTACCGCAAATGACTCATCAGGAACTTCCCCCGATCGGGTGACTCCGCCATGCTGGTGCAGTCGTCGGGATCCCCCGATGGCAGCGGGACGGGTGTCACCTGATGGCGGGACACCCGGCAGCTCCCGGTCGAGCAGCGAGTGCAGGAGAACGAAGATGGCGGTCACAGAGATTCACCCGACACGAGGCGCAGACGACTACGTCGACGGCAACTCAGAGCTGTTCGAGCGGCGCAAGGCGCTGCAGACGCAGTTGGCCGAGATGCTGGCCGACGGCGCCGACCAGCGTCGTACGACTCGCATCCGTCGCTCGCTCGACGACGTGACGGCAGAGATCGTGCAGTTCAACCTCGGCCTGGTGCGCTCGTACTGCAAGCGTTTCACGGCGAACTCGAGCCGTGAGGACTCGGCCGACTTCGAGGCCGCCGGTCTGCTGGGCCTGATGCGGGCGATCGACAGCTTCGACCCCAGCCAGGGCCGCTTCGGCGCATGGGCGTTCAAGCCGATCCAGCGCGAGGTGCTGCGTGCGGTGCGCGACGCCGACCACCCGAACGTGAACCTGGGCGACTTCGAGCGCCGCCCCGAGATCCTCCGGGCGTTCCGTCACCTCCAGGGCGACGACACCCGGTACGTGCCCTCCTACGCCGAGGTGGCCGCTGTGGTGGGCGCCACGGTCGATCAGGTGCGCCGCGTCATCACCCCGCCGCGGTTCGAGTCGGTCGACCAGTCGGCCGGCGAGGACAACGACGCCACGTTGGGCGACACCATCGAGACCGCGGGCCCCGGCCCCGAGTCGGTGGTCGTGTCGAGCATGATGCTGTCGGCGCTGCGCACCTATGGCCTCGCCGCCCTCGACCCCCGCGAACTGTTCGTGATCGTGCGCCGCTTCGGCCTCGACGGCGAGCCGCCCGAGAAGCTGGCCGGCATCGGCGAGACCCTCGGGCTGTCGCGTGAGGCCATCCGCCAGATCGAGGCCAAGGCGATCGCCAAGATCCAGCACCCGATGGTGCTGCGCAAGATCCACGCCCACGGCCGCAACTAGACCCTGCGCCCGGGCCTCGGCCCCACGACAATCCTCGTTCCCTCGCACGGCCGCCGGCGCACCCGGCGGCCGTGGCGCGTCTGGCACCGGGTGAGCGGTGACGGGTCCGGGGGATGCACGCACCACCCCCGGCCCGCGACAGTTCACTCCCGATTACCCCTCAAGCCTGGTGTCTCAGCGGCCCACGAGTCGGACGGTCTTGCCCAGTGTTCTCCACGGACGGAGGCACATGGCAGCACCATCATGGAGGAGATATGGCCACCCGGTCATTCGAGGACGTGGCCGACCGGACCCGCAATCCGGTCGCCGCAGGGAGGGGCTTTCCGAGCCCCCGACCCAGTGCCACAGCGCAACCCAAGCGCCTGGCGGAAGTATGCAACCCGTGGGCGGGGCGCCAGTCGCCGTGCTCACACGACGAAGAGGCCGACCTGGTTCGCGAGCTCTCGATCGTGGTGGGAGCCGATGGCCTCGCCGTCGAGGGCATCGAGTTCGAGCGACGTGACGTGACCGTGCTGATGACCGCACTCCGGTGCGGCCTGACGCTGCCCGAGATCAGGGTGCAGGCACCCGGCGTCCGGCCGGCTCGTGTCCTGGCCGCCTACCTCGAGCTCGAGCGACGGCGGACCGAGGCCGAGGCAGCGTGGCGGGCCGTCGAGGCTGATGGCACCCGCCGAGGGTTCGACCTGCACGGCACTCTGGCAGCGCAGCTCCTGCCGGCGATCGTGACGCAGTTGTCGATGTACGTCGACGACGCCGAGCGGTTCGGCCTGGAGCTGGCCAAGGCATCGGATCAGATCGCCCGCACCTCACGGCGCGTGCTGCTGCTCGAGGACCGCGTCGCCCAGGGCGCCGACGAACCCGACCGCATCCGCGAACTGGGCACCCTGCTGTACGACGTGTACGGCCACGGTGCCTGGAGCCTCGAGACGTTCCTGCCCCCACGGGTCGGCGCCCTCGTGCCGCTGCGTCTCGCCGCACTGCTCGGCGAGGACATCACTGCGGCGCGACGGGTGAGCTGAGCGCGGTCGTGTCGAGCCCTGGCAGGGGCCCTACCAACCTCAACGCTCTCTGCGTCGAACAGAGCGCCCAGCGTGGGCGCTCTGTTCGCGCGTACGCTTACTCCATGCACGGCTGGAACACCAGGCACGGCCAGAACACCAGGCACGGCCGGAACACCAGGCACGCTGGCGCGGTGAGATGACCACCGACCGTCTCAGCGCGCTCGGTGCGGCCGGAGGCGGCGGATGGCTCACGCTGCCACCCGTCGAACTGGTCGCCGCGGTCGATCTCGCGCCCACCCCCGACATTCCGCTCGCCTCGCTGCGCGACGTGCTGATCCCCCGCCATCGAGCCGACGGCACGCTGAGCGACTGGGTGCTGTCGACCGCCGACATCGAACGACCCGGCACCGCGATCGAGTACCGGGCGTGGCGCCGGACGTGGCGGCGCTGGTGGCACCTCGGATCGATCACCAACGCCGTCGGCCTGCAGCAGTATGTCGCCGAGCTCGACGACGACCTGGCGCCCACCCTGCGCGACGTGCTGCGCCGCACGGTCGCCAACCACGACCAGGGCGTACCGGTGGCGTTGGACGAACTGGCATCACTTGCCGACGACCTGCACCTGGTTCGCCTCGCCCTGTCGGTCGACGACCGCACAGGCACCGGCATCGTCGACGACATGGCCGACGCCGACCAGAAGAGCGGTCTGGTGCGCACATGGTTGCGACCCGAGCGGCGAGCCGTGCTGGCTGCCACGCCGAATACGGCGGTGCTGCTGCGCCGCGACGACGGCCTCGTCGTCTTGCACGGGGTGCACGGCCACGCGCACGCGCACGATCACGATCACGATCACGACAGCACCGATCCTGGCATCGCCGAGGTGATCGCCGACATCGTCGCCGCCGACCTGCGCGACGATCCCGTGGTGCTCACCGACCGCACCGGCAACCAGCATCACCTCAGCGCGGCCGAGGCACGGCCCCTCGCCTGGCTCGTGCCCCATTCGCTGCGCTGGCACCTCCACGACGTGCCCCTGGCCGCGGTCTGGGCGCAGTGGTTCGCCGGCTGGTCCGACGCCATCGACACAGCTCGTCGCCTGGGTGACGACGTCACGATCACCAGCCAGCACCCGATGGTGTGAGCCTGGGCTCCTGGGTCGCCTCGATGCACCGCACAGTCACCCGGAATCACCCGCGATGACCTGGCATCTGCCATCGCTCGTCCGGACGGTCGTCTCCGTGTTCGATGCGAGGAATGACCAGATCCGCGACGCGCTGATGTCGCTGTACGGCCTCGTGGCCGCCGTGGTCCGCGACGACCGAGAGGGTATCGACCTCCTCCTGAACGATCTCCGCGAGTCGTTCGACAACCCGCACGAGCTGCTGACCGCCATCGCATTCGTCACCCTCGACCGGCTCGATGCCACGATCGACGACTGCGGACGACTCGACGAGCACGACGGTCGCAACCTCGCCTCCGATCTGCTCACGCTCGCTCGCCACTACGACCTGGCCGGCCCTGGTGCGGTGGAAGCAGCGGCGTGGCGGCTCGATGCCGTACGGCGTCGCAACCACAGCCAGATGGTGGCCGAGATCGACGACGCTCGGACGCTCGCCACCGACGACGATTTGCTGGCCGGCGCAATTGCGCTGCTGACCGCCACGGTGAGCCTGTGGGCCCGGCGGACCGGTCAGTCGCCTCGTCGGGCTGCAGCCGACCTGTGCCTGCTGGCATCGCTCGAATCCGTGGCCTGACGAATCTTTTTCGTGCGCATCTGGTTCGTCGCCGGACAGTTGTCCTCCGTCACCTGAACGACGCCGACCCGGCGTCACACCACGGAGGGATCATCATGACGAACGGCCGCTCGCTCGACGAACTGATCGAACACACGCCCGACATGCCCTGGCTCAGCCGGGCCGCTTGCGGTGAACTCGACCTCGACCAACTCGACCTCTTCTTCGTCGAGGCCGGCCGCACCATCTCGTCGGCAACGGTGAGCCTGTGCCAGCAGTGCCCGGCTCGGCGCGAGTGCCTCGACCACGCGTACCAGCACGAGATCGTGAGCGGGTACTTCGGTGGCATGTCGCCCGGCCGGCGGCGGGTGCTCACCCACAGCCAGGCGGTGGCGGAGATCGAGCGTGAGACGACCCTCAGGTCAGCACACCGAGGCGCAGCGCGCGGCTGACCGCGTGCGTCCGGTCACGAGCATGGAGTTTGTCCTGCACACGACTCAGATGGGTCTTGACCGTCTCGGCGGTGATGCCGAGCTGCTCGGCGATCTCGCCGTTGGTCATCCCCTCGGCCGCGCAGTTCAGCACCGCGATCTCGCGCTTGCTGAGCGGGCGGAGGCTGCGCAGTTCGCCGGCAGCCTGCCGGGTCTGCAACAGCGCCGTGAGGGCTCGCGGGTGCATGTGCCGCTCGCCCTGGGCGACTGCACGCACCGCCTTGCCGAGCGCGTCGACCGAGCAGGTCTTCGGTACCACGCCCAGGCACCCGTGCTCGACGGAGGCGTCGACCACCGTGGGCGACAGGTCGGACGTCAGCACCAGCACAGCGGCCTGCGGGTACGCGCCGATAAGCGTGGCCACCTCGCCGAAGGCGCTACCGCGCCCGCCCATCGTGGCCTCGAGCACCACGACATCGGGTCGGTGCTGCTCGTAGGCCCGCAGCAAGCGCCGCGGATCGTCGACGGTGGCGCAGACGTCGAAGCCCAGTGCCGTGAGGTACACCGTGGCGCCACGCACCGCAACAACCTGGTCGTCGGCGAGCAGCAGCCGCAGGGGAGCGTCGCCGTCTGCCACGCTGGCGAGTATATGAGAGTCGGCTCCAGTCAGTCTCGGCAACGACATGGGGATACGGTGGGGGCATGACGGCGAACGTCTATCTCGGCAGACAGCCGATCCTCGACCGGCGCGGGCGCACATATGCGTTCGAACTGCTCTATCGCGACGGCACCGAGAACTCGGCGTTCTTCTCCAACCCCGACGACGCCACGCGGCGCGTCATCGAGGCGGCCATGCTCGAGTGGGGCTTCGACCGGCTCATCGGCGACCGCCTCGGCTTCATCAATGCCGCGGGCGGACTGCTGCACACCGGGTTGTTGTCGATCCTGCCGGTCGGCCGCACCATTGTCGAGGTGCTCGAGAGCGTGCTGCTCGACGAGGCCATGGTGCAGGTCATCCGCGACGCCTACGACACGGGCCTGCGCTTCGCCCTCGACGACGTCGTCGATCTCGAGCGGCCCGGCCTCGCCGAGGTGGCGCCGCTCATCGATGTCGTGAAGCTCGACGTGCTGGCCATCCCGCCCGCAGACTTGCCTGCCATCGTCGAACGCTCGCGTGAGATGTTCCCGAAGGCGCTGCTGCTGGCCGAGAAGGTGGAAGACCCGGCCAAGTACGCCGACTGCATGTTCCTGGGCTTCGATCTGTTCCAGGGATACTTCTTCGCCAAGCCCGAGACTCTTGAACGGTCGGGCAAGCCGAACAACGTCTCCACCGCCATCTTGCTGCTGGCCGAGGTGAGCCGACCCGACGTCGACATCGACCGGATCGAGGGCCTGATCTCGGCCGACCCGAGCCTGGCCTACTCGATCCTGCGGCTGGTGAACTCGAGCTCGTTCGGCCTGAACGTACGGGTGCAGTCGATCCGTCACGCCATCGTGATGGTGGGGTTCGTGCAGGTCCGCCAGCTGGCCGTACTGCTCACGATGGCGAAGAACAGCCGGGCCATCAGCGACGAGATCATCGTGCTGGCGGCGGTGCGGGCCCAGATGGCCGCTCAGCTCGCCGGCACCAGCGGGCACGGCCCCGGAGCCTTCACCACCGGGCTGCTGTCGGTCATCGACACCGTCTTCGGTGCGCCGATGGACGAACTGCTCACCGGCCTGCCACTGCCCACCGACGTGCGCGACGCCCTGCTCGAGGGCAGCGGCCCACTCGGTGCGCTGATGGACATCGTGTACGCCTTCGAGCGCGCCGACATGGACGTGCTCGAACAGTTGCGCCCTGGCGAGGCCGACGCCATCCGCGAGTTCTATGCGAAGAGCGTGGCGTGGGCCGAGAACGTGCGATCCGAGATGCTCAACAACTGAGCCTGCTCGACCCGCTGCCGACGTTGCCGACGGCGAACTGGGGTCACTGCATCACGAACTCGACGAAGAACAGGTCGTAGATGACCTCTTCGTATTCGTCGGACAGTCGCTCGATGAGCAACTCCTTGGCCTCGTCGCGGCCCTCTGGGGTCGACAGCACCGACATCGAGCTCCCCGACAGGGTCGAGACGATGATGTCCTTGGCGGGGGCGGTCTGCATCGGGGCTTCGGCCGTCACCACCACGTCGGGGCACAGGTTCAGCGACACAGCGACGCTGAGGTAGTGCCCGTCGGCCAGGTTGAGGTTCATCTTCGGCAGGTCGACCACGTTGGGCACGACGTCGGTGGAGTCGGTGCCCTCCTTGCAGCCCTCGAGCTGCACGATGGTGGTGGTCGTGACCACACCTTCGGCTGCGGCACCGCCACCGCCGAGCTTGTAGCCGGCGCCAGCCAGGCCGACGCACAGCAGCACGAGCACGATGAGCTTCTTCTTCGACTTCTTGCCGCCCTCCTCCTCACCTTCGGCGGGAGCGGCTGCTTTCTTCTTCGCCATGTCGTCGTCATCCGTGAGTAGCGCCTACCCGTCCCTGGGTAGGTCTTCTCTCTCGACTGTCCCGGGCACCACCGCCCGGTGCCAGGATCCTGACGGTCCGGATCAGGGCTCGACAGCAGGCGCGGGTCCGCCCGATGAGCCCGGATCGACCGCCGCCTGATCGGCGGATCCACCACCGTCGGCCTGGTCGGTCACGTCGTCTGCAGCATCGGGCATGATCGGCTCCAGCGACACGTCGGTGAGCACGATGATCTCGACACGACGGTTCTTGGCCTGGCCCTCGGCAGTGGCGTTGTCTCCCACCGGGCGGGTGTCGCCGTACCCCATGGCCGACAGGCGACCAGGATCGATACCGGTGCCGGCGAGGTAGCGCAACACAGCGGTCGCGCGCGAGGTCGAGAGCTCCCAGTTCGACGGGAAGCGCGATGTCGAGATCGGCCGCGAATCGGTGTGCCCCTCGATGACCACCTCGTTCGGGATCATCTTCAGCGCCTCGGCGATGATGCTGAGCACGGTCATGCCACCCTGTTCCAGATTGGCCGACCCTGGGTCGAACAACACGGCATCACTCAGGACGGTCACCACCAGGCCACGGCCTTCGAGGGTGAAGTCGAGGCCCTGGCCGAGGCCGGCGATGTTCGACTTCGAGGTGAGCTGGGTCTGGAAGTCCTGCAACTTCTCGACCGCTTCCTCTGCCGCCGCTTTCTCATAGTCCTGCCGGGCCTTCTCGACCTGCATCTCGGTCGGCTCGCCACCCTCTTTCGGTGGCAAAGCACCTTCGAAGATGCCGTTGCCGCCCTCCATCGGCGTCGACCCGGAGCCACCGGAGCCGACCGACACCATCTGTGCCGACCCTCCGAACTCGTTGCGCATGTTGTCGGCGAGCTTCTTGAACTTCTCCATGTCGACTCGACCGGTGGCGAACAGGGCGAGGAACATCACCATCAGCAAGGTGAGCATGTCGGCGTAGGGGATCACCCACGCCTCGTGGTTCACATGCTCTTCGTGTTCCTCGTGCTCCTCATGACGCTTGTGGCCGCCGCCGCCACCGTGACCGCCACCACCGCCGCCGCCGTGTCCACTAGACACCGGAGGCCTCGCGGATCGACGCTGCCTGCTGAGGCGGCAGGTACGACAGCAGCGTCTCTTCGATCACACGCGGGTTCTGCCCGCCCTGGATGGCGAGGACACCCTCCATCACCATCTCGCGCTTCGCGGCCTCCTGGGTGGAGAGACGCTTCATGCGGTTCGACATCGGCAGCATCACTCCGTTGGCGAGATACACGCCGAGGAAGGTGGCGCAGAAGGCGCTGCCGATGCCGTAGCCGAGTTTGTCGGGGTCGTTGAGGTTGCCCATCGTCTCGATGAGGCCGATCACGGCGCCGATGATGCCGAAGGTGGGGGCAAAGATGCCGAAGGTCATGCACCACTCGGCGCCCACCTTGTGACGGGCCTTCATCGCTTTGATGTCGGTCTTCATCACCTGCGCCACCGCTTCGGGGTCGCTACCGTCGATCGCGAGTTGCAGCCCACGTTTCATGAAGGCGTCATCGATCGTGCTGATCTCCGACTCGAGGGCGAGCAGGCCTTCGTGACGTGCCTTGCGAGCGAACTCGACCAGACGGTTGATGGTGTCGGACGGGCTCGCCCCCTTCTTGGGGAACATGGTCACCATGATCGCCTTGAAGACACCGGTGGTTGCCTCGAGTTCGAACGAGGCCATCGTGGCGCCACCGGCTCCCACCAGCACCACCAGCAGGGCGGTGATGTTGGTGAGAAGAAACACCGGGCTGACGTTGTGCAGAATACCGCCCACGAAGGTGCCGACTGCGGCGATGAGAAGACCGACGAGTGTTGCCGGCATGGGTCAGACCCCTTCGCCCGAGGACACCTGGTCCTCATCGTCGGGGGACACCACAGTCGGCAGCCCCGGAGAGGCGGCCACGACCTGCACCGGGGCCACGTCGGCAGGCATCGCCGCGTGCTGCTCGCTCACCATGCGTGCCGCGGTGGCGATGACCCGGGCGCGCAGCATCGTGACCTGCTCGAGGATCTCCTCGGGCGACTCGATCACCACATACTCGGTGCCGTTGAGCAGGTGCACGATCGTCTCGTGATGACGGTCGAGTCGCTCGATGTGGTCGGGGTTGATGTACAGGGGGTCGGTCTGACGAAGCCGCGTGAGGCGGATCATGGGTGCTCCTCGATCGTCGGGCGTCCGCGTGCTGACGGTCTCTTGACATTGACTGTGCGGAGCGGATGGAATTGCGCCACCATCTACCCCGACACACGGGATACCTGCGGCTTTCCGCCACCACCGGACAGTCATCACCGTGGAACCCGCAGAGGATCTCTCCCACCAGTTGTGGACGATGCGCGAACTGCTCGAGCAGATGGTCTACAAGCTGGAGATGCAGGGCCTGCTGCTTGCCGCGGGCCGCACCCGCTGGCTGCCGTTCCTGAACTCCGAGATCGAGTCGCTGATGGAAGCGGTGAACGCCGTCGACGCGGCCCGTTCGCAGGCATCGGCGCGGCTGGCCCGCCGCTACGGACTGCGCCCTGACGTCACCCTGTCGGAGCTGCTGCAGTATGTCGAGCACCCGTGGGGCCAGTTGCTGTCGCAGCACCGCCTGCACCTCGTGTCGCTCCAGTCGGAAGTGGAAGACGTCTCGAACTCGAACCAGGAACTGGCTCGCCGCGGCCTGATGCGGTCGCGCGAGATCATTGCTTCGCTCGGCGAGCAGAGCGTCGACGTGTACGACCCGCGTGGCTATGCCGCGCCGCTCAAGGCATCCGCGTTGCGGTTGGATCGGACGGTCTGACGATGCCGAACATCTCGTCGCTCAATACGCCGCTCAGCGCGATGCGCGCCCAGCGGCAGATCCTCGACGTGACGGCACGCAACATCGCCAATGCCACGACCACCGGCTATCACCGCCAGCGGGTCGAGTTGGCCACCCCGGGCACCAGCGGCATCAGTGGGTCGGGCGGGAACGCCGGCGTCGATGTGAGCCGGGTCTCGCGTTCGGCCGACGACCTGATCATCGCCCGGGCATCACGCGAAGAGGCGGGCCGATCGGCCGCCGATGCCACGGCCGCCACGCTGGCCCGCATCGAGTCGCTCTTCCCCGAGCCCTCCGACCACGGCCTTGCTGCTCAGCTCGACGACTACTGGGGCTCGTGGAGCTCGGTCGCGAACGACCCGGGCAACCAGACGGCGCGCAGCTCGCTGCTGAGCAAGGCATCGACGGTGGTGAACTCGCTGCGCCGCGGTGTGGAAGACCTCACGGCCGTGTCGGATGCGGCGAAGACCCGCATGACCGGGATCGCCAATGAGGTGAACGACCTCACGGCGCGCATCGTGACGTTCAACCAGACGATCGCTGGGCTGACCGACCCGTCGGCCGACCTGCTCGACCAGCGCGACCAGTTGGTGGCCAAGCTCACCAATCTCTCCGGCGCGCTCACCCAGGTGACCGGCACCGGCGAGGTGAACGTCTTCATCGGTGGCCGCCAGGTGGTGGCAGGCACGTTCGCCGCCCAACTGCAGGCGCCGAGCGGCACCCTTCAGTTCGACGACGGCCAGGCCGTGCTGATGACCTCGGGCGAGGGTGCCTCGGTGGCCGCCACGATCAACGACGTGGTGCCCCGGTACCTGAGCGCACTCGACGACATCGCCAACACCCTCGTCACCTCGGTGAACACGATGCATGCCGCCGGCTACGGCCAAGACGGCGTGACGGGCCGCAACTTCTTCGATCCGGCCGGCACCACGGCGGCAACCATCGCCATTTCCAGCGATGTGGCCGGCCAGCCGAGCCTCCTGGCAGCCGGCGCACCCAAGCTGCCGGGACCGACGGCGCCCGGCGCGCTCGATGGTAACCAGGCCCGCCTCATCGCTGCGCTGGCCAGTTCGGCCACCGGGGCGAGCACCAGGTATCAGACGATGATCAGCGGTATGGCCATCGAGTCGCGCAGCGCCCAGCAGCGCGCCGAGGTCCAGGGCACGATCGCCGACAACGCCGTGAAAGAGGCCGACTCGGTGGGCTCGGTGAGCATCGACGAAGAGATGACCCAGATGATGGAGGCGCAACGCGCCTTCCAGGCCGCCAGCCGGGTGCTGAGCACGGTCGACGAAATGCTCAGCTTCCTGATCGAACGGACCGGACGATGAGTTGCAGCGCTGATTTCCACGGAGGTACGCCATGCGCGTGACCAATTCGATGATGTTGCGCTCGACCATGCGCGACGTCGGCCAGAGCCTGAGCCGGCTGCAGGACACCCAGACGAAGATCACGTCGGGCAAGGCCATCACCCGGGGCTCCGACGACCCGACCGGCACGGCCTCGGCCATGTCGATCCGGCAGGATCTCCGCCGTCTCGATCAGCGGTCTCGTTCGGTCGACGATGCTCAGGGCTGGGTGGGTGCTGCCGACACGCAGCTCACCGGCATGATGAACCGGCTGAACCGGGCGAAGGAACTGGTCATCTCGGCCGGCAACGGTGTCACCAATCTCACCCCGATGGCTCGCCAGGCGATCGCCGCCGAGCTCCGCTCGGTGCGAGGCGACCTGCTGAACGCGGGCAATGCCACCTTCGCCGGCCGATCGCTGTTCGCCGGCACGGCCGCCGGCCCGGCATACGACGCCGCTGGCACCTACCTCGGCAACGACGACGCCGTGGTACGCGACGTGACCGCGACCACCTCGATGACGGTGAACGTCACCGGCAGCGAAGTGTTCGGCGTATCGGGCACCGGTGCTGGTTCGCTGTTCGACGTGCTCGACCGGATGGCCACTGCCATCAGCAACGGCGACAGCACCACCATCGCCACCGAGCACACGAACCTGGAAGCCGCGACCGACCGGGTGCGTACAGCAGCCGCGAGCATCGGCACCAAGTCGGCCGCCCTGGTCGACCTGCGTTCGCGTATCGACGACGACATCTCAGCGCTGACCAGCCGACTGTCGGAGGTCGAGGACGTCGACATCGTCGAGTCGCTGGTTCGCGCGAAGGCCGAGGAGACCTCGTACCAGGCTGCTGTCCAGGCAGCCGCGAAGGTCATCCCGGTGTCGTTGCTCGACTACCTGCGCTGAGCGGGCCCCGCTGGCTCCGCCTGCGGCGGTAGTCGCGCGCGACCGTGCTCGAACTTGGGGCTCGACCTTGGGGCTCGACCCTGTGGCTCGACCCTGGGGCTCGACCCTGTGGCTCGACCCTGGGGCTCGACCCTGGGGTCAGGTCATCGGGGGCGCGACCGAGCGCCGCTGCCGAAGCCTCGGCGGCGGCGCTGCTACTGGTCGACGAGCTCGGTGGTGCGGCCCGAACGCCGCGGCGACTGGTGCATCATCGCTCGCACCAGCGTGCGGTTGATGACCCCCATCGAGAACCAAGCCAGGAAGAACACCCCGAACGAGCGGAGCAGGGCGAAGTCGACCAGGTGATCGGCCATCGCGGCGTCCCACAGGGCGGGTCCGGTCAGCGCAGCCGACAGCACGACGGCGACGCAGAGTCGCCACGGCGCCAAGGGCCCGTGGCCCTTGTGCTCATCGTGCTCGGCCTCGTCGGCCGCCGAACCCTTCTTGCTCACCCGTTCGACTCCCATTCGGCGCCGGCCTCGACCTCGTCGTTGCCGGCAGTGCGCAGCACGATCCGCACCGAGAGGCGCTTCACGGTGTCGTCGCGGGTGAGCGACTCGATGAGCTGGTCGGCTGCTGCGACGGCCAGTTCGACCTGACGCTGGCTCGGGCCCGAGCCCATCGGCTCGTCGAACATGCTCTGGTCGACATCGGCCACCAGTTCGATGGTCATCTCCGCCGCGGCCTGGTCGGCAGGGGCCACTTCCGGCGCGACATCGACCGGCGGTACGAGGGCACGCGGCGTGCCGAGCAGGGCACCCTTCGGGGCCACCACCGCGGCGGCCGACGAATCGACGACCGGCTCGACAGTGGGCACAGACTCGACCGGCACAGGCTCGACCGGCACAGACTCGACCGGTGCAGCCTGGCGCTGCTTCATGGCGGCGAGGAGCCGCGGCGACGCGGTGAGCGCCTGCAACTCCTCGATGATCTTCTCGACCCGAATGAGGCCGGGCGACTCGGCGGTGGGCGCAACGGGAGCGACCGGGGCGACTGCGACATCGTTGGGCACAGCGATGACGGGCACCTCGGTGGTGGGCGTCGGATCGTCGAACTCGACGCTGTCGCGGCTGCCGGCGAGGGCGGCCAGCAGATCGATCACATCGACCTGACGCGGCACGCGCTCGGGCTCCTCCTCGGCGGCGAGGCGCGCCACGAGGTCGGCGAAGGTGTTGGCCGTACGGTCGCTGTCGGAGGCGGGTGGCTCCCACCACGACGAGGTGTTGGTGGTCGGGTCGCTCGGATCGACCGGTGTCACCGGGGCACGCCGCGGTTGGCGCTCACCGGCGAGCGCAGCCTGGATGGCCTCGCTGGTCGCGGCCGGCAGCGTGTCGGCCTGGTCGAGCAGCCACCGACGCCCGGGCATGTCGAAACCGTCCTGCGTGGTCGCCGCAGCACGGTCGCTCGGGGCGCCGCCGCGCTCGAAGATGGGTTCGGCGCTGCGCTCGGTGGTCCATTGGGTGCGCTCTTCGTCGGCCGAGTCGTTGATCAGCCGCTCGAGGGCGTCCTCGACGGTCTCGGAGGCGGGGGCGACGATCACCTCCACACCGAGGTCGGCAGCGAAGAAGCCGCCGACACCACCCCGGCGGATGCGATTGGCGGCCACCACCCTCACGCGGGTGCCGAGCGACTGCTCGGCGAGCGCCACGGCTTCTTCCAGGCTCGGGGCCCGGAACCGCAGGGTGTCCTGGTCGTCAGTTGTTTGCGTACGCATGGCGGTACTCCTCTGGGAAGTCGTTGGCGTTGTTCATCGGGGACATGTCGAGATCGATGTTGGCGATCACGTCGATGGAGAGGTGGTCGCCCAGCTCGCCGTAGGCCACCACCGCGACCGACGGCACCGACGGGCGCACGAGGCGACTGAGGGCCGGTCGCAGCGGAGCCGAGCAGACCAGCACCGGTGTCGCACCACGGTGGGCGTGGCTCGCCACGAGCTGATTGAGATCGCGGATGAGCACATCGGCCTGATCGGGGCGCAGCTCCACCTGGGTCTGGCCGTCGTGGCTGCGCAGGCTGCTGAGCATGCGGTTCTCGGTGGTGGGAGCGAGGGTCACCACGCTGAGGCGGTTGTCGTGAGCCAGGGCGCCGGTGATGGCGGGGCCCAACTCGTTGCGGGCGGCCTCGACCATCGCTTCGAGCGTGCGCACCGTACGTGCTCGGTCGCCGACCGCCTCGAGGATGCGCACCAGGTCGCGGATGGCGATGCCGTCGTCGAGCAGGGCGCCGAGCACTCGCTGCACCTCACCGGTGGTGACACCGACGGTGAGCAGATCTTCCACCACCTGCGGATCGCTGGCGCGGACACCGTCGATGAGCGCCTTCACGTCGCTGCGGCTCAGCAAGCGGCCGGCGCGGCGGCGAACGACTTCGGCGAGGTGGGTGACGATGAGCGTCGAACGATCGACCACGGTGTTGCCCATGATCTCGGCCTGCACCTGGTACTCGATGGGAACCCAGCGTGCATTGAGTCCGAACACCGGCTCGCGCACCTCTTCGCCGGGCAGGCCGTCGAGCACATCGCCGATCACCATCACCCGATTTGCCGGTGCCGTACCGCGGCCCACTTCCACACCGTGCACACGGATGACATAGGTGGAGGTGGGCAGTTCTGCCGAGTCGCGGGTACGGATGGAGGGCATCACGAAACCGAGTTCGCCGGCGAGTTTGCGACGCAGCGCACCCACCCGATCGAGCAGGTCGCCACCGCTGGCCGAGTCGACGAGCGAGATGAGGTCGAACGAGATGCTCAGCTCCAGCGGATCGACGCGGGCATCGACCGCCATCTGCTGCGGCGACGGCGGTGCCGCCTCGACCGCGGGCTCGAGGATCGGCCTGGTGGGCAGCGAGTCGTCGATGACCGGCAGACGGTTGGCGACGAGCACGAGGGTGATGCCCACGAGCAGGAAGGGCAGCTTCGGCAGGCCCGGGATGACGGCCATCATCAGCACGACGATGCCGGCGGCCCGCAGCGCCGAGCGCTGCTTGCGGAACTGGGCGAAGACGTCGGAACCGAGGTCGGCGCCGCCGGCGGCGCGAGTGACGATGAGGCCGGCCGAGATCGACACCAACAGGGCGGGGATCTGCGAGACGAGGCCGTCGCCGATGGTGAGCAGCGAGTACTGCTGGATGGCGTCGGTGACCGACATGCCGTGCTGCACCACACCGATGAGGAAGCCACCGATGAGGTTGACGAACGTGATGACGAGGCCGGCGATGGCATCGCCCTTCACGAACTTCGAGGCACCGTCCATCGCACCGTAGAAGTCGGCCTCGTCGCCCACTTCCTTGCGGCGGGTACGCGCTTCGTCCTCGCCGATCACGCCGGCGCTCAAGTCGGCGTCGATCGCCATCTGCTTGCCGGGCATCGCGTCGAGGGTGAAGCGGGCGGTCACTTCCGCCACTCGACCCGAACCGTTCGAGATGACGACGAACTGCACCAGGGTGAGGATGAGGAAGATCACCATGCCGACGATGATGCTGCCGCCCACGACGATGGAGCCGAAGGTGGCGATCACCTCACCGGCATGTCCGTCGGAGAGCACTGCGCGCGAGGTGGCGACGTTCAGGCCGAGGCGCAGCAGCGTCACCACGAGCAGCAGCGATGGGAACGAGCTGAAGTCGAGCGCGCGGCGCACGTTCATCGACACGAGCAGGATGATGATCGACGTCGACAGGTTGGCGACGATGAGGATGTCGAGCACCGACGCGGGCAGCGGCAGGATCATCACGGCGACGACGAGCACGACGGTCGCCGGCAACACGACCTGCCCCAGTCTGCTCCGCTCCACCCGTGCTCCTTCGTCGTGTCCGATCGTCCCGGAGAGCGGCTTGCGCACTTCCCGCTTTCCCGGACGGTTACGACCGTTCGCAGCGAGAGGCGTTTGTCAACTGGTTCACCAACGGGGTGACCGGAGGCGAGCGCAGACAGGAGGTCACATGCTGCTCGACACCACCCGGTTCGGACCGATCAACGTCGAAGAGTCCGAGCTCTACGCCGTTCCCGGCGGAATTCCCGGGTTCCCCGACCTGCGCCGGGTCCTGCTGCTGGGCGCCGGCCAGGCCCCCGGCCAGACCGAACCGCACAGCGACCACACCTTCTACTGGATGCAGGACGCCGACAACGGCGAACTGGCGTTCATGTGTGTGGTGCCCTGGGCGGTCGTGCCCGACTACGACATCGAGTTCGACAGCGACACCCTCGGCATCGCCGACGCCGACGATGTGCGGGTACTCACCCTGGTGACGGTTCGACGCGAGAACGGCGTCGCTGCGCTCACCACCAACCTGCGTGCCCCCCTCGTGATCGACATCCGGCGGAACCTGATGCAGCAGACCATCCTCACCGATTCGGTGTGGCCGGTGCGGGCTCCGATCGCGAACCTCACGACGAAGGGAGCGCGCTGATGTTGGTCCTGGCCCGCCGTGTGGGCGAGAACATCCTCATCGGTGACGACATCGTCGTGACCGTCCTCGAAATGGGTCGCGACCAGGTGCGCATCGGCATCCGGGCACCGCGGTCGGTCTCGGTGCACCGTGAAGAGGTGTACCAGGAGATCCTGCTGTCGAACCGGGAGGCAGCCGACCAGGTCGATGCCCCGACCGGTCTCGAGACGGCCGTCATCGCGGTGCCGACCGGTAGTTCGGCGCTCGCTGCGGCCCGCAAGCCGCACTGATCTCATCCGATCCACGCTCGATGCCCCCGCCCGGTGCGGGGGCATCGTCGCGTCTGGACACCAACCCGCGACGACCTGGCGGGGCGACGTGGCGGGGGCGGCCCGGGAACCTGCGCCGCCGACGTGCGTCAGGCCGCAGCGCGACGGGCGCGTCGGCGCCGATCGGGCACCGCGTCGAGCGCCGTCTGATCCACGTTGTACAGACGCGGCAGCGGCATCGGCGACGACGGCAGGTAGCTGCTGCGCAGACGCCGCACGAACGCCAGCACCTTGGCCACCGCCTCGTACAGCGTGACAGGGATCTCGTCACCCACCTCACAGGCGCGCCACAGTGCACGCGCCAAGGGCTTTGCCTCGACGATGGGCACCTTGGCCTCGGCCGCCGTCTCACGGATGCGTTTGGCAATCGCGTCGACGCCGATGGCCACCACCCGGGGTGCGCCGCCGGCCGCGGGGTCGTACACGAGCGCCACGGCGATGTGGGTGGGGTTCGTCACCACGACCGAGGCGCCCGGCACTGCGGCCATCATGCGGCTGCGGGTCATGGCCATCTGCAGCGACCGGATGCGCTGCTTCACCTGCGGGTCGCCCTCGCTGCTGCGCATCTCGTCGCGCACTTCCTGCTTGGTCATCTTCAGGTCGAGGAGGGTGTTCCGCCGCTGGAACGCATAGTCGAACAGGCCGACGCCCACCACGGCCCAGGAGACGCCACGGGTCATCGCCATGATCTCAGCGGCTGTGGCGCTGAGGCCGGGCAACAGCGGCACCCGACCGTGCCCGACGAGAAGATCGTGGATCGCAGTGATGTGCGGCCACGAGATCCACGCCACCAACAGAGCCTTCACCACCTGTTTGGCGGTCTCCCACAACGACTTGGGCGAGAACAGCCGCTTCACACCCGCGATCGGGTTGAGGCGTTTGAAGTCGGGCTTGAGTGGATGCAACGACAACACCAACCCGGTCTGAGCCATCTGTGACAGCACGGTGACCAGCGCGATGACCGCCATGAACGGCATCACCGCGAAGAATCCCGCCCGCATGGCGGCGCTGAGCAGTCGGAGTGCGTCGCCCACGTCGGGTTCGGCGGCGAGGTCGCCGAGGGCCGACAGTGCATCCGCCACCGCACCTCCCACCGAACCGATCAGCCACGGCAGCAGGTAGGTGGCGATCAGCAGGGTGAGCCACGGGCCGAGGTCGACCGACTTGGCGACCGTCCCCTTCTTCTTGGCCTCCTGCTTCTTCTTCGGTGTGGGTGCCTCTGTTTTCCCCTCGCGCTTGCCCATCGGTCAGCCCGCAAAGATTCCGAGGCCGAGACGGACCGCCCTACCGAGCAACGACTCCACCGATTCCGGCAGCAGGACGAGCGTGGCACCGAGGAGCATGAACGTGATGATCGACTTCAGGGCGAAGCCGATGACGAGGATGTTCAGCTGCGGCGCGGCTTTGCCGAGAAAGCCCAGCGCGAGTTCGGCACAGAAGAGGGCCGTGAGCAGCGGTAGGGCGATCTCGATCGCCGCCATCAGCAGCGTCCCCAGCAGACCGGTGAGCGACGCGAGCGCGTTGTCGACGTTGATGTCGCCCAGTGGCGCCTGCTCGACCGAGCGGATGAATGCCCGCGCAACGATGACATGGCCGTTGATCGCAAACAGGATGGCGATGCCGAGCAATTGGTGGAACCGACCGAGCGGGGTCGAGTTGTTGCCCGACAGCGGGTCGAGCACGGCGCCCATGCTGAAGCCCACCTGGAGGTCGAGTACCTCTCCGGCCATCTGCACTGCCGAGAAGAGCGCGAACACGAAGAAGCCGAGCAGCAGGCCGGCGAGGATCTGAGTGAACAGGGCGCCTACCAGTGCCGCGGTGCCCATGTCGCCGACCTGCTCGCCCACACGTTCGGCGAGCAGGAACGACATCGCCACCGACAGGGCCACCCGCACTCGCACCGGAATGGACGGGGCGTTGAACGGCGGGCAGATCATGGTCCAGGCAGTGGCCCGGACGAGGACGAGGCAGAACCCGACGAGGAGGGTGGGTTCGACCTGGAGGTCCACGACCCGGTCAGCCGTTCAACAGCGCGGGGATACCGGCCATCAGTTCGTTACCGAAGGTGACGAGCGACTGCAGCATCCAGTTACCGCTCACCGCGATGACGATGCCGGCGCCCACCAGCTTCGGCACGAAGCTGAGCGCCTGTTCCTGGAGCTGTGTCACCGACTGCAAGAGGCCGACCACCACACCGACCGCCAACACGACGATCAGGAACGGCCCCGACACCTTGGCGCACATGATGAGCGTTCGGGTTCCGATGTCGATCACCTGCTGAGTTGTCATGGGTCACCTGATCCTTGGGTCGTGTACGTGGGCGCGAGCGTTCGGCGTCGCTATCCGTACGACTTCAGCAATGTCCCCACCACGAGCATCCAGCCGTCGAGCATGACGAACAGCAGGATCTTGAACGGGAGCGACACGAACGATGGAGGCAGCATCATCATCCCCAGTCCCATCAACACCGCGGAGACCACGAGGTCGATGATGAGGAACGGGATGAAGATGACGAAGCCGATGATGAAGCCGCTCTTCAGCTCCGACAGCACGAACGCCGGCACGAGGGCGACGAGAGGCACTTCGTCGCGAGCGACGGGTGTCTCGGTGTTCGACGCATCGAGGAACATCTTCAGCTCACCCTCGCGGGTGTGCTCGAGCAGGAACTCGCGCAGGGGCACCTGGGCCGCGTCGTAGGCCTGCGTTACCGAGATGGTGCCGTCGAGCAACGGATCGAGGGCGACGTCCTTCATCTGACCGAGGGTCGGCCCCATCACGAACAGGGTGAGGAACACACTGAGACCGACGATCACCTGCTGCGGCGGCGCGGTCGGCAGGCCGAGCGCGTTGCGGGTGAGCGACAAGACGATGACGATGCGGGTGAATGAGGTGCACAGCACCAGCAGGCTCGGCGCCACCGACAGCACCGTGAGCAGCAGGATGATGACGACCGAGTTCGAGGCCTTCTCGGTCACGCCTGGTAGGTCGAGGCTGATGCTCGCATCGGCACTGTCGCTGGCGTCGTCGGCTGTGAGCGTGCCGGTACCGGTCTCGGTGCTGCCTCCGAGCGTTGAACCCGAGGTCGACGGTCGGTCGGGATTCACCGGTGTGATCGGCGACACCGGGGCCACGGGCACCGGCGGCGGACCAGGCGCGGCAGCGGCTCGACCCGCGCCCGACAGGACGGCCAAGGCCACGATCAGCCCGATGAACGCGGCCGAGCGCAGGGCCCAGCGACGATTCTCGGTTCGGGTCGCGGCCCGATCAGGCACGACGGACAGTTGCCTCTCGCAGCGCGTCGACAAAACTGCGCGGCGCCGGAGACTCGGCTCCGCCGTCGATGGCGACCAGTTCGGGGGCGAGCGGGATGACCGACTCGACATCGTCGGTGGCATCGAGCCATTCGTCGAGTGGCACCTGCGTGATCACGCTGGGTGCACCGTGCTCGGAGGCAGCCACCAGGTACACGTGCTCGGCGAACTGCACTGCCACCATCTGGGTCGAGCGACCGATGGTGATGCGGCCCACGACGCGCAGGGCGCGACGCTGGCCGGCTCCCTTGCCGACCGCGTTCGTGCGCGAGGTCCGGCGCGACCGTGTACTGCCGATCGAGTTGTGGTTGCGCGATGCGATCCGCATGGGTGAACGCGGCGCTCGCGACGACCGCGGCGACGATCCGCCACCGTTCTGTCGGCGCCGCATCAAGACGTAGCCACCACCGATGAACGCAAACACGATGGCGAGGGAGATGAGCATCCTCACGACGAGGCTGCCGAAACTCGCGTCGGTCATCGGGCCAGCTCGTCGGGAGGCGCGATCTCCGTGATGCGGATACCGAACTCCTCGTCGATCACGACGACTTCTCCGACGGCGATGCGCCGGCCGTTCACGAGCAGGTCGATGGGGGCACCGGCCACGCGGTCGATCTCCACCACCATACCGGGCGACAGGTTCAGCAGCTCGCGCACGGGCATCGTGGTGCGGCCCAACTCGGCGGTGACGGTCATCACCACGTCGTTCAGCACCGTCAGCGGTGTGGCAGCGCCACCGCGGCCACCGAAGCCGGCTCCGTCGAGCGGGGTCGGGATGAAGGTCGACGCGTTCGAGCCCGGGTCGCCAGCCATCGCCACCACATCGAGCGTCACACCGGCCAGCGCTGTGAGCTGCTGTTCGTCGAGGATCTCGACAACGACCGACGGCCTGGCTGCGGTGGCGCGCACGACGTCTCCACCGGTGAGGGTGGTGCCGATCTCGCGGCCGAGTGCGCCCAAGGCCTGGTTGAACACCTCCGCCAGCGTGGCCGGATCGACCAGCAAGCGATCGGCGACCTCGTCGTTCACGGCAAGGATCATCGAGGCACCGGGCTGCTCGGCGATCGCCATTCGCAGCACGGTGTCGTTGGGGTCGATCGGCCACCCCTGGCCCTCACGCGTCGTGTCGCCCAGGATGAGACGCTGGGCCAGAATCAGCGCTGCTGCTTCACAGCCGGCCACCATCACCGCTCGCGAGTTGTTTGCGTCGATCACGTCAACTCCTGTTCCGCCACATCGGTCGTGTCGTCGACCGGAACTGTGCGGTGAACGCGGAAGTTGTCAGGCAGGTAGCCGGTATCGCTCCTGCTCGGGTGTCCACCGGGTGGGCGAGGCGACCTCCTGCGGGTCGACCGTCGAGTCGATCAGCACCGCGATGTGCCGGTTGCGGCGACCGATGCGCGCGTTGTGGGTGGGTGTCTGGTCGACGATGAGGGTGAGCGGCTCGTCGAGCGGGTGGCTGAGGGGCAGCACATCGCCCACCTTCAGCCCCACGATGTGGCGGGCCAGCACCTCGACCGGCCGGAACTGGGCCGACACCGACACCGGCGTCTCACCGAGGTGCATGTGCAGCCGGGACTGGTTCTCGGCACGGTTGGCGCTCGACAGGTTGCCGTACAGCGAGCTGGCCGACAGCGCTTCGAGGTGTGGCTGCAGGCTCGAGAACGGGATGCACAGCGAGGCGATGCCCGTGACGCCTTCGATCTTGATCTCGTACGAGACGACGATGACCATGTCGGTCGGCGCCGCGATCTGGGCGTACTGCGGGTTCGACTCCTGGCTCACGATCTTCGGCTCGGTGGCCACCACCGGCTCGAGCGCGTAGCGCAACTCGGGCAGCGCGTTCTCGAGGATGCCGCGCATCAGACCGAGCTCGAGGTCGGTGAGCGCCCGCTCGGGCTGCGTGCCGTCGCCGCTGCCACCCATCAGCATCTCCACGGTGCAGTAGGCGATCTCGAGCGGGATCTGGAAGATCGCGGCGCCCGACAGCGGGGCCAGGCTCAGCATGGTGAGCAGGTTCGGATTCGGCAGCCACCGCACGTACTCGTCGTACGAGCGCTGCTCGATCGCGGTGATCGTGACCGAGGTGACGCTGCGCAACTGCGAGGCGAGCACCGTGGTGAAACCACGGGCGAACGTCTCTTGCACGATCTGCATCGTGCGCACGTGGTCGCGTGACAGCGTGCTCTGCCGACGGAAGTCGTACAGCTTGGGCTGCCCGCGGCGCTTTCGTCCAGCGGCAGGCGCTGTCGTCGCTGCGGGTTCCTCGGTTGCGGTGGTGTCTGACATGGTGCCTCGGGTTCAGCGGAGAATGCGGTGGGTGCCGGTGGGGTGGGTGCCGGTCAGCGACCGATGCGGACGACTTCCTGGAGGATCTCGTCGGAGGCGCTGATGACACGGGCGTTGCCCTGGAAGCCGCGCTGGGCAACGATGAGCCGGCTGAACTCCTCGGCGAGGTCGACGTTCGACATCTCGAGCGTGCCGGCGCTGATCTTGCCGCGACCACCGGCCGAGGCGGGAGCCACTTGGGCGATGCCCGAGTTGCCGGTCTCGCGCCAGCCGCCGGACACACGCTCGAGGCCCTGCGGGTTGGTGAACAGCGCCAAGGCCACCTGACCGATGGTCATGGTCTTGCCATTCGAGTAGACGCCCTGGATGGCCCCACCGGCGCTAACGGCGAACGACTGCAACGAACCGGCCAGCGACCCGTCCTGCGAGACGATGCCGACGGTGCTGGTGCTGCCGAACTGGGTGACGCGGTTCACCGCGCCGGCGGTACCGAGGTCGAACGTCACGGCACCGGTGATGCCAGGGATCTGGCCGGCGGCCACGTTGATCGTCCGGTCGGCCGGAGCGGTGATCTCGCCGTTGGTTCCGAACTGGAGCACGTTGTCGGTGAGCGTGACCGCGGTGGCGGGCGAGCCGTGACTGCCCGTCACCGTCCACTCGTTGGCAGCCGACTTGGTATAGGTGAGGTTGATCTGCACTGTCGCACCTTGCGCCGTGTAGCCGGTCATCGAGTTGGTGACGACAGCGCCCACTGCGGCCGCTGCCGACAGGTTGCCCGACAGTGCGACGTTGGCGGTCTGGCTGGGCGCCAGCGAACTGCCCACCGGGACGTTCAGGCGGGTGATCTGACCGGTGCTGTCGAGGGCACCGGTCGCGTCGGCCTGCCAGCCCATCACGAAGTTGCCGTCAGTGGTGGCGAGGTTCCCCGAGGCATCGAGCGACAGGGCGCCGCCGCGGGTGTAGATCTGTTCGGTCCCGTTCGACACAACGAAGAATCCCTCGCCCTCGATGGCCATGTCGGTGCTACGCCCGGTGCGCTGCAACGCACCCTGCGAGAAGCTCTGGGTGGTGGCGGCCAGACGGGCGCCGAGGCCCACCTGCGACGGGTTGGTGCCGGCCACGACGCCGTTGGGGTCGCCGGCAGTGAGCGTCTGGCTCAACACGTCGGAGAACACGACGTTCGACGCCTTGAAGCCCGAGGTCGACACGTTCGAGATGTCGTTCGAGATCACGTCGAGCATGAGCTGGTGGTTCTTCATCCCGGAGATGGCGCTGGACATGGAGCGGATCATGGTGACTTCCCTTTTCTGGTGAGACTGGAACTGGCGAGACTGGAACTGGCGAGACTGGAACTGGATGCTCAGCTGGCGGCGGCGCCGGAGACCGGCGCTGCAGTGACCGAGCGGATGGAGTCGACCGGTACGTCGAACGTGCCGGCGCGCACCACCATGGCGGTGCCGTCGAAACTGATCGACGAGGCGATCGCTGTCTGGCTGACCCCCTGCGGATCGAGGAACGTCACCTGCTTGCCGATGATCGAGCTGCCCAGCGACAGGCGGTTGGCGACACCGCTGTCGGTCAGCACCTGCGAGATCTGATCGAGCTTGTCGACCACCGACAGCGAGGCCGACTGCGACACCATCTCGGCCGAGTCCATCGGCTTGTTCGGGTCCTGGTAGCGCAACTGGGCAACGAGCAATTTCAAGAACGCGTCGCGGTCGAGCATCGCCGGGTCCTTGGTGGCTCCGGTGGTGGCACCCGTCGTCGTTCCGGTGGTCGCCCCGGTGCCCGAGGTGGTCGACGACGGAGTGCCGGTGGCCGTCCCGGTGGCCGGCGACGGGGTGGTGGCTGCGGTGACGCTGCCGATGGGTGAGATGGACATGGCTTCTCCTCGAGGGACGATCAGATGAGCAGGTCGACGCCGTCGGTAGACGGGATCGGTCGCGGGCGGACGGTTGCAAGTGGTGTCGTGGCCGAGGCATCGACCAGCGAGCGCGTGACGCCCGATCGATCGATCCGACCCGACGGGGTGCCGGCACCCCGCTCACCCGACGAGCCCGGGCCGGAGTGCTGGATGTCGAGCGAGCCCAGCGCAGTACCGCCGGCTTCGAGTTCGTCGCGGAGTGCCCGACCCTGGCTGGTGAGCAGATCGCGGGTGGCCTGGTCGGCGGCCTCGAGCGTGAGGTGTACGCCCGAGGCGCTCTGCAGTGCATGCAGGGTGAGCGGCCCGAGGCCCTCGTCGGAGAGGTCGACGCTCATGGCCCCACCTGCCACACCACCGAGCGCCGCGCGATCGCGCATACGCCGCAGTTCGGTCACCCGCTCGGGCGTCGCTGTGGTCGTGGTACGCGGCTCGGTCGGCGCTCCAGGGCCCGAGGCACTCCCGGTACCGGGGGCTGCGGTACCCGTGCCCGAGCCCGTGCCCGTCGTCGTCGCGGTGGTGGAGGGGCCGTCAACCGCAGTGGTCGCTGGCGACGCCGCAGAACGGGCCGACTCGACGCCACCGGCATCGAGCGCGCCATCGAGCACGGCATCGGCTGCGCCTACCGCCTGTGCAGTCGCCTGCGGGGTCGTCTGTGCCGTCGCCGCCGGGGCGAGCACGGACGGCTGCGTGACGACATCCGACATGGCCGACATGGCCGACATGGCCGAATCGGCGACGGGCGCCACCGGCGACGGGCTAGGCGACGACGGGCCAGCCGACGACGACACAGCATCCGCCAGTGAAGCATCAACCGACGCGACCGCCGGAGCGGCCGACGACTGCAGCCCGATGGTGGCATCCGACGACATCGGCTGAGCCGCGGCAGCGAGCGACGTGGCGCCCTGCTCGGCGACCGCGGGAGCGAGCGACTCGATGGTGGTTGGCGAGGCGGCGGCGGCCACCGGAACGCCGGTCGCGACCGCAGGATCAGTAGGTGTGCCTGCCGTTGCCATCGTTGCGCCCGGTACTCCTGGCACGATCGAGGCGACGGTCTCCGTGGTGGCGCCGGGCTGAGCGCCCGCAGCCTCCACCGTCGGCGTTGCTGCGACGGTCCCGGGCACGAGGCTCGGCGTGACCGACGCAGCCGCCGTGCGCGTCTGCACTGCGAGCGGGGCGACGATCACCAACGGCACTGCGACGACCGACGGATCGTTCGAGTCGCTGGAGGCGCGCGGCCGGGCCGGTCGGTCGATGTCGTCGGGTTCGTCCGCGGCGTCGGCCCGGGCGGCGCGGTCAGACGGATCGGTCACGCGGTCGGCAGGATCGTCGGCGCGCGTCAGGTGTCGATCATCGGCCACGGCATCACGTTGCCGATCGCTGCCGGCCCGCCGGTCGAGTGGCGCGGCAGCCATCTCCGCCCGGTCGCTGGCGACGGCTGAGGGGGCGTCGGCCTCGATCGTGCGGCTGAACAGTGCTTCGAAACCGCCGTCCGCCGACGATCCTGCGCCGCTGCTGCGCGTTGCGCTGCCATCACCGAGCGTCGACAGGATCGACGCCGCATTCGTGGCCACGCTGGTGCCGACTGCGGTCATGCCATCCTCCCTGCGGCGGCCCGAACAGCCGTCACGTACCGATCTGCTTGCGTTCCGGGGTTCACCGCACCGGCGCGAGCCATCGCACCGGGGCCGATGTTGTAGGCGCCGATCGCCATGTCGAGCGATCCGAACCGGTCGAGGGCGGTGCGCACATAGCGGGCAGCACCGTCGATGGCCGAGTTCGGGTCGTACGGGTTCACGCCCATCGACGCGGCGGTGCTGGGCAGGAACTGCATCATGCCGACGGCACCGGCTTGGCTCACCACATCGTTCTGGAAGCGCGACTCGACGTACGCCATGCCGGCGAGCACGGTGGGCGGAATGCCCCAACGGGCACCGGCTTCGTTGAACAGCGCCGCATGGGGCGTCGCTGCGTTCACCTGGTCGGCTCCCGGCACACCGCCGAGAGCACCGGGAGCCCCGATGGGCACGGTGGCGCCGTACGCCTGCGCCGCGCCCAGTTCCACCTGACGCACCACCGACCCGAAGTCGGTGGCCGTCACGCTGGAGGTCGACGAGCCCGTGCCGGCTGCCGCGCCGGCCGCCACATCGGCGTACCCGAGGGGCATTGCCGCCACACTCGAGCCGAGCTGGTTGGTCAGCACCGGCACGGCACCCATCTGGTCGGAACGCGTTCTCCCGACGCCGAGCCGCGACTCGATGGCGCCGATCCGTGCCTGCACTGCAGCGACACCTGCGACTGCGGTCATGCGGCGTCTCCCGCGATGTCGGTGTCGCGGCCACGGCGAGCCAGGACGAGGTCGTCGATCTCGTTGCCGGCCAGCCGCGCCGATTCGGCCTTCTCGGCCTCGGCGATGCGCTCGGCCAACCGATCGAGTGCCTCGACACGGCGGGCGGCGATGGTCCAGTCGGCCTTGGCCACGTCCATCGACTCGTGCGTCCGCTCGGTCTCGGCCCGCAACGGGTGAGTGCTCAGCAGCCCGGCGGTCACCTGGGCGTGGCGGCCGGCGAGGTGGTCGGCGTTCACGCCCCGCGACATCGGTACGGCGAGGTCGTCGATCATCTCCCACGTGCGCCGCTCGACAGCGACGGCGTACTGGTGCTCGCGCCGCGTGCGAGCCAGTTCGCCGCGCGCACTGCGTTCCTGCAGATTGCGGATCCGGAGTACCGCTGCAAGCCTCTTCTGGTTCACTGCCGACCGCCCATGCGAGCGACGGTGTTGTCATTGCCCGGACTGGCAAGCAGGTTGCCGAGCCGTTCGAACGATTGCGCTGCGTTCCAGTGCTCGTCGACGAACTGGCACAGGAAATCGCGGATCGGTTCGCGAAGCGCCACGGCCCGATCGACGACCGGGTTGGTGCCGGGCACATAGGCGCCGATCTCGATCAGGTCGCGCGCCTCGGCCTCGGCTGCCATCAGCTGCCTGAGTTCGCCCATCAGCCTGCGCTGCTCGGGCGTCGTGACCGCTCCCGACACACGTGAGATGGAGGCCAACACGTCGATGGCGGGATAGTGGTTGGCGTGTGCGAGCTTGCGCGACAGCACGACGTGACCGTCGAGAATCGAGCGTGCTGCGTCGGAGATCGGTTCGTTGTGGTCGTCGCCGTCGACGAGCACGGTGTACAACCCGGTGATCGAGCCGCGTTCAGCAGCGCCTGCCCGCTCGAGCAGGCGCGGCAGCAGCGAGAACACGCTCGGCGGGTAACCGCGGCTGGTGGGCGGTTCGCCGGCCGACAGGCCGATCTCGCGCTGAGCCATGCAGAACCGCGTGAGCGAGTCCATCATCAGCATCACGTCGTTGCCCTGATCGCGGAAGTACTCGGCGATCCGGGTGGCCACGAAGGCGGCGCGCAGACGCACCAACGCCGGGCTGTCGGAGGTGGCGATCACGAGCACCGATCGGGCAAGCCCCTCGGGCCCGAGGTCGCTCTCGACGAACTCGCGCACCTCACGGCCACGTTCGCCGATGAGCGCCACCACGTTCACGTCGGCCGCCGTGTTGCGGGCGATCATGCCCATCAGCGTCGACTTGCCCACGCCGGATCCGGCAAACACACCCACGCGCTGGCCACGGCCGGCAGGGATGAGCGTGTCCCATGCCCGCACGCCGAGCGACATCGGCAGGTCGACCTTGGCACGGCGCAGCGGATGCGGCGGCTCGCCGTCGATCTCCACGTCGACCAGACCGGGGATCGGGCCCTTGTCGTCGAGGGGCCGGCCGAGCGCATCGATCACACGGCCGAGCAACTGCGGGCCCACGCCGATCGACGACGGCTTCTCCGAACCACTCACCCGGGCCCCGACGCGCAGGCCCTTCACCTCACCGAACGGCATGCAGGTGACCGAGCCGGAACCGACCGCCACCACTTCGCCCGACAAGTCGATGTCTCGGTCGAGCACGCGCACGGTGGCGCCGATCGGCAGGTCGAGACCCTCGACATCGAAACGCAGCCCGAGCACCTTGCTGATCGCACCGGTGCGTTGCGGCACAGCAGCGTCACGCACGGTCTGCAAGATGCCGGTGAGCTCGTGTCTCAACACGGGTGCGACGACGGACATGGGGCTCCTGGGGTTCTCGCTCGGTGCCGATCCATGGACACTGGCGGCGCCATCCCTGTTGCGCCTTGTCTGCAATCGTCCGGGTTTCCCGGCGCAGTCACGAAGGTGGGTGGGTGCCCCGTGGGGGATTCACCCCCACCCACACGAGCGCGGGTCAGCTCACGTATTCGTCGGCGCCGCGGGTGATGACGATCTGGCCGCTCTCCTCGAGGGCGCGGATGACACGCACGATGCCACCCTGCGACTCTTCGACGGTCTTCATCTTCACCGGGCCGAGCAACGTGATCTCCTCGCCGAGGTTCTGCGCTGCACGCTCCGACATGTTGCGCATGATCTTGTCGCGCACTTCCGGCTTCACGCCCTTCAAGGCGGTGGCCAGTTCCTTGGCCTCCACCTGACGCAGCACCAGCTGCACCGAGCGGTCGTCGAGGGTGACGATGTCCTCGAACACGAACATGCGCGAGCGCACTTCGTCGGCGAGTTCGCCATTGTGGTCGTCGAGGCCTTCGAAGATCGAACGCTCGGTGGCACGGTCGGACCGGTTGAGGATCTCGATCAGCGTCTGCACACCGTCGGCGACACTCGTTTCCTGGTTCTTCACACTCGACGAGAGTCGACGCTCGAGCAT
This sequence comes from Ilumatobacteraceae bacterium, assembly GCA_044359565.1. Lineage (GTDB taxonomy): Bacteria > Actinomycetota > Acidimicrobiia > Acidimicrobiales > Ilumatobacteraceae > VFMC01. The sequence goes on from JBIKLX010000010.1 coordinate 35,707, forward strand.
GGCCTCCACCTGGGCGATCACCTCGGGCGAACTGGGCTCGAGCATGGCGATGCGAACCGACACGGCGCGCTGCACGTCTTCGGGCAGGCCCCCCACCACCTGCGCGGCGATGTCGGGGTGGGCATGGGCCACCACCAGGGCAATCGTCTGCGGGTGCTCGGCCGAGAGGAAGTTGAGGATCTGGCGCGGATCGGCGTTCTTCAGGAAGTCGAACGGGCCCTTCACCATCGACTGGTAGAGGCCCTCGAGGATCGACGCTGCGCGCTCGGCTCCGAGCGCGGCCTCGAGCATGCCGCGAGCAGCCTCCGGGCCACCGGACGCCACATGGCCGCCGGCCACGAGCAGCGTGGCGAACTCCTCGAGTGTCGTCGTGCTCTCGTCGCGGCTGATCTGGCCGGCCTTGACGATCTCGGCGGTGATCTGAGTGACCTCGCCCTCACCGAGGAGCGCCATCACCTTCGACGAGTTCTCCGACCCCAGCGACAGCATCAAGATGGCTGCCTTCTGGGCCCCCGACAGCTGGGCCGATGCGGATTCGATCATCGCCGACCCGCCTTCGACTCATTCAGCCAGGCGCGCAGCACGTTGGCGACTTCCTGAGGGCGCTGATCGGCGATCACCGCCAACTCGTCCTCGGGTGCCGGCGGCCGGGCGGCCATCAGCGCCAAGGTCTCGCTGTGCTGCGGCGCCTCGATGGCCATCTGCTGTCCGGCACTGAGACGCGGCATCGAGGTGGTCAGTTCGCCGATGTCGATCGGGACGGCGGTCACCTTGCGGGCCTGCTTGGCGCTGCGGTAGGCGAGGAACAGGGCGATGATGATGACCAGCACGATGGCGCCGGTGCGGGCCATGCTCATCATCTGGGCCTGGCTGGCGGCAGCGTCCTCGGCGGCGGCAGCATCTTCGGCCTCGGTGATCATCGAGGTGTCGAACGGCAGACGGGTGATGGTCACCGTGTCGCCGCGATCGGAGTCGATACCTGCAGCGGTGGCGACCATCTCCTCGATGGCGGCCATCTGCTCCTCGGTCACCGCCGCCTCGTCCACCAGCACGGCCACAGTGAGCCGGGTGATCTCGCCGGGCACCTTCATCGTCGACGACACCGTGCGGTCGAGCGCATAGGTGCGGCTCGCTTCGTCCTTCAGGTAGTCGGTGCTGCCGTCGATCGCCGTCGCATCGTCCACGGCCGGATCGGGAGTGATGGTGGCACCATCGGGACCGAGCACACCAGCATCGCCGTTGATCGTGGCGTTGCCGTACTGCTCGGTGAGCGTCTTTTCGTTCTGCACCAGGCCACCCGCAGCATCGGTGCCGATGGGGGTGAAGTCCTCCGAGGTCGACTGCACCTCGTCGAGGTCGACCGCGGCGTTCACCGACACCGACACCTTGTTGGGGCCGGTCATCCGGCTCAGCATCGAGGTCACCTTCGCGGCGGTGGTCTGCTCGATCTCGTTCACGTACTTCGACCGCGACGATCCTCCCATGCCACCGCTCTTCCCGCCCGACGACAGGACCGTGCCGTTCGCGTCGACGACCGTGACCCCTTCGGGCTTCATGTCCTTCACCGACGAAGCCACGAGATGGACGATGGCCTGCACTTCTTCATCGGTCACGCTGCCGCTCATGGCACCCATCACCAGCACCGAGGCCGTGGGGCTCGAAGGCTCGTCGACGAACACCGACTCGTCGGGCAGGGCCAGGTGCACCGACGCCGACTTCACGCCGTCGAGCGCCGACACCGTCTTGGCCAGCTCGCCTTCGAGGGCCCGCTGGTAGTCGATCCGCTGGCGGAACTCCGAGGTGGTGATGCCCTGGTTGTCGAGCAGCGCATAGCCGTCGTTGGCCGAGGGCAGGCCCTGGCCGGCCAGGTCGACACGCAGGTTGTACACATCGGTCGTGGGCACCAGCACGGTGCGCCCGGCATCGGTGAGTTCGTACGCCACGCCCTGGGCCGTGAGTGCATCGACCACCGACGAGGCGTCGGCCGACGAGAGATCGGTGAAGAGCACGCCCATGTCGGTGCTGCTCTCGGCTCGCGACAGCAGCAGGCTGCCCGCGATGACGGTGAGCACGACGGCGCCCAGCGCCACCTTCTGCACCGGGGTGAGCCGACTGGCGAGATCCTTCGCCTTGTCGACCATGGAGGAGTTGCTGTTCGTTGCCATTTAGACCTGCATCCGCATGATGTCGTTGAACGCCTCGACTGCCCGGTTGCGCACGGTCACCGTCAACTGGGTGAGCAACTGCGCTTCGGTGGAGGCAATGGTGTAGTCCTGGATCGACTGGAGGTCGCCGGTCGCCGCCTTCACGGCGAGGTTGTCGGCCTTGTTCTGGGCCGCCGACACGGCGTCGAGTTGGTCGGCCAGCATCGAGGCGAACGACGAGCCGCCGGTACCGGCAGTGGCCGCAGCCGACTGCACCTGGCTGGGCGCAGCGATCTGGGTGATCGGAGTGATGGGCATGATCGGGACGATGGCCATTGGGGTCACCTCCCGATCGACAGGATCGACTCGTACGCCTCTTTGGCGCTCTCGAACGATCGGACGTTGGCCTGGTACCCACGCTGGGCGAGTTGCATGTACACCATCTGCTCCGTCAGGTCGATCGACGTGTGCCGCACCATGCCGTTGGCATCTGCGTAGGGATGCTCGGGATCCCACACGACCTGACCGTCCGCGTTTCCGAACATCACGCCAGCAACATCGACGCCTTCACCGATGTCGTCGGTGCTGGGCTTGGCCTGCACCGAGATGAACCGCTCCTGGAACGCCGGCTCGCTGGTGCGCGAGACGTTGTTCATGTTGGCGATGTTGTCGGCCACGGCGTTGAGCCAGGTCTTGTAGGCGCCCATACCGGACGTGGCGACACCGAAGACACCGAACATCTGACTCATCGAAGTCCTCTTTCGATCCCGAGCGGGGTGCGAGCGGCGATCACTGGCCGAGTGCCGTTCGGAGCAGCGCGTACTTGGCGTTGACCGCCTGGACGACGAGCTTCTGGCGCAGCACGTTCTCGCGCCCGGCCAAGAGTTCGAAGTCGAGGTTGACGTTGTTGCCGTTCGAGCGGGTGGGGGCCAATGACTGGTTCACCGAGATCGACGTCTCGGACGGGTCGCCACTGGCGATGGCTGCACGAAGGCTGTCCTCGAAGCTCACTTCACGGGCCTGATAGCCCGGCGTCTCGACGTTGGCGATGTTGGAGGCGATCACGCGCTGGCGGGCATCGAGGCCGCTGAGGGCCGAATGGAGCGCTGCCGTGACGCTGTCGGAGATGCCGCCGATGCTCATCGGGCGATCACCGCAACGGTGCAGCAGGAAGCGAAAGCGACGACCATGGACGTGACTGTCCCGGATACATCGACGACGCAAGCATCTCAGCCGTCATTCGGCGAGGGCCGCAGCGATGCGCTCGACCGCTGAGCCGATCTGCGCGTCGACCAGCAGCGGTCCGTTGGCAGCGATGCAGCCGCCGCGCTCCACACCGTGGTCGGCCACCACGTCAACATCTTGGCGATGATCGGCCGATGCCAGGAACTCGGTCACGCTCGCCCGGTCGGCCGGGTTCACATGCAGCACCACGGCACCGCGGTCGGAGGTGAGGCTCATCGCCTTCGTCACCGAGCCGAGCACCACGTCGTCGAAGGTGCGCGCCTCACGACCGAGGATCTCGCGAGCCACCGCAAGGGCGAGGGCCACCACCTGCTGCTGCAGATCCTCGAGGGACTCTTGATCGAACAAGCGCAGTTGCATGGCCGCAGCGTTCAACGCGCGGCCGGCCTGTTCGGCGTCGAGCTTCGACCGGCGGTGCTGCTCGACGAGGTGCTCCATCTCGACAAGGGCCTGCTGACGGCCCTCCTCCCGAGCCTCGTTCAGCGCGCCGACGCCGACAGACGCGCGGCTGATGCGGCCGGTGCCTGCACTCGACAGACGGGGCGGCTCGAAGCGCATCGGCTGCACTGCGACTCGTGTCGGTTGAACGCTCACACATCCTCCTCGTACACGCGCACGTCACTGCGCAACCACTGCTGGATGACGTCGACGATCCGGTCGGGATCGTTCGAAGCGAGATGGCTCGCCAATGACGACGCCTCGTAGAACGACAGCTTCTCGCCCGGGGCAGGCACCACCGGTACCTCGATCACCGGGCCGCCGACGGGTCCCCCCGTCGGTCGCACGGAAACCTGGGGAACCTCGATGATGGGCCCCGGGGGTAGCGCGATCGGCTCGTGGGCGGGGTGGGGGGCCATGGTGACGGCGCCGGGCGGCAGCACGATGGCCTCGACGGTGTACGGATCGACCGGCAGTTGCTGCACCGGAACGCCCCGTTCGATGCCGTCGAGACCGAGTTGACTGGCGATCAGTCCCGGATCGGCGCTCGCCAGCGCAGCGCGTTCACGCGCCTGAGCGATCAGCCGAGCGGCCCCGGGCGACAACCGGCGGACCCGCGGTTCCCAGGCGGGAGGCCTGACCGCGCCGCGTCTGCCGGGCATCATGTCGATCACCATCAGCGTTGTGCTCACGATCATCGCGATCACACCACCCATCAGCACGATGGTCAGCAGATCGAGGGTCAGGCCGGCGGCAGTCACGGACGACTCACATCTTCCAATCGATCACCGAGCGGGTCTCGCTCGACGTGCGCGGCAGCCGCAGACCCGCACTCGGACGGTTGTTCTCGAGGTACTCGGCGGCCAGATCGATGAGGCCCTGCGTGTCGCGCTCCAGCGCCGCCACCCAGCCCGCAAATGCGGCAGGCAACGGCGGCATGCCCGTCGGGGGCTCGAACAGCGGCACCAGCATCACCGATTCGTCGACGACACCCTCCACCCCGACCGTCAACAGCAGCACGCGGTGCTCGTCGAGCAGGGCTGCGTAGGCGCGCAGCACCGGCTCCCACTGCGCTTCGGCCGAGGTCGATCGGCTCGGCGTCATCAGCATGCTCAGGCCTGCAGCGACAGGCGCGAACCGGTGGCCTGGCCAGCGTACGGTGCGGCAACCGCAGGGGTCGGCGCCACCTGGGCGGCAGCCTGGGCAAAGGCCGTACCCAGCTCGCCGAGCAGGAAGCGGGCCTGCTGCACCTCGACCGGCGACTTCTTCACGTTGGCGAAGGTGAGCAGTTCGATGACGTAGCGGTAGATCGACGCCAGCGAGGGTGCGTGCTCCCACGCAGTGGTGTCGAGCATCAGCAGCAGCTCGTTCACCAGGTCCTGGGCGTGGGTGAGGGCCGTGTGGGCCGGCTCCACCTGCCGGGCCTCGATCGCCGCGAGTGCGTTCGTCAGGTCGCGGTCGAGCCGGTCGTAGGCCATCTCGACCACCTTCGAGCCCGATGCCGTCGCCAACGCTCCGCTGACGAAGCGATCCCGGGCTGACTGGACTGTGTTCATGCGATTTCCTCGATGGTGTTCGGCGTTTCGACTGCGAGTTCGACGGCAACTGTCCGGACAGTGGGTGAACTGACCAGCAGGCTCGGGGCCTCACTCACGAGTTCGAGTTGTTCATCGCGGCGGTCTGGTTCTTCAACCAGGTCTGCTGGTTCTGGAGTCCGGCGAGCGAGGCCTGGACGCGCGACCACTGGCGTCGCAGCATGTCTTCCTTGGTGATCATCCGCTCGTCGAACTTGTCGATCTTGGTGGTGAAGTCGGCGTACTGCTTGTCGTAGCTGGCGAGGCTGGAGGTGAAGTCACCGGCGGTCGCCGTCAACGCAGTGATGGTCGACACCAGACGGGCGGCGATCCCGGGTGCGTAGGCCACCGGCACGGCCGAACCGGTCTGGCCCTCGGTGATGTTCACCGCCAGACCCTTGGCGTTCGAGGTGGAGGTGGTCGACAGGCTCAGCGTCTGTCCGAGTCCCACGGCCACCTGCCCGTCGATCGTGCCCTGCACGTCGACCCCGGCCGATGCCGACCAGGTGCCGCTGCCGCTCACGTCGAGATTCACGTCGAAGTTGCCCGCTGTGCCGAAGGCGTTGGCGGTGACGGTGACGGCCCCGCCGGTCACCCCGGCGGTGAGGTTCAGACCGGCGCTCGCCATCGAGGTCGACAGTGCCGAGGCCACGGCCTCGGGTGTGGCGTTCGCGGGGA